>NZ_JAZGZU010000012.1:0-122486 GCF_036347315.1 Flavobacterium sp. C4GT6
AGTTAAGCCCGCTTGCGCAGATGGTACTGCAATTTGTGGGAGAGTATGACACTGCCTTTCTTTTCAAAACCCTATCCGATAAAGGATAGGGTTTTTTGTTTTATATAGGTTTGTATTTAAATTAAAAAATATTCGGTTTTATTCTATATTTTTAAAATGAGGCACAATGTTTGATTTTTCGTACTAAAAAATCTAAACTTTACTATATTAGAAATCATTAACCAAATTAAACCTATGAAAAACAAACTGTTAGGGTTAACCCTAATCGCCTTACTTTGTGCAGGAAAGATGAATGCACAGGATACAGAACAACAAGATCCAAGTGTTGAGAAAGAAATTAAAGGAGTACAAATAGGAGATCCCGGCTTGGTGTTATATTATGAATTTAAACTGGCTAATCAATTAACATTAAGAGCTGAAGCTGGTTATGCTGTAGGGGTTAAAGCCAATGCAGACTGGTTTTTTGATGATGGAAGTGAAGATGGTTTTTTTGCTCTTCCAGCATTTACAATAGAACCCAGATGGTACTATAATTTAGGCAGACGAGTAAGAAAAGGAAAAGATATTACAAGAAACAGGGCAAATTACTTTTCTGTTACCACAACTTATTATGCTGATTTTGGTGTTATAAAGATTAATGATGTAGGTGATGTACCTAGCTTTTTAAATATTGTGCCTATGTGGGGGATGAGAAGGACTTTAGGTAAAAAGTTTGATTATGAATTGGGTGCAGGGATTGGTTACGTGTATATTGGATCATATGTACACAGGGGGCATGTGCATAAATCAGAAGAAGGAGCGATATTGCTTTTAAGAGCCCGTTTTGGTCTTGGTTTTTAAACTTTAGCAATATTTTAATACGACTAGAGGTTGTATGTTGTAACTTTGGGTAGATTCAACTAACTAAATAGCTAAACATGAAAAAACTGATTTTTGCTTCAGCAATGCTGATGGCTGCTTTTACTGCAACCGCATCGGTTACTGTTTATTACAATGATTCTACTGTACTTTATGAGCAGGAGAACGAATATAAAGAGATTAAAATTAGTGAAATACCTAAGGAAGTAATGGATAATATCCACAAGGATTATGGAGATTATAAGGTGGTTAAAGCCTATAAGTCGGATAAAGGAAACTATAGGCTGGATATGAAAACCCAGGATGGTATTGGCCTAACGGCATCGTTTACCGGAGAGGGGAAACTGATAAAGATATATTCTTAAATATATATTATATAGTTGCTGAAAAAGAGAGGTTTATACCTCTCTTTTTTTGTTTTATGATGTGTTGTTTTATTGCCCTTTTGTTATAGCACAAAAGCGAAAAAGTCAAAGCTATGGTTCTTTAAGCTAAAAATTACTTCGTTTTTTAGACTTATTTCATCAGTTCGGCTTTCCAGCCTCGAGTTTCGACTCCACTTCGTTACGCTCAAAATGACAGAACGTGTTTGTCGTCCTGACGGTAGGAAGGATCTCATTAATATTTATGATAGAGATTGACACGTCATTCCTCCTCGTAATGACAATAATACTTAATACTGTTTTGTTTTTATACTTAGAGTAGTTATTTCTTTTCGTTTTGGTAGTATTCGCAAACATCTTTCATGATGCATTCGCTGTGTTTTGGGTTGCTTGGACGGCAGGTTTCACGCCCCAGGTAAGATATTGCCATTCCGGCATCGGCCCACATGTCACGTGGTAGTGCTTCCATCATTTGTTTCTCAATTTTAACGGCATCTTTACCCTGCGCAATCCCTAATCGGGGAGCAACGCGTATAACGTGTAAGTCGGCCATGATGCCTTCTACCGGTACACCTGCTTCACGCATTATTACGTTTGCCGATTTTCGCCCAACACCTTTAAGGGCAGTTAGCTCTTTCATGGTAAGGGGAATATTTTTGTCTTCTTTTACAGTAGATGCTATATCCTGAAGCCATGCTATTTTGTTGCCGTGAAAGCGTATTTCGCTCAGTATTGCGGTAAGCTGTTCGGTATTGGCTTTTGCGAGCGACTTCATATCGGGGAATTCTTTAAAGAATTTTGGTGCTACTTTATTGATATGGGCATCACTGTCTTGTGCCGAAAGTACTACCATTACCAGTAGCTGGTATATGTTTTTGTATTCCAGCGGATGTTTTGCGCCTTTGTATTTTTCCAGTAACGGCTTTAAGGCCTTAGCCCAGTCGGGTTTTTCGTTAAAGAGATCCATAGAATAAAGTTACTGTTTTATTTGATATGATTGATGTGTTTATGTCCTTTTGTCTTGACACAAAAGAACGAAAAAGTCAAGGCTTTGGTTCTTTAAGCTAAAAATTATGGCTCTCGGCTAAACCATCCGAACTAGGCTATCGCCTCAAACAGCGGATGCTTATTAACGCCTCGTTTATAATTTTCTATACGCTACAGAACCTAATACCGTTTGCTGACTCTTATGCTAACACTACTATTGTCATTCTGATTGCAGCGATAGCGGAATGAAGAATCTAAAAAGATTTCTCCACAAGGTCGAAATGACATAGGGAATTTATTAATAGATTGCCACGTCGTTCCTCCTCGCAATGACAGTAGGAAATAAAAAAGCCCCGCTGGTGGGCGGGGCGGTGTATCTGTAAAAAAATGTTATTCTTTAAAATCTACCGATAGGGAGTTAACGCAATAGCGTTGTCCGGTTTGGGTAGGTCCGTCGTCAAATACATGACCCAGGTGACCGCCACAGTTGGCACACATAATCTCGGTGCGAATCATACCGTGTGAGGTATCTTTTACATATTCAATTTTACCCGGAAGGGCTTCATCAAACGATGGCCATCCGCAGTGCGAATTAAATTTTGAGTTTGATGCAAACAGGGGTTCGCCACAGGCTCCGCATACATAAGTGCCTTCTTCAAAGTGCATGTTGTATTTGCCGGAGTGGGGGAACTCGGTTCCTTTTTGCCTAAGTATTTTATAACGCTCCAGGCCTAGTTGTTCTTTCCACTCGGCTTCTGATTTGTTTACATTGTAATCTTTCATTGTAGTTACTCCTTTTTCGCTTTTTTAAGTTCTTCTGCAGGGATAAATTTAATAGAAACCGAATTGGTACAAAAACGCTCTCCGGTTGTAGCTTTTGGTCCGTCGTCAAACACGTGCCCCAGGTGACCGCCACAGTTGGCACACATAACCTCGGTGCGGTGCATTCCGTGTGAAAAATCTTCCTCATAAATTACAGATCCTTTGATTGCCTGATCAAATGAAGGCCATCCGCAATGGGAATTGTATTTG
Source organism: Flavobacterium sp. C4GT6 (assembly GCF_036347315.1). Classification (NCBI taxonomy): domain Bacteria; kingdom Pseudomonadati; phylum Bacteroidota; class Flavobacteriia; order Flavobacteriales; family Flavobacteriaceae; genus Flavobacterium; species Flavobacterium sp. C4GT6. Next base: position 3,261 of record NZ_JAZGZU010000012.1, read on the forward strand.
TTGTCTGACTTGAACAATGGGTTTCCGCAGGCGGCACATACATATACGCCATCTTCAAAAAACTCATCATATTTCCCGGTATAAGGCCTTTCGGTAGCTTTTTCACGAAGTACCGAATATTCTTCGGGGCTTAACTGGCTTTTCCATTCGGCATCGGTTTTAGTTACCTTAAATTTGCTGTCAGTCTTTTCGGTTTGAGCCTTTTCGGCTTTATGTTCTTTCTTTTTAACCTGTCCGTTACATGCCGTAAGGGAGAACAGGATAAGCAATGCCATTAATTTTTTCATGATAGTAAGAATTGGGTTAACGTTTTGATGACAGTGCTGTCGCCCAAAATTTTTCGGTGCCCTAATCCCTGCGTTATCATAAGCTGGCTGTTTGCCAAATGTTTATGGATGTGGTGTGCAGCGGTTACGGGAACATCGGTATCATCTTCGTCGTGAATAACCAGTACGGGAACAGTTACTGCCTGTGCTGCTATATACGCCGAATAGCTGTTAATGGTTTCACCAAACTTTTTTTCAAACAGCTTCATCATCAGTTTACCTGTACCAATATTCATGCCTAACTCTTTTATAAAGTTGTTCATTATATCTTCTATAATATCGCCGCTGCCTATAATTACCGCCTTATCTACCTTTAGTCCCTGTTTTATGGCATTAAGTACCGACATGCCTCCCAGTGAATGCCCTACGGCATAAGTAAAGGGTCCGTATTGTTTTTCAAGCTCCAGTATGGCAGCGATAAACTCGGTCATATCACTCGTTTTTCCGGGCGCTTTACCATGCCCGGGCGCATCAAAACTAACGGTGCTGTAGCCTTTTTTTACCAGTTTTTCGGCGATGGACTGCAGTTGTGTTCCGCGTCCGCTCCAACCGTGTACCAGCAATACTTTTTTGTCGCTGTCGCCATAGTGATAAACCCTTATGGTTTTGTTGATTGCCGGAACTTTTACAAACTCCTGTCTGCTTTCGGCATTCATTTTTTCTTCCCGCTTAGGGATAGGGAATTTCATGGGGGTTATAAATAGCTTCATAGCAAACTTTGCCGCCATTTTTTGTGAGGTAGCTTCGAGTACTTTTGCCGTTACCCTTATGGGTTTTGGTATGGCCATTGACCTTCGGTTTGAACTGCTTACTGACATGGTGGTAGAATTATTTATTGGCAAGTTAGAAATTTCTTACCTTACATAATATTAAAATTGAATTAAATGCTACGTCCGTTTGATAATTATTTTGACAGGCTCAATGAGCCGGTAAAGGGTTGCCTGCTTGCCCTGAAAGATTTTATAAGTGGGTTTGACGATGCCATAACGCAGGAATGGAAATACAGCATGCCGTTTTTTTACCATAAAGGTAAGATGCTGTGTTACTTTCATACCCATAAGAAAACGGGTGAACCCTACATAGGGTTTGTAGATGGTGGCTTACTGGATTTCCCCGAACTGGTACAGGAAAAGCGGGCACGTATGAAAATATTACCCATAAACCCTGAGGCCGATATTGATTTGGCTTTGTTAGGGTCTATTTTAAAGGCTTCGCTTGATTTAAGAAAGTAATTAGCCTAATCAAAACGTTCACAATACTTTAACGGACTAAGGTTAATTATTAAGGAAATTACAGGAAAATATTTACTAATTTTGATTTAGCAAAACTAATTTTATCGTTATATGAGAAAGAGTATAGTTGTATTATCGGGGTTTATACTGATGATGTTTTTTGCCTGTACGACCAATCCTTTTACAGGGAAATCGCAGTTTAACGTTGTGTCAAACGATCAGATTTTCCCTGCTTCCTTCCAGCAGTATGATGCTTTTATTAAGGAAAACAAGGTGATTACCGGTACTGCCGAAGCAAAAATGGTTACCACAGTAGGCCAGAAAATTAGGGCTGCTGCCGAAAAATACCTTAATGCCAACGGCTATCAGGGGTATTTAAAAGATTACCAGTGGGAATATCATTTAGTACAGGATCCGTCGCTTAATGCATGGTGTATGCCGGGCGGTAAAATTGTTGTGTATAGTGGTATACTTCCGGTTACTAAAACCGAAGCCGGACTGGCAACTGTTATGGGGCACGAGGTATCGCATGCGTTACTTAACCATGGTGGTCAACGTATGACCGCGAGCCAGGCTCAGCAGGTAGGTGCTGTACTTTTAGGAGCTGCAACAACCCAAGAAAGCGAAGCTGCACAACAAATTTATATGCAGGCTTATGGTGTGGGATCTAACGTTTTAGGGATGCTTCCGTTTAGCAGAAGCCACGAGACTGAGGCTGATAAATACGGACTTATACTTATGGCTATTGCGGGATATAACCCGGATGAGGCAATTAGTTTTTGGCAAAGGATGTCGGCACAGGGTGCAGGCGGAACTCCGGAGCTGCTTAGTACACACCCTAGTGATGCTACAAGGATTGCTAACCTTAAAAAAATGATTCCGGAAGCTAAAGCCGAAGCGGCTAAGTTTGGGGTAACGTTTAAGTAATGATTTTAGATAAAAGATAATAGAAACACGACTATTGTTTTAAAGATATTGAGCCTCGCTTTTTAGCGAGGCTTTTTTATGAAATTAGATTTTAGGATTTAAAATTGAAAGATTTAATAAAGTGATGGGACGTGATTGTTATACATAAAGGAATCTGTTTTTTGATTATTTTTGACCTATGAAAAAAAATCACACCATTAAAATAGTTGTCTTTGTTTTGGTTTTTGCTTTGACAATAATTATAAACGTATTGATAGATAATTCAAAGTCATCAAGTACAGATGCTCCTCAGGTAACAGCTTTTGTTAATGAGATAGAGGAGAGTAATGACCTTAATGTTTTTCTTGATAATTATTTTCCTAATCAGCCAAAAGAGGTACGTGAACATTACTTTGTTATTGCCGAAAAAATAAAGCAGGCTGATGATGTTACGATTGTTTGTTATACAAAATATAATGAACCGGATAAAGCTAAGGTTAACGCTAAACCCGAACTGGTTTATATATTATTAGTAGATAACCAACCTATATATGTAATGACTGATGAGGAAACCGGTAAAGTAACATCGGTTATAGGCTTACGAAAAGGAGATGTAATAATAGGATGGGTGTAACAGGTTAAGTTGATATTTAATATATTGCTGTATGAAAAAACTCATAGCCTTACCCGTGTTGTTTTTATTGATAGTATCCTGTAATAATGGGATTGAGAAACCTTTAAAAACAGAAAAAGAGATTAGTCTTCTATTATATCTAATTAGAGATAATGTTGCTATTAAAAATGTAGATCTTGATACTCTCCCTTATTTTGGAAAAGATTCTCTGACGTTGCGAAAAATTGTGTTTTCTGATTCTGTTGTGTTTTATTATCCGTACAGGCATTTGATGGATTATACAGATACACTTATCATTAAAAATGATAAGGTTAATTTAAGACAGGAGTTAAAATACCTTTCCCAAAAAACAATTGCGCTTAACGGTAAGCCTGTTACAGTAAAAAAATATTCACAGGATGTTTTACCTACAGGACCAATGGGCAATATTTTTATAAACGATTCTTTGGGGATTGTTATGAGCCGTACATTAGCACACCCTAACTCAATGCATATTAACTGTTATGATACTCATAACCTGAAGGAATTACATATGGCTATTGCTGCAGATCGTTCGTTTTTTGAATTTGAAACAGATTAAAATTCTCTATGAAAAAACTCATAGCCTTACCCGTGTTTTTTTGATAGTAAAATACCTATAAAAGGGTATGGTGTATTTTGTGTTAAAATGTTAATTTTAACACTTTAACAAAATCACCACATCCAATGAAAACAAAATTACTTTTACTATTATTAATTGCCTTTTATGGGGCTAATGCTCAGGTTGCCGGACTTAAAGTTAAGAGCATATCACCGGTTAAGGCTAACAGGCTTGAAAATTCTTTTGCAGGAGAGTCTACAGCAGTGAAATCTAAAGAACAGATTTTAATAGAATATCATACCAAAGATATTAGCGTAGAGGAAGAAAAAATTAAAGAAATACAAACTGCACTTACTAATAATGCCAATAATTATGATCCTACGGCAAATCCGCCTGTTGAGCGATTTACCGATGATGAAATTAACAAGAAGCTTGAAACTATTGCCAACTACAAAAAGAACATTAAGGGGCTAAATACCCAGATAGACAGCCTTGAGCAGGTAATGCGAATTGATACTGTACTTTTTAAAAAACTCACTTATTTTCCCGGAGGAAAAAAATCAAGAGCTGTTTTTGATGTGCTTTATGAAAACGAAGGCAAAAGGTTTAAGGCTCTTGGTAATACAGGTGTAAGCTTTGGTAACAATTCGGGTTCAATTTATTCAGAGCTGGTAGGAGGTAGTCTTGGTGTTTTTAGGGTTAGCCTTGGTACAATGGTTTCCAGTAGTAATAGTAGTGACGAAGAAAGCGCACAGCAGGAAGAAGCCTATCAAAGGCTGGTAACCTATGGCGGTAATACTGTTTTAACTTTTGAGTATCCTGTTATTTATACACACTCTGCAAACCATGACTATAATTTGTTAGGTAGGTTTATAGCAAAAGGAGCAGCCGATTTACCGGCTTTTGGTACCACTACTGATGATTGGGCCGGAAGCGCATCTGTAGGGTTAAATTTTTATGGTGATGCAGCTATAGATAATAATGAACTGCGCTTTTTCTTTGAGGCGAGTACGTCTCTTTATTTTGGGACAGATGAGTATCAAACCAACCTTGGTATAGATAAGAGTAACTTTACATTTGGACAGGTAACACTGGGACTTGTATTTCTTGAAAACTTTAAAATATCGTTTGTAGTAACAACCTTTAGTTCGCAAAGTAACCTTAGAAATAAAAATGTTGTTGCCGGTGGGCAGGTACTGCGATAAGTATTTAAATGAATTATATTCTATAAAAAAGCTTTGGGAAACCAAGGCTTTTTTGTTTACAGAAATGCTATATTGCTGTATGAAAAAACTACTTGCCTTACCCTTATTGTTTTTACTATTTTGCTGTAAAGCCGTTCAACAACCTGCTGTTACATTAAACACTGTACATTTTAATAAATTTAATGACAACCAAAGTTTATATCAAAAACTCGGTATAAACGACCCCAATGCACTAATAGTATCGGTGTTAATATATAGTTCATGGAGTTGGGGTAAAAGCACCAGTTATCTGGCAGTGCTTAGTGACGGGAGAATGTTTAAATATCATCATCATGTTCATAGTCTGCAATATGAAGATGAATTACGAAGCGCTGAAATTACTGATGTTGAAGAGAAAGAAAAGTTTCTAAAACTTATTAATGCTACAGCAGATATTAATCCTGACAAACTTGATATACAGGTTAATGAAAAAGGGAAAAAGATGCTGGTATATGATGCCGCTCAATATGAAATTAAATTAAGTAAAGGGAGTAACGTACTGGAACTTAATAGTTATGCTCCACACGATTTTATTGAATATGGCGCTATAGGAAAGGAGGACAGGCAAAAACTTATTGATTTTGCAGATGAGATGTACTTTTATAATGATTTGTTTAGGAAGATTATATATATAGAATTTGACGCCGATGAGGAGGGAAGCAGCATAACCGAAGACAAACATAAAACAGAATTTAAATTACTGCCTGCCATAAGGGATGATAAGTTTGTTTACAACACTGATAAGCATAAGGTAGAGGAGGTGCTTTTTGATGATGTAAAGGATAAATTACTTACAAAGAAAAAGGCTGTGAAATGCTTTGAAAATTATACTCAGAATAAAGTTGACAGTTATCTTAAAAATACAGGTAATAATCCAAGGATGATAGCACCTTCGGCTTACTACTATCCTTCAGGCTATTTCAGTAAAATATACCTTTATAAAAAAACAGACGAAAAAAAAGGTCTCCTTTATGAGGTAGACTGGTATTGTAAAGCTCCAAAAATGCCTTTCGAAAAATAGCAGGTATATTGACTAATTATATTTTTTAAATGAAAAAACTACTGGTTTTACTAATACTTATTACAGGCTTTTGCAGTGCGCAAACACAAAAGATGACCCATACATTTAATTTTTATACCGAATACCATCAGTTTTATCTTGAAGATAAAGAAGCTAAAGGGGATACTGGTTCAAATGAGTTTTGGACTGATGAAGCTTTTGAGGCACGCTTTGCAACAAAGCAGGGGATTATTGCTGTTGGTACCTATTGTTATGGGAATGTAAAAGGAGAAATAACCGTTTTGCAAAATCCCGTTAAAGATATAGATTATAGTTTGTATGATCATGTTGTGGAAGGGGGGATTGACATCTCATCGGGAGAATTACTAATTATGGATTGCCCTACTAGTACGGTGGAGTTAACCATAAAAGTGACTCCGGGTAAATACAGGGTAAGGGTTTATGGCTCTAACTTTAAAAGCGTAGCTGAAACCGACCTGGCTAATGAGAGTGATAACGATTATTACAAAATTGAAATTTGGCCTGACGATGATATAGAAAGAAAGGTTCTGAAACAGTTTTCATACAGATAAAATATAAGAATGATAAAATTATTTTTCCTTACCGGCAATCCGGTTGCTGTTTTAGTTTTTGTTTTCATAGCAGCATTAATACCGTCTGTTATTGCCTGTGTATTGGTTAGGCTTTTTATCGCAAAAGAACTCAGGATGTGGTGGGTGTATTTAATAGTATTTGTAGTTACACTTATAATAAGCTTTTATGTTATTTTTTGGGAGCTTACATCTTCTTAAAAAATAAACGGTAAATGGCAGGAAATAGGGCAAATGAATCAAATAGTATGTTTTTGATTTCTTTTTTTTAGAGGTATAAACTATAGTACGGTAGAGTGGAGAAAGGCATTAGGTTTTGAAGGTATAAATTAAATTACCGGAAGAAGCGTATAGAAGCATCCGCTGTTTGAGGCGAAAGCCGAGTTCGGATGGTTTAGCTGAATGAGGTAATTTATAGCCTGAGAGACCATAGCCTTGACTTTTTCGTTCTTTTGTGTCAAGACAAAAGGACAGTCATTAACAAGATTCCTCTTTCCCGCTATCGCTCCAATCGGAATGAAAAACATTGCATTTACACCTATTACATACTAAAATCTAACCCTGAGATAATCCTATAATCCAAAAAATAAATTAGTTTTGGCAAAACAAACCAAATAATTAAGTATGTCGGTACAACTACAAAAAGGAGATAAAAAGCTCCTTAATGCCTGGGCTTTTTACGATTGGGCCAACTCGGTTTACAGTCTGGTAATTGCTTCGGCAGTATTCCCTATATTTTATGAGCAGCTTTTTAGCAGGGCAAAAATAGAATACATTGACTTTTTAGGATTTACGGTAAAAGATACCGCCCTAATGAGCTTTATTACTGCCTTTGCCTTTTTGGTCGTGGCATTTATTTCGCCGTTACTTTCGGGTATTGCCGATTATAGCGGAAACAAAAAGGGCTTCCTTAAACTGTTTTGTTACATGGGTGCACTTGCCTGTATTGGTTTGTACTGGTTTGACTTAGGTAATTTATACCTTAGTTTATCGCTTTACTTTTTTGGTCTTGTAGGTTTTTGGGGTAGCCTTGTATTTTACAACTCTTACCTGCCCGATGTTGCCTACCCGGAGCAGCAGGACAGCATTAGTGCAAAAGGATACTCAATGGGGTACATAGGTAGTGTAATACTGCTTATACTTAACCTGGCTATGATTATGGGTATGATGCCGGAAATGCTTAAAATTAAAGGCACAGATGAAAATCCTGCTGCCCTAAAAGCCATGCGTATATCGTTTGTAATGGTAGGGATATGGTGGATACTGTTTAGCCAGTATACTTATTACTATTTACCAAAAGGAAACAAAAACAACAATAAGGTAACCCGCCATGTACTGCTTAACGGTTTTAAGGAGTTACGCAAAGTGTGGGATCAGTTAAAGCAAACTACCCAACTTAAACGTTATCTGGGGGCATTTTTTGTTTACAGTATGGCTGTACAAACCGTAATGCTGGTAGCTACTTACTTTGGAGCAAAAGAGATAGAGTGGGGTAGTGACGATGCTAAGAGCATGGGGCTTATAGGTAGTATATTGTTAATACAGCTTGTGGCAGTTGCGGGAGCGATATTAACCTCAAAACTTTCGGCAAAATTCGGAAATATTAAAACTCTTATAGGGATAAATGCCGTTTGGGCTGTTATATGTATAGCGGCTTTCTTTGTAACCCTGCCTATGCACTTTTACATCACTGCCGGTTTTGTGGGGCTTGTAATGGGAGGTATACAATCGCTGTCAAGAAGTACCTATTCTAAAATGTTACCTGAAACTCAGGATACTGCCTCGTTTTTTAGCTTTTATGACGTGACCGAAAAAATAGGAATCGTGATAGGTATGGTACTTTATGGTGCTATTGACCAGATTTTCGGAAGTATGCGATATTCTGTGATATTCCTTACATTATTCTTTGTAATAGGTATAATATTACTGGCTAGGGTATTAAAAAAACATTAAGATATTAAAAAAAATACTTTATATTTGGGCACCTAACAACTATAAAACCATATGAAAAACTTTAGAAGATTATCGGCTTTAGTATTGTTTCTTTCGGCATTCAGCTTTGTTTCATGTGATACAGAGCCTGTAGATCCGGTTCTTTTAGACAATGTAAACAATCCTGAAAATCCGGGTACTAATCCAAACAATCCTACTAATCCGGGTACAAGTGATGGTAGTTACTGGCCACTAGCTGTTAATAACGAATGGGTTTTTGATATTGAAGATGAAGGGGAAAGCACTATGTTACTTACGGGTACACAAACAATAGACGGTAACCTGTACTATACATCAAGTACTGGGTTTGCTGATGCCGGAACGGGAGGTTTTACTGGTGAATCGAGCATGGGGGTTAGACATAATAACGGTGACTACTCTATGAGAGTAAGTGTTGATATTCCAAATCAGGAAGGAATGCAAATTACGGTATCACCATATGAGTATATTTTATTAAAAGACTACCTGGAGCCAGGACAAACCTGGGCTGAAGATTTACAACAAACAACCAGCTATGAGATAGATGGTGTTAATATCCCTCCAATTGTTATGGATATTCATGTTGATAACATTATTCAGGAAAAAGGAATTACTGTAGATATTAACGGTACTACTTATGAAGATGTTATTAAGGTAAAACAAACAATGATTTATTCCAGCGAAGCGGTTAATACAACAAACATTGTTTACTTTTGGTTTGCTAAAAATGTAGGTCCTATTAAATCAGAAACACAAAATTCAGGAGGATTTACATCAAGCAGTACGCTTGTGTCTTACTCGCTGAACTAAGAATACGAATACACGAATAAAAAATAAGAAGTTATGAAAAAGATGAAAATTGTACAGGCGTTTGCGCTTCTGTTTTTGGCCATGGGCTTTATAGCCTGTGATACAGAACCGGTAGACCCGGTATTATTAGACAATATTGGTAACAATCCAGGCGGTTCAACAGGATCATTTACCGTAAACTTTAGCGGAGAAACCTACACAGCCACGACTACTCTTGCTGTAATAAATGACGGTATGCTTGTGGTTTCAGGACTAAGAGGCTCACAGGGGGAATCGGTTAGCTTTGCTGTGCCAAACCCTGCTGTAGGAACTTTTTCGGGTGATGATGTACTTATGTACTATCAGCCGGTAGGAACAGAATATCAGTATCTTAACTTTGGTTCAGAAGGTTCATCTGGATCTGTAAACATAACAAACATTGATGCCCTTAACCAAAAGGTATCGGGTACATTCAGCTTTACCGGATGGTGGAGTAATGACGAGGAAGATGTAGCCCCAATTGAGTTTACTGCGGGGGCATTTACAAACATATCTTACACAGGTTCTATACCGGGTACAGGTGGGGGAAATACTACTGACGATTTGTTTACAGCTGTTCTTGACGGTACAGACTACCCAATTGCTAATATTGCTGTGGCTGTTGCCGATGGTGGATTAGGTGAGACTATAAGCATTAACGGACTTGATGCTTCTCAAAATAATGTGGTACTTACTATTGATGCTTCATTGACTCCGGGTACATACCAAATTACCGGAAACATGCTTGAAGACGTGGTAGGTGCACGATATGTAACTGTATCTCCGGAGTCTATGTACATGGCTACAACCGGATCTATAGTTATAAATAGCAAAACAGAAGAGAGAATTGCAGGAACATACAGTTTCTCTGCTACAAACGGTACCGAAGTAGTTAACTTTACAGGTACTTATGATGTAGACTACAGCTTCTAAATTTTAGTTTCGAACTACTAACTCAAACTACTATATCTACTGGTACGCCCCGCTTTATGTGGGGCGTTCTTTTTTAAGAAAATCCCTAATGTGGCATAATGATTGACATTATACTGCGTTAACATATCAGCTAATACATTGTTATTACTGATATACAAGTAAATAATACCCCCAATATAAACGGGGCATTTGCATAACAGCAAATGTTTAATGACAAAATGACCTATTATAAGTATGTCTAATCAAAAAATATTAAATATTGACAGTTTGTCACTTCAGGAACTGGATACAGATGCCGATTTGATTCCGTTAATGACCCCTGAAGATGAGGAAGAAATGAACCGCGAGGTACTGCCTGCAGATTTGCCTATACTGCCATTGCGCAACATGGTGCTTTTTCCGGGGGTAGTAATCCCAATTACAGCAGGCAGGGACAAGTCGATCAAACTGATAAACGAAGCCAATGCCAGCGGTAAAATTATTGGGGTAGTGGCTCAAAAAGACGAAAAGGTAGAAGAGCCTTCAGCAAACGATATCCATAAAATAGGTACAGTAGCCCGCATATTGCGCGTGCTTAAAATGCCCGACGGTAATACAACTGTAATCATTCAGGGTAAAAAACGCTTTGAAATTGATGAGGTAACTACCGAAGAGCCATACCTGCGTGCTACCGTTAAGGAAGTGAATGAAGAACGCCCTGAAAAGGACGATGCCGAGTTTAATACCATTATAGATTCGATTAAGGAACTGGCTATCCAGATTATTAAGGAAAGCCCGAATATCCCTACCGAGGCTACCTTTGCCATTAAGAACATTGAGAGCGACTCATTCCTTGTGAACTTCGTTTCTTCAAACATGAGTCTTACCGTAAAGGAAAAGCAGGAACTGCTTGCCGAGGGTAGCCTTAAAAACCGTGCGCTGGAAACCCTTCGCCACATGAACCTTGAGTTGCAAAAGCTGGAACTTAAAAACGATATCCAGAGTAAGGTACGTTTTGATTTAGATCAGCAGCAGCGTGAATATTTCCTTCATCAGCAAATGAAAACCATTCAGGAAGAACTGGGTGGTGTTTCACACGATCAGGAAATAGAGGAAATGCGCAAAAAGGGCAAAGCTAAAAAGTGGAACACAAAAACAAAAGAACACTTTGATAAGGAGGTTTCGAAGCTGCAACGTATGAACCCGCAGGCGGCAGAATATGGTATTCAGCGTAACTATTTAGAGCTGATGCTTGATTTGCCATGGAACGAATTCTCTAAAGATAAGTTTGACCTTAAACGTGCCGAGAAAATACTGCACCGTGATCATTTTGGACTTGAAGACGTTAAAAAACGTATTATAGAATACTTGGCTGTATTAAAGCTGAGAAACGATATGAAATCGCCTATATTGTGTTTATACGGCCCTCCGGGGGTTGGTAAAACATCCATAGGTAAATCGGTTGCTGAAGCACTGGGACGTGAGTACATCCGTATATCGCTGGGCGGACTTCGTGATGAGGCCGAAATTCGCGGTCACCGTAAAACATACATCGGTGCTATGCCGGGTCGTATTATCCAGAGTATTAAAAAGGCAGGGACAAGTAATCCTGTGTTTGTACTGGATGAGATAGATAAACTGTCTGTAGGGCCAAGCGGAGACCCATCAAGTGCATTACTTGAGGTTCTTGATCCAGAGCAGAATTCAGAGTTTTATGATAACTTCCTTGAATTGGGGTATGACCTTAGTAAAGTGATGTTTATAGCTACGTCTAACAACATGGCAACTATTCAGCCTGCGCTTCGTGACAGGATGGAGATTATAAACATGACAGGTTACACCATTGAAGAAAAGGTAGAGATTGCAAAACGCCACCTGTTACCAAAACAGCTTAAGGAACACGGACTAACCGATAAAGACCTGAGTATTGGTAAAAAACAGATGGAGAAAATCGTAACCGGATACACTAGGGAGTCGGGCGTACGCGGACTGGAAAAACAAATTGCCAAAATGGTAAGGCATACTGCAAAATGCATTGCCATGGAGGAAGAATATAACCATAAGGCTACCGAAGCTGATATTATTGAGGTACTGGGCTCACCAAGAATGGAGCGCGATAAGTATGAAAATAATGAAGTGGCAGGTGTGGTTACAGGTCTTGCCTGGACAAGTGTAGGCGGCGATATATTATTTATTGAGTCGTTACTGAGCAAAGGTAAGGGATCGTTAACTATGACGGGTAACCTTGGTAATGTTATGAAGGAGTCGGCTACCATCGCTCTGGAATACATTAAGGCCAATGCAGAACAGCTTGGTATTAGTCCGGAAGTGATTTCCAGCTATAACGTGCACATTCACGTACCGGAAGGAGCTACACCAAAAGACGGGCCAAGTGCGGGTATTGCTATGCTTACATCGCTGGTATCGTCGTTCACGCAAAAAAGGGTTAAAAAGAATCTTGCCATGACAGGGGAGATTACTCTTCGCGGACGTGTATTGCCTGTAGGTGGTATTAAGGAGAAAATCCTTGCTGCTAAGAGGGCAGGTATTAAAGAGGTTATACTATGTGAGGAAAACCGTCGTGATATAGAGGAAATCAAACAGGAATACTTACAGGGGCTAACGTTCCACTATGTGAGCGATATGAAGGAAGTGGTTAAACATGCCATTACCGACCAAAAGGTGAAAAACGCAAAAACACTATAATTTCAAATAGGTTTACTTTATTTGAAACAGGAAACGGCTAAGGGGTATCTTAGCCGTTTTTTACAGTTATTATTTATTTTTAAATATAAATCTTAATTTTTATATTTGATAAGTAATGACTTATTAAATGCTTAGCGAACTAAAATCAATTCATACATTTTTAAAAGTTTATAATACAGGAGGTAATCCAGTATTGGTTACTTGCAATGATTTTAATTCTTGGATTTGTAAGCATGGGAGATTATTTGCTTCTCCTTTGTTTAATGAAGTTATTGGTTCCTGTTTTGCAAGATTATGGGAGTTAAGAACTCCTGAAATAGCCCTAATCAATGTTTCGGTAGATCATTTACCTATAGATAAATCAAATACTGTTCAGCCTATTTTTTTTAATAAGCCTTGTTTTGGTTCCTTTTATATAGAAGATAGTCAGGTGATTGATGAACCCACGATATTATCTTTCAAGGATGAAAGTTTTAAAAAAAAATTAAAAAATAAAGAAGATTTTTTATTGATAGCTCTTTTCGATATTTGGCTTTCTAATGAAGATAGAAATTATAACAATAGTAACTTACTATTGGATTATAGTGATGGAGATAGCTATTATTTTACAGTCTTTGATCACGATGCGATATTTAATTCAAATTCGTTAAATCATGGATTATATTTAATTAGTGATTCGGAATCTATAATATCTACAGATTTAGCTAAAATTTTATTTGTAAATAATAAAAAACTTGTAGAGCTCGTTAATAACATAGTTGAAAAGTTTTATTTTTGTGTTTCAGTTTGCAAAAGAGAATTAAAAAACATTCTTTCAAATATACCTGAGGCATGGAATTTGAATATCAGTAATTTAGAAGCTAATTTAATTAAGTTTTTATTTAATGAAGATTAGTTAAAGGAGTGTGAAAATCATTTTAGAGAATTGATTCAAGCAAATATTAAATAATGAAAACCTTTTATAATATAATATACCTTCCACTTAATGCTAATCTTAGAGAGAAGATTAGTATAGGACTTATTATGTCAAATGGTGAGGAAACTATTTTTAAGGTATCATACCAAAAATTAGCAATTCTAAAAAACTTAATATCCTCAAAAAAATATAGTTTTATTAAAACTTATTTTAAAAACATTGAGCACGATTTAAATTTTGAGATAAAATCTGATAAATATGAAATAGGTTTAAACTCTGAATTTAAAAAAAAATGGGTAAATCAGTCTTACATGAATTACCTTCATAGATATTCAAATAACCTTGTAAATTTTTCTGATACCGGCAATTTGGATATGGATTTAAATGAAGGAGTCTTTAAAAAACTATTTTCTAAATTTATTTTTGATTATGATGATGAATTTGATATAGTTAGTTCAAGAGAAAGTATTTACTCAAAAGTAGAGAAAAAACTTTATTCTAAAATTGAGAAGAGAGTAAATATTAATGTAACAGTAAGACCTAGTGATTTTGAAGAGTTGTTAACTCCAGTTGATGTCAATTTTATTGGGAAAAATGGAGTTATTGTAGCTGGGCAGACAGTTGATTTTGCCAAAAGACATTATAATTTAGAAAATGACTTAACAAGGTTTATATCTTTTACTAAAGCAGTTGATTATTCTTGTAAAAGGAAAGGTGAATACTTTTTAATTGGTCAAGAGCCTGATAAAAATGTTACAACACAAAATCATAAGACTTGGGAATATGTTAAAAATAGTCATCTAGTTAAATATGTAGATTTTAATGAAATTGATAGAATTAGTGACTATATTGAAAATAAAGATGTAGTACCTTTATTTGATAAAGAAGTATAAAACAAAAAACGGCTAAGGGATATCTTAGCCGTTTTTTTATGTTTCAGTGTTTGTCATTCCGATACGAAACGCAGTGTAGTGAGAAATCTCTGAAATTTGAATAGAGATGTCTCCTGCGGTCGACATGACATACTGCGCGCAATGGCGGTTGCGGTTTTGTCCTTTTGTCTTGACACAAAAGAACGAAAAAGTCAAGGCTATGGTTTCTCAGGCTATAAATTCCCTCATTCGGCTAAACCATCCGAACTCGGCTATCGCCTCAAACAGCGGATGCTTTTATACGCCGTTTTCGGTAATTTACTTAATGCCTTAAAATCTAATGCCGTTTGCTTACTCTTGCTGTCATCCTGACGACAGGAAGGATGTTTTTTCCATTCCGACTGTAGCGATAGCGTAACGGAGGAATCTTATTCAAAATTTAAAATTCATCATTTAAAATAGATTACTACGGTATATTGAAGTCTGTATTCTTATGTCTTTTATCTGTTATCTAAATCAAAATTCTAATCTTTAATTACTCTTATCTCGTAAGTAAAAAAATAATATCTTCGCACCTGCGTTATAGTATGCAGAAAAACCTACAGACGGCAATGTTCAAAAAAGCGTTTATTTACTTCTTTATCTTATTTACGGCGGTGTCTTACAGCCAGATAGGGGGTAAATACACATATCAGTTCCTTAATCTAGTTACCTCTCCGCGTCAGGCGGCTTTGGGTGGTAAGATTGTTACCCTGTATGATTATGACGTAAATCAGGCTATTTATAACCCCGCAACCATTAATCCGGAGATGGACAACCACCTTACGGCAAACTATGGTAGCTACTACGGGGAGGTAAATTATGGTACTGCTGCTTATGCCTACACGTGGGACAGGCACGTGCAAACTTTCCATATGGGGGTTAACTATGTGGATTACGGTACGTTTGAAGGGCGTGACGAAACCGGACTCCTAACAGGCGATTTTACCGGTAGTGAAATTGCTATTTCTTTTGGATATGCCTACAATGTACCCTGGACAAACCTTTACCTGGGGAGTAACCTTAAACTTATATCTTCTACACTGGAAAGCTATAACTCCTTTGGGGTGGCACTGGATATAGGGGCTATTTATATTGATACCGACAACGATATTAACTATGCGCTGGTATTGCGTAATATGGGTACGCAGTTAACTACTTATGCAGGACTGCAGGAAAAGCTTCCGTTTGAGATTATAGCGGGGATATCGCAGGAGGTAGAAAACGTGCCTATACGCTGGCACATTACGCTGGAAAACCTACAGCAGTGGAATATTGCTTTCTCAAACCCTAACCGTGCCGAACAGAGCATTGACGGGGAGGTGACCGAAGAGAAAGTTTCGTTTATCAATAATGCACTTCGTCACGTTATATTGGGTGCCGAACTGTTTCCGGGTAAGAGCTTTAACCTTAGGTTAGGCTATAACTTTAGGAGAGGGCAGGAACTAAGTATACAGGACAAGCGAACTTTTTCGGGAATTTCTGCGGGAGTAAGCGTAAGGTTTAATAAATTGCGCTTTGATTATTCGTACTCAAAATACACCCTTGCAGCAAATACAAGCCTTATAGGGTTAACCATTAACCTGCAGTAAATTGGATAAAAAAATTACGATTGCCATAGATGGCTTTTCGTCTACCGGAAAAAGTACGCTGGCTAAGCAACTGGCCAGGCATTTGGGCTATGTATATGTGGATACCGGTGCTATGTATCGTGCCGTTACGCTATATGCTATGCAAAACGGACTAATAGGTAACGATTTTTTTAACCGCGAAGGCCTTATTGAGCACTTAGATGATATTACACTACAGTTTTTGTACAATCCTGTACTGGAGTTTGCCGAAATGTATCTTAACGAAGTAAATGTAGAGAAGGAAATACGTACTCTAGCCGTGTCACAACTGGTAAGCCGCGTTGCCGAAGTACCACAGGTGCGCCACAAGCTGGTAGATCAGCAAAAGCACATGGGGGAGGCAAAAGGTGTGGTTATGGACGGACGCGATATAGGTACCGTAGTGTTCCCTAATGCCGAGCTTAAGATATTTATGAATGCCTCTCCCGAAACGCGTGCTCAGCGCCGTTTTAAAGAGCTTACAGGGCTAGGGCAGGAGGTAACTTATGATGAGGTGTATAAAAACGTGGTAGAGCGTGATTATATAGATACTCATCGTGAAGACTCTCCGCTTGTTAAGGCTGATGATGCCATTGAGATGGATAACTCTAATATCACTAAGCAGGAACAGCTCCAAAAGGTTATTGATATTGTAGATAAGCTACTGGCAGAATAATATTTACCTGCATTATGCAAAAAAAACTACTTTTTATATTTGGAGCCATAGTGGTTTTTCAGTTGTTTTATTTTTTAAGGAAAAGCATTATGCAACGCCGCAATGAAAAAGGTGTTTCCTTTTTTAATACTGCTCAAATACGTACTTACTTTGTAATTGTCCTTATTGCTTTACTGCTGTTTTTTATGATGACGTAGGTACTCTCCTTGTCATTCCGATACGAAACGTAGTGTAGTGAGGAATCTCATTTAAAATTCATCATTTAACATAGTATTGATAGTTGTCCTTTTGTCTTGACACAAAAGAACGAAAAAGTCAAGGCTGTGGTTTCTCAGGCTATAAATTCCCTCATTTGGCTAAACCATCCGAACTCGGCTATCGCCTCAAACAGCAGATGCTTTTATACGCCGCTTTCAGTAATTTACTTCACGCCTTTAAAACCTAATGCCGTTTGCTACTCTGTCGTTCTATTCTGATTGTCATTCCGATATGAAACATAGTGTAGTGAGGAATCTCTGATTTTTGAATAGAGATGTCTCCTGCGGTCGATATGACATACTGAATGTAATAACAGTTGAGGTTTTGTCCTTTTGTCTTGACACAAAAGAACGAAAAAGTCAAGGCTGTGGTTTCTCAGGCCATAAATTCCCTCATTTGGCTAAACCATCCGAACTCGGCTTTCGCCTCAAACAGCGGATGCTTTTATACGCCGTTTTCGGTAATTTACTTAACGCCATCAAAACCTAATGCCGTTTGCTTGCTCTGATGTTTTTAAGGTGTTGTCATTGCGAGCGTAATGCAATGGAGCGTGGCAATCTCTCATTAGATTACTTTGTCGTCCCTCCTCGTAATGACGCAAGAGGTTGTTATCCTGACGTTAGGAAGGATCTCTTTTCCATTCCTACTGTAGCGATAGCGTAACGGAGGAATCTTATTCAAACTTTACGTATCTATAGTATTAGCATGTAATATCTTACATGTTTTAACTGTTGAAAACTACTGAATTTTTAAATGTTAAAAAGTGTTAAACTTTTAAGTAAAATAATTATTTTGGCAGCATAATTAACCAAACCTTTACCTTATGAAACCACCAATTAACATCTACAATTATGTAGAGGAGTATCATCGTCATAACGATAAACTAAACAGGGAATTTGAAATTAATGAAATCAACCTTGGAGTAATCAAATCGTTTATCACACCTAATTTAAATGATCCAGAACTGTATAGTACTTATACTATTGATGAGGTTACTGCCGATAAAATCAATAAACATCTTTCAAAAAAAATTAGCTTTGATTTTGATACTTATGAGTATTGTTTTCAAAGATATGGCGACTATGATGAATAGTTAGCACATGGGGATGTTTTAAATAAAAAGCTTAAATTGTATTAATTATTTTTATAAACATCCCCATGAAAAAAATAATCCCCTTTATTTTAATTGCGCTGTCATCTTGCAGTAGCAGTATTTCGTTAGTAACGGTTAACGATGAGTACGGTTACAATATAACAAGCAAAAACCTCAAAGAGTTTAGTAACCCCGCCAAGACTACTGTAAAGCAGGTGAAAAGTAAAGAGGTGAGTGCCGAGTTTGATTACATGAAAAAGTATCTTATTACCGGTAAGGATCATCTTATTCCAAATGGAATTTTCACTTATGCCTTAGTAAAGGGAAGTGATACTATATATGCCAGTTCTAACCTTACTTATTGGTTTTATAAAGAGAGGGTGATCTTGTATCAGTCGCCTATCATAAATGTAGAAACCATAGCTGATTTACAGTAAACATTTATATTTGCACAAAATATAACCTTACCTATATGAAGTATCTTTCTTTATTAGTTGTATTGCTGTTGTTATCATGTAAAACTAATAATAGTATATCCCAAAATCCATGTAACACTGATTACTTGTATAAGCTTGAAAATGCCGATACATTAAACGACAGGAAAATATTCCTTTTCTTAAAAAACTACAATAATACGGAGTGCGCTAATAATGCAGAATACTGCCAGTGGAGAAATGAACTATTGTTTTTGTTGTTGGCTAACCATACAAATCAGTTTTTAAGTCAGTTAGACAGAATACCCGATAAAGCAAAAATACTGGATGAACTGGCTTCTCCTGTTCATGACGGAATAGATATTACTTCTGTTTTAGATAAGGTTAAAACTTATGATAAATATCCCGAAACAAAGCAGGAAGTGATTGTTGCTTTAAATACGGCAAAGCTAAAAGTGCGAAATACACGATTCTATTAAGCCTATATAATACCTAATATTTACTTTGTACTAAACCTTACTATAATGAAATACACTATTGCTTTTTTAATTGTCTTTTTATGTGCCGGATGTGAAATTAAAAAAGAGTATATAAACGATCCCGAAGATGTTGCCATGAGCAAACATTTAGCAAATTCGTTTTATGAAACCATGTCTCATGAGGAAAGAGTACCGCTTTATAAACTAATGGGGGATGAGGTAGATTTGGATGAATTTAAGTCAGTTATTGATGAGAAAGATTCGCTTTATGGAAATATAGCCTATGTTAAGGTTATTGATGTGCAAACAAAAAAAAGCGAAGGGACAGCCGGACTTCATGTTGAAAGTGAGGTTAGTACCGAAATATACCGTGAATTTGCCAAAGTTTACGAAAAGATACTTATAGTGCAGGAAGGGTATGAAGAGCCCAGGGTACAAAAATTTATCACTGATAGTGTAGGAGAAATCAATATTGAATACAGGGATTATAAAAGGCGTATTGAAGAAGAGGAAAAACGCAAATATGAATCTTCTAAATAATAAGAATTTTGCATAAAACAGTGCATTGGTCGGCTATAATTTGCTTTTCATCGAATAATTAAGAAAAATACTGTAAATATTTTTCTTACAATAGTTTACAAGGAATTTTTCTTATTAAATTTACTTCCCAACCAAAAACTACGGCCTGTTATGAAACACATTAGCTTAATGCTATTTGCAGTACTTGTTTGCGCATGTACACAACAAAAACAAAAGGAAACAGCACTACAGCCGGCTATTAAAACCGGCATGCACGTAACCCCGTGTGACTCTAATTTACTGTCACAGCTGGAGGGTACTAAAAATGTTAGCAACTATGAGGTTTTTCAGTACCTAAACACTTTTGAAAAGCTGGATGCTAATGTAAACCCCGAGTGTAATTACAGAAGGTTTAAAATTTTGTTCAGCTTACTGGATACTCATACCAATACTTTTTTACAAAAGCTGGATGAGGTATCGCCACAGGCAAAACAAAATGTATTTAAACTTATTATTATTGCCCAGATTAAGGAAGGAGATGTTAGACGTCTTTCTGAAAAGGTTACAGCAGCCGAGGCACAACCAAGAACCAAATCTGAAATGCTGGTTACCCTAATGAAGAGCTTAGGGCAGCACGAATAATATAACCGTATGAAAAAATACACCTTACTAACCCTGTTACTTGTTGTAACATGCACATCTGTATTATACTGGCAGTATGATTACACGCCTTTTTACCCGGTAAAACATGTAGGGAAGGAGTATGTTGTAGATAATATTGAGAAACAGTCGCATCAGTTTAATGAGAACTTGGTTAAGGTGCTTGGTTACTACAATGTAAACTTTAAAGTATGTAACGGGGTAGTGCACGTTAAAAATCAGCTTTATGCTAACAAACCCCTAATGTACAATTATACCCGAAAGGCTAAAGATGAAATGTGGTTTAACGATCATCATTTTGCTTATTACAAACAAAAATAAAATTGAATACCGAAAGAATAGCCTACAAGCTTTTTTTAGATGATGTTAGGGAAGTCCCTATGGTATACCCCGACCTTACTAATAAGGATTTTGTGATTGCAAGAACCTACAGTGAGTTTGTAGAGATTATTAAAGAAAACGGGCTCCCTTATTTTATTAGTTTTGATAATGACCTGGGAGAAGATGAACAGGGAAACCTACTGCCTGATGGTTATGCCGCTGCACAATGGCTGGTATACCAAAGCGGACTCGATTTAAAGAAACTTATTTTCAGGGTACATTCATCTAACCCGGTGGCATCGGTACAAATAAAATCGTTACTGGATAATTACATTAATCTTATAAACGAAAACTGATTTGTGTTTATATCCTGTCCAGGTTTTTTACGGTAAAGTCATTCTCGGTATTACCTGTATTTAGTGTGGTATTGGGCTCAAAAAGCAATACTTTTACTTCGCTTACAGCGACCGGTTTATGGTTGGTTCCTTTTGGGATAACAACAAATTCGCCTGCGTTTATTTCCAGCGTTTTATTGTCCAGTTCCATAAGAAGTTTGCCTTCCATAACCAGGAACATTTCGTCTTCATTATCGTGTTTGTGCATCACAAACTCATCTTTAAGTTTTACTACCTTTACCAGCTGTCCGTTAAGTTCGCCTACAATTTTAGGATTCCAGTATTCGGTAAAAGAATCAAATTTTTCCTTAAGGTTTACAGTTTTTATTTCCATGTTTAATTTTTATCAAATATACTGTTTTAAGTCGTGAAGTAATATGTATGCATGGTATAAAACTTAACCTTCACAATTCACTATATTTCAACTTTTTTGGTAGTTTTACGGCTATGTACAATCAATACATATATACATGGGTATAAAAGGCCGTTTGGTGTTAATGAACTTCCTTCAGTTCTTTATATGGGGTTCGTGGTTAATTTCATTAGGTAACTATATGGGCGCCTCGCTTGGATTTAGCGGTATACAGATAGGCGGAGTTTACACTACTATGGGTATTGCTTCGCTTTTTATGCCGGGACTGCTAGGTATAGTTGCCGACAGGTGGATTAACGCCGAAAGGTTACTGGGGCTCTGCCACCTTATAGGGACTGTACTTATGCTATATGCCACAACGGTGACCGATTATTTTTGGTTTTACATTATAATGTTACTTAATGCCTGTATGTATATGCCTACTATTGCATTGAACAATTCGGTTTCTTATAACGTACTGGAGAAAAAGGGATACAGCATTGTGACCGATTTTCCACCAATACGCGTGTGGGGTACTATAGGTTTTATTGCTGCCATGTGGACGGTTGATTTTTTAGGTTATACCCAAAGTGCAGGTCAGTTGTATGTTGGGGCTGTATCGGCTTTACTGCTTGGCTTTTATGCCTTTACCATGCCACCGTCGCCACCATTACAAAAAGAAACCAAAAAGAGCCTTATCTCTACCTTGGGGCTGGATGCCTTTGTATTGTTTAAACAACGCAAAATGGCAGTGTTCTTTATATTTGCCATGCTGCTAGGTGCTGCACTGCAAATAACCAATGCCTTTGGCGGACCTTTCCTTGAAGACTTTAAAACCGATTATCCTCATTCCTTCGGAGTACAACATCCTAATTTACTGTTGTCTATCTCTCAGGTTTCTGAAACTGTATTTATATTATTAATTCCGTTCTTCCTAAAACGTTATGGTATTAAAACTGTTATGCTATTTAGTATACTGGCATGGGTTTTCCGCTTCGGGCTGTTTGGTATTGGTAACCCGGATGACGGATTGTGGCTACTGGTGCTGTCTATGATTATTTATGGTATGGCGTTCGATTTCTTTAATATATCGGGTTCTATGTTTGTGGAGAAAGAGGCCGATCCAACCATACGTTCGAGTGCACAGGGTTTATTTATGATTATGACAAACGGTATAGGTGCTTTTGTAGGCGGACTGGCAAGCGGATGGGTAGTAGACCATTTTACCGAAAACGGTATTCGCAACTGGCAATACATTTGGTTTACTTTTGCTGCTTATGCTTTGATACTTGCCATTATTTTCCCTTTTGTATTTAAGGTAGAAAAAGGAGAGATGGTTAAGGAAGAATAAATAGAGACTTTTATACTTTGGGTATTTGGTAACTATTGATGTTTTTGTTTAGGTTTTCCGTATTTGCGGGAGTTGCTCGACGTTTTGTCGTGGTAATTTGCTTTTTGTCGAAAAATACACCCTCTTAATCGATGTTTCAAATAATTGGGGAGTTATAATTCAATAATAAATTCGTACTTTAATCGCTAAATTGTTAGTTATTATGAATATTTTATAATAAAACGGAATGATTAAACAAAAATTTAATATTTAGTTTCTTACAAGGATAAAATTTAGTATTTTCGTAAACAACCATAATCACCTTAAAACCACCACCTTATAATGAAACAGATGCCCCTTTTACTGTTTTCCGTACTGCTATTGCTGGTGGGTTGTAAAAAAGAACCCAAAAAGATTGCGGAAATAGAGCCTGTAGAAACTATTGTTCCTCAGGTTGAGTATACTATTAGCCTGCAGCCATACAATGGTGTATGGGTTCCAAAAAACTATGTAGATTCATTAAAGGTAAGCCGTTCGCCGTTTGCCTCATCAAAATATCTTAAAGGTATAAACAGTGTTGTTATTGCAGCCGCACCCGAAGAGCCTAAAACGCCCATAAAAATATATTATGGTACCGAAGGCGAACAGGGTATGATTATACAAAAAGATGCTGAACCTTATATTAGCTACAATACGCTTGACGGTAATGTGGAAGAGCGATTGTACATTAACAACGACATGCTTACATTTAACCTTAACGGACACAAGGCCGAACTGGTTAGGGTAGCTGAGGTTGCTAATGCCAAAGACGAGTCTAAAGGGGTAAATGATATTACTAACAGGGTACTGTTTGATAATAAGAGCTATTCCTGCCATTGCCCTGATTTGGGAGGTTTTACTACTAATATAAAACTGAATGCCGATGGTAGTGCCCAAAATCTTTTTGGGTATGATAACTATGAGGTGGCGACTGTTTTTGTATCGGATATCTATCCGATGGATAAAATATACTTTAAAAACGGAAGTGAGTGGGGTAAAAGCTACCATTACAAACTGGAAGGCGATAAAATAAGGCTGTTTGATATGGTTATTAACGATGAAGGTGCCATTGATATTAAACCGTTTTGTGTGCTTGAGGAAACTCAGTTTTTTAAGCTTACGCCCGATGAAAAGCAGGCTTATATTGACGAAAATAAAAGAAGCCTTGACGAGCTTGTAGTAAGCCATTATGGTGAGTATGCCACTATGGGTGATATGATGGAAATTACCGGAATACTATCGTCATTAAAACAGCAAAAAGATAATCTGTCGTTTTACATGTATGTAGCGGGGCAGGTTTATAAAAATAAAATGGCCGATTCATCTAACCCCATTGGAGAGAGCCTTGGTATTAGTGCCGATGATTATTTTTATCACATTTTCCTGGAAAGGCCAGAGCTTTTTTATGCCTACCTGGGAGCCGATAAAACGCCTTACCTGCAACGCAGGCTAAGACAGGCGGTTAAAGACAGGCTACAGCTTGAAAATGATGCTGCCGACGGTACAAAGTATGCTGATTCACTTTATAATGTGCATATCCAATACTGCAAAGGATATGAGTGGTCTGTAAAATCAGTATTTAAGTAAGGGTTTAAAAAGTACAGTTGGTTTTTAAATCCATATTTGCTTTTGTAATCGTATTGTAGTTATTGTGCTACAAAAGTGCAGTTTATCGACAAATTAAACCTTTTTATAGGTTTTTTATCATGAATTGTTATCTAAACGATAGGTGATTTACTTATTTGTTAAATTTAAGTATGGTTCTCACAACGAATCAAAAGTATTATTGTTTATCCTGTTTAAGAATTACCACGCTATACCCCATGAATCTTAAAGAAAAACTATTGCTTACGGTTCCCGAATTTGACTTTAGGGAATACCAAAACGAAGACGATTTTATTGTTGTTTGTTTTTTTGCCCTCTTCACGGCAAATAATATGCACAGTACTACAATTATGGAACATTGTGCCAACTGCATTGCTTTTATATACAATAATAAGTACCCCGACTATGATGCTATGCTGGACCAAATTGCACTAACCCTTTTTGATGAAGATCAGTTTAATGAAGCGTTTTTGAATTTGCTTCCGGCTGAGGTGCAACAGCGTTTTCACAACTCTATAGCGATGTGGAGGCAGGGTAGTGGTAGTGTGCAGTAGTTTTTATTTATGTTGTATTTTAACATTAGCGGGACGCTTGCGCCAGCGAGGGGGATATTAGCGCCAGTGTACGAAGCATTTTTATAAAATAATATAGAAAATAAATGGAATTATCATTAGAAAGTTTATTAAGCATATTAGCAATTTTTTTATCTATTGTTTCTTTATGGGCAAGTTGGCATCTATCTGATGTATACGGATTAAAAAACAAAATTTATGAAAAGAGATTATCTGCGGCGTTAGATTTAATTGAGGCTATTAAGTCTTTAAGTTTTAACAGCCACATGATAGATAAAGATGTACAGTTTTTAGGAGGGTTCGATACATTAAAGTTTAAAAATTATTTTAGAGATGATTATGAGGCTTTTAAAGAATCTCCTCTGTACTTCGCTATAGGAGAATATTATATGATATTTAAAAAACTGAAAGATTTACAGTCTAATCCTTATTTGGACAAGAAAATAGTTAGATCATTAGATTTTTTAAATACTCTATTGTCTACAACAGATACGTCATATATAAGAAATGGAGTAATTCTTACTCAGGAATATAATTATCAAGGAAGACTTTGTAATCCTGAATCCTTTTCATCTTTAGAAGAGTATATTGATAATATGGAAAATATACTGAAAGTTACAACAAAATGGTTAAGAAAAAAAAGTAGATTAAATGAAGAGTTTAATATTTGAGAAGCTAGTGACAAAGTTATCTTTGTGTCTCAAACTTAATTAAAAGCTTACAACAGTATTTCTCTGCTAGCGCGAGCGTTCCGCTCGTGCCAGCATAGGGGATTGAAAATATATTAATCTAAATCAAATTTTTGTAGTATGTTGAGTTTAAGTATATCTTCAAAGGGTAAATTTAATACTTCTTCAAAAGTTAATGAGATTGTATCTTCATCGTAAATCAAAGTATAAAATTCCTCTTTAGTCTTTTTTATTATTACCGGAAAGTTACCTACTAATGCGTTTGATATATTTTTATTTATCAGGTAGTCTTCGGTATTGTATATTAAATAATAAAAATCAGGAAACTCTATAAAATACTCTTCATCAATGATGATTTTATAGCCAATTTGCTTAGTTAAATATTGTAAAAGTAAATCGATTGTATTTTGTATGTTATTCATTAGGTGTTTTCTAAAATAGAGTTTCTATTCAATATTTTACTAGCCTAAGCTTGAATGAGCGGGACGCTCGCACCAGCGAAAAAGCGTCTAATTTCTCAAGTCTATTATCTTGTATCTAAATACTACCTCACCATAGAGAAATGCCCTTTGTGTTCGCGTCCGTCCTGACGTTTAACAAGGAACCAGTAATCAGTACTAGGCAACCTGTTACCGTGAAAGGTTCCGTCCCAGCCTTCGTAGTTCGGCCCAAAGGAAATAAGTAGTTTACCATACCTGTCGAAGATATAAATTTCCATATCCGGCTCAAAGAAAGAGTACTGTATGCGCCATGTTTCGTTTACTCCGTCGCCGTTTGGCGTAAAGAACTTAGGGTAGGTAAGCAGGTATACATCACCAAGATCGGCACCACAGTCGTACTTATCCCTTACGTACACAGTGTATGGTCCTGGGGTAAGGTTTGTGAATAATGGCGAATCCTGATAGATATATCCGTCCAGTGAATATTCAAACTCCTGTGGGTATTGTGATGGTTCTACAATTACATTTATAGTGTTTTCGGCTGTAGTCCAGTCGGTAATATCAATTTGTGCGATATGCGGAATGGCAGTCATGGTAACAGTAAACGAATGGGTAGTTTGGCATCCGTTTTCGTTAGTAGCGGTAACGGTGTAGTTTCCGCTATCGGTAAAGGTTACACTTTGTGTGGTCTCTCCGGTAGACCATTCGTAGCTTTCGTAGCCGTCTGGCGCAGTGACAGTAGTACTTTGTCCTTCACAAAGAGCATAGAAATTGTCCATATTAAGCGCAGGGGCTTCCTGTAGTATCAGCTCAAATTGTGATACAGATACACAGTCGGGGTTGGCACTATGTGTTGCCCTGGCATATATGGTGGCATTACCCGATGTATAGGTATCCGGTAACGGATTGATACCTGCATTTGCATCGCTCTCACTGATGTGGAAGGTAATGGTTACTAAATCAGGATCCTGATTATCCAGTACAAATGGCACCTGTGCAGCAAGGTTGAAATCTTCCTCACCATCGTTACCTACATCACACAGTGTAATATTGGGAGCTGTGTTTGCTGTAACCAGTGAAGGCAAATCATTTACATTAAAATACATTGGTACTATTGTACCACAAGGATCTTCTATCTGCAGGAGGTAAGAGGCTGTTTCCAGTCCGTAAAAAATATTACTGTTGCCGTTATCTATCATTACGGGATTCCCGTTCATTTCAATAATACGGTAGGTAAGCGGTTCTACACCTGTGGCATTAACCAGTACATCGTTTGTTGCACCACCGTCGCAGGCAATGTTTAAAATATCTCCAATAAGGAGTCCGTTAGGTACAATAAATTCTTCCAGTATTTCAATACAGGTTTTTTTATTGACACCACTACCATAGGTAGAGAACGATTTTATTACTCTAAATGTACCATGATAGGCTACGCTATATAGTGTTTGATTATTTGTTAGCTCAATCGCTGTATCTACATCAGGTTCTGTACCTTCTATATAATCTATATCACCGCCCGGAATACGCCATGTATCGGTTGCTTCGTTGTACTGCTGGAGCCAGTATTTAACCTGATTAATAGCATTACTGCTATGAGATACATAAACGTCAAAAGAACCACAGTTAAGGGTAATATCTACTTCAGTCGAATTGATTTGGTATCCGTTAAGATTTATTGTTTTTGTTTTTAAACCACAGTCATCGGTAACCTCTATGGTGTATGATCCGGCAGGCAGGTTATCCATATATATGGTTGCCGGAGATGTAGCAAACGGCATAATATCATAAGGCAGTGCTTCGCCAAAAGCAGCCGGAGCAACTGTAATGTAAGCTTCGGATATGGGAGGTTTTTGTGTTGCTACAAAAAGTGTTGCATAGCCTTCCTGACAATCTACTCTTTGCCCTGTAGGAATATCGGGATCGGCCACCTCAATAACAAACTCAATAGGATCGTATTCCTTGCCGCATTCATCGGTAAGCATAACAACATATAGTCCCGGCGGTAATCCCGGTATGGTAAGAAGATTTATCTCATCACCCGGCTCATCAGAATATTCGTAATACTCCATTACATCGTCAGGGAGCGTTTCGTTATACTCATCAGGAGCTTCCACAACTTCTGCTGTTGCTATAATAAATCCGGGTATGGATATTTCTACAGACCCCAATAGGGAACTACAGTCGGCTTGGCTTGGACTGGCAACGGGGACTACGTCTATTTCTTCAATCTCAATAGTAAATGGTCCTACACGTCCGCAGGAATCAGAAATATAACCTGTATAAACACCATAGGGACATTCGTATTGCTCACTGCCAAATTCTATTTGATCGTCATCCGCAACATAAGGTCCCGGGTAGTTATCGTTTGCCAGTGCAGGATCCCATCCGGCAGGGTAAGTTTCGAAAGTAATGGTATAAGGCCCCACAAACTTAAAGGGTTGAAGGAGTAGTTTTTTACCAAAACAATTAGCATTGTCAAACTGTACTACAGAAAGCATTGTTACATATACTTCACAGTGTTGAGTGTAGGTAGTACAGTTGTCTGTTACTTCAATGTCATAGTAGTATGTTTGTTCATAATATAAAGGTATAACTGCAGATGTTATTAAATTCATATTGTCGTATAGCCCTTCTACTACTATAGGTGTGCCTCCACCCGGGGGATATACGGTAAGTGTTATACTTTGTACTGTAGTTGCAGCTTCAAACTCGTTAGTGTATAATGTATTTGTCACCGTTACCAGGTCGCAGCCCGGTAGTTCCACGTCTGGTAACCCTGCTGTATCTCCCAGTATGAGCTCTTCTGACTGAGAGAAAAGTGTTACGGCCTGTGGTACACCAAACCCACAGTCGTCGTTTACTCTTACTGTATATATACCTGCAGGTAAATCAGTAAATGATGGTGTGGCTTGTGGCGGAAAGGTTACCGGTCCGCTTATAATTTCATAGCTTACCGCAGTTCCGCTGTTTACGGTTATGTTTATAACTCCGTCATTACAAACGGGATCTGTGGTTGTGATAGAATAGGCAACGGTTTGGGTATTATCTTCAATTATAACCTCAATGGGTGTTGATGTGGTTGCTCCCTGTTTAACTACTATTCTGTAAGTACCGTCGGTAAGACTGGTAACTACCGGGTTGGTGGAGTTCCAAATGGGATTGTCTAAATCGGGTAGTTTGTATACTATATAATATACATCTGTTCCTGTTTGTGCATTTTGTGCAGCGAGTGTAATGGAGCCGTTACCGGGACAGGTTTCATCTGTTTTGTTTACCATTGTTACACTAAGCTGTGAATAGGCAGCTGTGCTAAAAAAAAGCAATAGGAGTAGTGTTACAAAATTCCGGTTTAGAAAATGTAGTTTTAAAAAGGTGTGATTGATTGATAATTTCATAAAAAAATTAAGTTTTTAGGACTTAATTTCAAGTTGTTTCCGGGTTCTAAGGTAAATAAAATAATCTATATAAAATATATGTTAAATAATTTGTTTTTAAAAGTTATGTTTGTAACAAATTGTGTGTAAAATTTTACAATAATCAGGGCGTGATAATGTTGTGTTGCTAAAGCATTGTTTGTAAATGTTTTGTAGAATTATAAAAGTTTTGTACCTTTGCGCACCTTTTAGCAGGAGATGGTTTCTAAAAGGTTTAAAATCAAATATGTAAAACACTTCCGTAGCGTTTTGTTACTGCCCAAAGAAACCGGCAAAACAACGGGATACAAATTATTAGATCAGCAATGTCTGAACAAGTAAAAACACAAGAGGAATTTTTAAAAGAGTTTAACTGGCATAACTTCGAAGAAGGTATTGATCCTGTAGATGAGCAACACCTAAGAGAATTTGAAGAGCTAGTTGAGAAAACTTTCATTTCTACTGATAATGATGAAGTAGTAGAGGGTACAGTAGTAAGAATCACTGACAGAGATGCTATCGTTGATATCAACGCTAAATCTGAAGGTGTTATCTCTTTAAATGAATTCCGTTACAACCCTGGCCTAAAAGTAGGGGACAAAGTAGAGGTATTAATCGACGTTCGTGAAGATAAATCAGGACAGTTAGTATTATCCCACAAAAAAGCACGTACAATTAAAGCTTGGGACAGAGTTATCAATGCTCATGAAACAGGTGAAATCGTTAACGGTTTCGTTAAGTGCAGAACTAAAGGTGGTATGATCGTTGACGTATTTGGTATTGAAGCATTCTTACCAGGTTCTCAAATTGATGTTAAGCCTATCAGGGATTACGACCAATATGTAAACAAAACTATGGAGTTCAAAGTTGTTAAAATCAACCACGAATTCAAAAACGTAGTAGTTTCACACAAAGCGCTTATCGAAGCGGATATCGAAGTACAGAAGAAAGAAATCATCGGTCAGCTTGAAAAAGGCCAGGTACTTGAAGGTGTTGTTAAAAACATTACTTCTTATGGTGTATTCATCGACCTTGGAGGTGTTGACGGACTTATCCACATCACTGACCTTTCATGGAGCAGAATTAACCACCCAAGTGAAGTTCTTGAACTTGACCAAAAACTTAACGTGGTTATCCTTGACTTTGATGATGAGAAAACAAGAATCCAACTTGGTCTTAAACAATTACACCCTCACCCATGGGATGCACTTGATGCAAACCTTGCAGTAGGTGACAAAGTTAAAGGTAAAGTAGTAGTTATTGCTGACTACGGTGCGTTTATCGAAGTTGCTGAAGGTGTAGAAGGTTTAATCCACGTTTCTGAAATGTCTTGGTCTACGCACCTAAGATCTGCTCAGGATTTCGTAAAAGTTGGTGATGAGGTAGAAGCAGTTATCTTAACTCTTGACAGAGAAGACCGTAAAATGTCTCTAGGTATTAAGCAACTTTCTCAAGATCCATGGACTGATATCACAGCTAAATACCCTGTAGGTTCTAAACACACAGGTATCGTTAGAAACTTCACTAACTTTGGTATATTCGTAGAGTTAGAAGAAGGTATTGACGGTTTAATTTATATCTCTGACCTATCTTGGACTAAGAAAATCAAGCACCCATCTGAGTTTGTAAACGTAGGTGATAAACTTGATGTTATTGTTCTTGAGCTTGATGTAGAAGGACGTAAATTATCTCTTGGTCACAAGCAAACTACTGCTAACCCATGGGATAAATATGAAGAGTCTTTTGCAGTAGGTACTGTTCACACAGGTGAGATTGCTGAGATCGTTGACAAAGGTGCTACTGTAGAGTTTGGTGACGATATCGTTGCTTTCATCCCTACAAGACACCTTGAGAAAGAAGATGGTAAAAAACTTAAAAAAGGTGAAAGCGCTGACTTTAAAGTAATTGAGTTCAATAAAGAATTCAAAAGAGTTGTAGCTTCTCACACTGCTATCTTTAGAGAAGAAGAAGAGAAAAATGTTAAGGCTAATAACGAGTCTAACAACTCTAACAACAATGCAGAGAAAACCACTCTAGGTGATATCAATGCACTTGCTGAATTAAAAGAAAGAATGGAAAAAGGTGAGAAATAATCACTGACTCCTCTTTTAAATATCAAAGCCCTGACCATTGGTCAGGGCTTTTTTTATATGTTTACTCCGTTTGTCATCCTGACGATAGGAAGGATCTCATTTCCATTTCGACTGGAGCGATAGCGAAACGGAGGAATCTCATTCAAAATTTAAAATTCCTCATTTATAATAGAGTTGTTTATTGTCCTTTTGTCTTGACACAAAAGAACGAAAAAGTCAAGGCTATGGTTTTTCAGGCTATAAATTACCTCATTTGGCTAAACCATCTGAACTCGGCTATGGCCTCAAACAGCAGATGCTTTTATACGCCTCTTTCACCAATTTACTTAACGCCATCAAAACCTAATGCCGTTTGCTTACTCATGTTGTCATCCTGACGATAGGAAGGATCTCTTTTCCATTCCGACTGTAGCGATAGTGTAATGGAGGAATCTCAGAATTTTGAATAGAGATGTCTCCGGTCGACATGATATACTGAGGGCAATAAGAGTTGTTTACTGTGACTGAATACTGAATACTTCTTCTTTTGTCCTGATACAAAAAGACAAAAAAGTAAGGGCTGTGCAGCTATACGAAAATTTGTATATTAGCTTTTTAAACCTCCTTACCATGAGATACTTAAGTTCACTGTTGTTTTTGGCTTTCTGCTTAACAGCAAATGCCCAAAATTATCCTAAATACAAAACTACAAGGGTAAAAGATACTGTTTTTACCCAACCGGAAAAGACCAATGAAATTATTATAGCCGAGACTCAGCTGGCAGAAGAACCGGAAAGCGAATTTGATGAGCTTTTTGAAAAAGCACGCCAACTTGCCGTTGCTAAAGAGTTTAAACAGGCGATTGCTGTTTTTAACGAAGCCTTGGTTATAAGTCCGCCCGAAAATGAATATCTGGTTTTACATTTAAGAGGGAATTGTTATTTTTCACTTAAGGAATTTGATCAGGCTATAAGTGATTATACAAGAGCCTTGAAAGAAACTAAACTTCCGCATGATAATGCTAAGGGGAATTTATGTATGATGCGTGGACTGGCTTACGGTTCGCGTGATGGTGAGGGAGATAAAGAGAGAAAATGTGCCGATATTGCCGTTGCTCGTGCAACGGGAGCATTGAGTGGAGATAGGACTATACTTGAAGAAGGTTGTGATTAAGCTATGAGGAATATATTTATACTATTTATTTTTTTAGGGCTTATAGTAAGCTGTAAAAATAGAGATACGCAATTAGATGGTCAGGTAGAACTTACACTACTTAATGATTCACTTGTCTTTTCGGGTACTAATATAGTAAGGTATAAAATTACTAATAACAGCAATGAGAAGTTGTTGTTTTTTCCTGTAAATGGGCAACAGCTCTACAACAGCTGTCTTACTTTTGATATAGTTGATAACAAAGGGAAATCTGTTAAAAAAGGAGATGGAATTTCTTTTATTGCCAGAGATACATGTTGGTCTTGTGATTTAGCAGTACAAAATAAAAAATCAGACATGTATTCAAAAATATTCAACGGTAAATTTAAAGGTCAGGATTTATGGTGCTATATGGCCTATGTGCGAGATAAAGTGATTATATCACCCGGAGAGAGTTGGGAATTTCATGCTTTGGCCAGTTTTCCTGTTGAGTATTTTAACGGTAGCTTTATAAGGTATGACCTTAAAGAAGATTCAGATTATGCTTTAGCGCTTAATTATAAGTCAGATAGACAGCTTTCTGAAAAAATACCCAATTTTGAAAAGGAAAATTTAAAACTTAATAACATTAGGATATTTGAAGGTGAGTTTACCTCAAATAAGGTGAAACTTGTGTATGTTGCCACACCTTAATTTGTTTATGGTACTATGCTTGTGTATTGTACGTTATAATTAATACTTTACCCTTTAAATAAGCTTGCAATGAAAAGGATTTTTTTAATACTGATAGTTTTATTTACCTATACCGGCTTACAGGCACAGGAGTATGCTAAGCGCAGGGTTAAAAAAGGTAAGGCTAAAACCGAGCAGGAAGCTACAGAACAGCCTGATTCACAAAAAACTATGGTGACCGATACTGTTGCAAAAGAAGTTCCTGTTGATGATGAGTTTGAAAAGCTGATGCGAAGAGGAGCAAAAGAGGTGAGTACCCGTAAATACCTGGATGCTATAGCGACGTTTAATAAAGCAATGGCCTATAACCGAGAAACCGCACGTGTTTTGCGTTGCCGTGGAGAAGCTTTTTACAGTAGTAAAGATTATCTTAGCGCTATAAAAGATTACACCGAGGCTATTGAACTGGGTACCGATTACCCGGGGGAGGTATATTACTCACGCGCTATGTGTAAGGCAAAACTAACCGAACCCGATTATGAAGGTGCCTGCATCGATTTTAAAAAGGCAAAAGAGTTGGGCTTTACCATAGAAGGACGCGATGTAATAAGCCTGTACTGTAACTAAACTTAAAACAACACCTTACAACTATGTACAAAAAAAGTATTATTTATCATATTTTAAAACGATCACTTCAGGTTTTTTTAATATTTGCGTGCTTTATGGCGTTGGTTAAAATCGTTTCACTGTTTTCTCCCTTTGAGTCGATTCTGTTAAGTTGGGAGTTAGCATTACCTATATTACTGTTTACAGGTATTGTTGTAAGGAGTAACGTTATTCGTTACAGAAAATGGAAAAAAGGTGAAGAGGTTGGAAATGTAGATCACCCCGCTGTTACATTGTTTGTTAAGAGATGTTTACAGCTCTTTTATATTTACATAGTAACGGGAATTACTTTATATATGTTTGGTCTCAATAAGGGGTTACAAAATGCTGTAAATATGTTACCTGTTGTGTGGTTTGTATTGATTATTGTTTGGGATAATATTAAACGTTACAAACAAAACAGGGTAGAGGCATGAGGTGGCTATTTACGATTCAA
Source organism: Flavobacterium sp. C4GT6 (assembly GCF_036347315.1). Lineage (NCBI taxonomy): Bacteria > Pseudomonadati > Bacteroidota > Flavobacteriia > Flavobacteriales > Flavobacteriaceae > Flavobacterium > Flavobacterium sp. C4GT6. Next base: position 37,921 of record NZ_JAZGZU010000012.1, read on the forward strand.
AAAAGTAAATCTTCTATTACTGAAGCAAAAGGAATAATAGATAATTTATTCACTATCTTTAACGTTATAACTTAATAACCAGTTTTTTTTAACACACCTATCAAAACCTTTTATTTATGAAAAAAACAGTTTACTTAGCCTTTATGTTAGCCATGGGGACAGGGATGATTTCCTGTAGTACCGAAGATGCTATGGATAATGAGACTACTATCCAACAAAAACAGGCAGAAGCATCTGTAGAGGCATATAAAGAAATGGATTTCTCCAACCTGTTTACTGATGTACACTGGAACCTGAATATCGATTTTTCTCTATTGTACAGTTATGCCAATATGGAGGAGCTAAAAGCTAATTCTGATAAAAACCTTACCGAAATTATTGATGAATTTAGGGAGCTTATTGCCGAAAAGGAAGAAAATGGTATTACTGACATAGTTGCTACTATTGAGTTTAAAAAGGGTGAGGCACGCCTTAAACAGTATCTTTTTCTGGATAATAGTTTAATGAAAGAAAAGGTAGAGTTTGCCGGTAGAAACGGGGTAGAATCTATAACCAGTGGAGAGTACAAAGCCCCAAATTCCATACTTACTAATACTGTTGATGGTAGTATGCCAACGGTAAGTGATTATTTAGTAAAAAGCCTGCAAAGCAGCGATAGTGTAGTATTGCAGTTTAAAGTTAATGCAAAAGCCGATAAGGGGAGCGTTTATATCATGTAAACTAAAAACAACACCTATTATAAAATGAAGAAGCCTGCTAAATATAGCAGGCTTCCGCGTTTTTGATAAAAATAGATATAGAGTAAAACAGAGTAGAGTAAAGTTTAAATAAGTTAAAAAATTGCCCAAGAGACTTATAAGTTCAGCTGTGATCCCCCATGATAACGCACCTAACTAGCTCAAGGGCAATTAGAATAACAAAGTAATACTAAATATTAATCTAAAAATAAGAACGTATATTAATCGAAGCACCGCAGTGCATTATTTACAGTTTTAAAAAACTGCCCGAACGTATTGGCCTCCTTTAATCCCTCATGACGCAGGCTGAACCTCATTTCAGGCAATTTTTTTGAAGAAAATATATAATAGTAGGGACTATTGTTTTCCCAAATAGCATTTAAAAATGCTGCCTGTTTTGCCGATAGGTAAGGTTACGGCCTATATGTTTAAATGTGTTTGCCATAAAGGACATTCACATGATGACAATCTTTAAAAAAATTGCCCGAAAGAAAGTTAGTTTGTAATCCCCCACAATGATAACGTACCTAGCTTATTTTGCTTTCAGGCAATTAGTATATAAAATAGCAAAGTAAATTCTTTAATAATATTTTAAATAAATCCTATAAAACTTATTACACACTTGCAAACCCCTACCGGGATAAGCAAGGCAACCAAAATGAATGCTATTATTTGCCACCAGTTCTTAATTTTTTTCGAAAAGGCGTAATTAAGCATCGTTATAATAATAAGCGATATGATAATCGCGGTAAAAAACACATATATTGTTAGTATGCCTAGACTGTGGGCTAAAAAAAACGGTTCCATAATTTTAATACAGTTAAAGTTGAAAAAGCAAATTGTCTAAAAAGAGTAAACAAAATTCTCCCCCGGCGCATTAGCAAAAGCTATTGCACTTAATTAGCTGGCAAACAGAACTTAGGGCAACACTTAGCTAAGGTGCTGGCTCAAAACTGTTTTGAATGTGGTAGTGATTTTTTTAGTTGGTTAACCCGGTACCTGTTTTAAAATCAAGCAGGTCTTTTACATATTGCGGCTGCAAGTGCATGTATTCGTCACAGCTTTGTAAAAGTTTGGAGTAACCTCTTTCTACAGCAGCCCAAAAAAGTTGCTGCTCATCATCACACAGGCTGCATACTTCAAGTCTTCGGCAAATGGTTTTATGCTCTAAACTATCAATAAAACCCCATCCCATTTCGTAGCGTTCGTTAAAACCCTGTGGTGGAATGTGCGACTTTAGCCTGTTGATAAGATTTTTAGAAGTGGCCTTTGGGCTAAGGCCTGCTAACTCGTTTAAAGTAAGCTTAATGATCTCGTCATAACCTTTCCATTTAATGGAGAAGATTTGACCGGAACTTAGTTCGATAAATCCGCTTAGCATGTTTGTAATTTGTTTTTTGGTGGATAATTATTGGTTGGTTGGTTTGTGTGTATTCAAATATTTTATTGCATTAGTTTTTAATTTTAGTGTTTTTTTATGTTATCCCTACTGTTCCGTATGGGATTTCTTTATCGTCGTCTTTTTCTATCACTATGCCGTTTACCATTAGCGGAATTTGCTGCACTTCCTCAAACAAATTGGCCTGTTCCAAAATCACTGTGTTATAATCCTGCGGATTTAACAATAGTTTATGGTTTGTATTAAGACCCTTTTCAATAACTACATTTTTAAGTGCTTGTAAGCTAACGCTTTTACCTATATATTTTAAATGTGTCATCATAGGTTGCTTACTGATTTGATCGAAAATTAGTTAAAATTTTATAAAAGATTGTTTAATTAAAACCAAAAATCGATGAACGACGTAAATCTTCCTATAAAACGTTAATTTTTCCAATTATGAAAAACCTTAAAAGAATTTATCCGATTGCAATAGTGGCTTTTATGCTGCTTTTAGGTACGGTTTCCTATGCGCAAAAAACTGTTATGGTGGGTGGAGCGCCCATGTATCCTACTAAAGATATTGTAGATAATGCCGTAAACTCTAAGGATCATACTACCCTGGTAGCGGCAGTTAAAGCTGCCGGACTGGTAGAAACCCTTAAAGGTGACGGACCGTTTACCGTGTTTGCGCCAACAAACGAAGCTTTTGAAAAATTACCTAAAGGAACTGTAGAGACCCTTTTAAAACCCGAAAACAAAGCATTACTTCAAAGCGTATTAACTTATCATGTGGTGGCTGGTAAATGGAGTGCTGCCGATGTTGTTAAGGCTATTAAGAAAGGTAATGGTAAGTATGTTGCAAAAACAGTACAGGGTGGCGAACTTACTTTTATGCTTGATGGTAGTGATGTATGGGTTATGGATGAGAAAGGCGGAAGAGCTAAAATTACTATTGCCGATGTGAATCAGAAAAATGGTGTTATACATGTAATTGATACTGTATTAATGCACAATTAAAATAGTTTGGATTTCATATACATGATTTAATCAGTGTATGGTTTGGTTTAAGTTGATTTATGTAAAAAGCCCCGATTGATAATCGGGGCTTTTTTATTTTTTTGTCATCCTGACGACGAGAAGGATCTCATTCAAAATTTGAAATTCATTATTTATAATAATGTTGTTTATTGTCCTTTTGTCTTGACACAAAAGAACGAAAAGGTCAAGGCTATGGTTTCTCAGGCTATAAATTACTTCTTTCGGCTAAACCATCTGAACTCGGCTGTAGCCTCAAACAGCAGATGCTTTTTTACGCCTCTTTCACTATTTTACTTCACGCCTTCAAAACCTAATGCCGTTTGCTTACTCCGGTGTTGTCATCCTGAAGTTAGGAAGGATCTCTTTTCCATTCCGACTGAAGCGATAGCGTAACGGAGGAACCTCTTCTAGATTACTTCATCGTTCCTACTTGTAATGACAGTAACGGTTTGTCATCCTGACGATAGGAAGGATCTCATTTAAAATTTAAAATTCACAATTTAAAATAATAGAAATACCTTACTGTTCAATGAGTTCTTTAAGTCTGTTGGTTACTACTTCCCAGTTTTGCAGGGAGTGTAGGGCTTTTTCTTCGTCGTAATTGGTTTGTGATATGGTGAGTTCTGTTCCTCCGGGAATTTTTTTTACCTTATATGAAACCTTAAGGTAGTGATGAGGCTCATCGGGCAGAGCAGTCCAGCTGCTGTGATAGCTGTAAGAGAGGTTTTCGTTTTCGTTATACTCCAGTACAATACCTTTGTCTTCATAACGTGTGCCTTTATATTCGCCATAAAAACGAATGGGCTTTCCTACTTTCCATGTGGTTTCGAGATTGGAGCCAAAAAAATACTGCCTAACCATTTTGGGGTCGGTAAGGGCTTTCCATACATCACTAACATGGGCATTAACCACTGTTTGGTGTGTAATTTTGAAATCGGTTTGCATAGTTTTTTTGGGTATTTGTTATTGCTTAGGTAAACAAATATAAATATCTCAACGTTGAGATAAAAGAAGGAATCCCATAAAAGGCTATGTTTTTAACAGATATTTTATTGATTTTCAGGTGGTATTTTTATAAATGGTTTGATTGGGAGTTATGGAGTTAAAAATGTAAAGGTTATTATTGTTAAGGGAATAACTAAAAGAAGTGTTGGTTTTTTCATTTTAAGTATTACTTTAATCGGTCAATCAAATCTGATATTTCAGATTTAAGTTCTTCGTTGTGCTTTCGGGTTAGTTTTTTAATCTTTCTAAAAAACTGCTCACTCTTTTTATGTCCCATTACTATTTTAGTTGTAGTTTTTGAGTTTGTATTAGTATAATTAATACTATACGTACCTCCAGGGAAATAGGATAAGTTTAGATATTCGGGGTCAGAATTATATTTTTCGATGTAATCAAATAACTTGTTGTAAGTAGTATTGTCTAAATAAAAGGTGTAATTGAAAAAACTGTTTGTGATATAAGTATTACTGTCATTTTCTGTTTTTGGTAAAAAATTAATTATTGGATAGGGCTGGTCCATAGGTCCTAATGGCTTTAGTGTTATACTTTGTGAATAACAAGCCACAGAGATAAAAAACAGAAGGAGTAAGGTGACGTTTTTCATGGTAATAAGGTTACATTCAAAAATAGCAAAAGTTTATCTGTTTGTGCCGTAATATATAAGTTGAAGATAAATAAAAAGCTCCCCAAAGGGGAGCTTATATATAACGATGTAAAATCAGTTTTTTATGGTTTTACCCTAATTTCAAACATTTTGTCCCAGTTTTTACCGGTAATAAAAATGGTTTTGGTTTTAGGGTTGTAGGCAATACCGTTTAGTACATCCATATCAGGGTGCATGGTTACCTGTTTTTTAAGCGGACTTATATCCAGTATATGTTCTACAGCTCCGGTAGCAGGGTCTATTACGGCGATACCGTCTGTTTGGTATACGTTACCGTATATTTTACCTTCTATCCACTCCAGCTCGTTAACCGATTTGATTTTACTGTTAGTAGTATATACATTTACATAATCAATCTCCTTAAGGGTTTTAGGGTCCAGTTTCCAAATCTTTTCGGTACCGTCACTCATATATATATACTTGCTGTCATCGTGAGTAAGTCCCCAGCCTTCAATCTCTTTGAAGTATTTAAATTCTTCAAGTCTTTCAAAAGTATCGGCATTATACACAAACCCGGTGCGGCTTTGCCATGTTAGCATGTATATTTTATTGTCTACTACGGTGATGCCTTCACCAAAGTATTTGCCTTCCAGTTCGGTTTTTTTGTATACCTCTCCGGTTTTATAGTTGGTTTTTCGAAGAGTAGATAGTCCGCGTCTTCCGGTACTTTCAATAAGCGTATCACGGTAAAATTCCAGTCCCTGTGTGTAGGCCTGCATATCGTGAGGGTAGGTGTTAACCAGTTCGTACTCCAGTTTGGTAGGTGTAACGCCACTGCCTAGTTCTACACGCCCTGTAACTTCGCTGTTATCACCGTCACTATAAACAAGTGCTTTAATGTTTTTGTACCCGAATTTTTCATTTTCAAATTTAAAATCCAGTTTAGTGTTTCCGGTAACGCTACCCACTTTAGTGTCGTTTATGTAGTAAATAACCGAGTCGATAGTTGCATTTTTAGGGTTTTCTATACCTAAAGGAAACGTTTCGTTAGGGTGATATAGCTGTTTTAGGCCTGTAGTATCGAGCTTAAATAAATTTTTTTGAGAATTTTTTTTGCCGTCACAGCTCATTGCGGCAGCTCCCAATAAAATGAATGCTAATAAGTTATGTTTTTTCATGGTTTTATTAATAGTGATTACAATATACAATTGTATTTTACAATTGGCAATGACCTTTGCGAAAATACAAAAAGATTGTATATTTGCACCGGCAAGTCCTACACGACCAGCTCCTGTAGAATCCTCCAGGGCGGGAACGCAGCAAAGGTATACGGTTGTAGCGGTGCGATGTAGGTCGCTTGCCATTTTTTTCTTTTATAAAAGCGGTCTCCCAATGGGAGATTTTTTTGTTTATAGGGTTAGTTATTCTTTTGTCTTGTCACAAAAGAATAAAAAGGTTCAAAACCTAATGCCGTTTGCTTACTCGTGCTGTCATCCTGACGAAGGAAGGATCTCTCTCTTCCATTCCGACTGAAGCGATAGCGTAATGGAGGAATCTCTTTTTGATTACTTCGTCGTTCCTCCTCGTAATGACACATAAGGTTGTCATCCTGATGTTATGAAGGATCTCATTTAAAATGCATCATTTAAAATAGTGTTTCGGTACACATTTATTATCTAATTGTCTTTAACTTAAAATCCGTATTTTCGCCATTCAATTATAAATCTCCAATTAACCAATAATGAAGAGAGTTGTTTTTATTACCGGAGGATCTTCGGGTATAGGGAAATCCATAGGCGAATTTTTATCTGAAAAAGGATATACCGTTTATGGTACAAGCCGTAACCCGAAAAGGGTAACAGGCTCTAAGTTTCCGCTTGTGGCGCTTGATGTTCGTGATGCTGCTACTATTAAGGCTGCAGTTGCCGAAGTAATAGAGAAAGAGGGTAGGCTGGACGTGCTTATTAATAATGCCGGAGTGGGTATTACGGGGCCGCTTGAGGAAATCCCTGCCGATGAAATTAGAAACAACTTTGAAACCAATGTTTTTGGACCGATTGAAGTGATGAAAGCTGTAATGCCGCAAATGCGTGAGCAGAAAAGCGGACTCATAATCAACGTTACTTCTATTGCCGGATACATGGGGCTGCCATACCGCAGTGTTTATTCGGCTTCAAAAGGGGCACTGGAACTTATTACCGAAGGTCTTCGTATGGAGGTTAAAGGTTTTGGGGTTACCATCACTAATATTGCACCGGGCGATTTTGCTACAAACATTGCAGCAGGGCGTTACCATGCTCCGCTTGTAAAGGGTTCGCCATACGAAACCCCATACGGTAATACGCTTAATATGATGAACGAGCATGTGTACGGTGGCAGCAATCCGCTTGAAATGGCCGAAGCGGTTTACTCTATAATGAAAGACCCTAACCCTAAAGTACACTACAAGGTAGGGGCATTTATGCAAAAGTTTTCTATCGTTTTAAAAAGGTTACTGCCTGATAAAGTGTATGAAAAGTTGTTAATGAATCATTATAAATTGTAGTTTTGTAAAAAAATTTTCCAGAACATATTTTAAAGTAAGAACATGAAATTTTTTATTGACACAGCTAATCTTGACCAGATTAAGGAAGCTCAGGAGCTTGGCGTTTTAGACGGAGTTACAACTAACCCATCTCTAATGGCGAAAGAAGGCATTACAGGCAGAAACAACATTTTGAAACATTATGTTGACATCTGTAATATTGTAGACGGCGACGTAAGCGCTGAGGTTATCGCTACCGATTTTGAAGGTATGATTAAAGAAGGTGAAGAGCTTGCCGAACTACACGAGCAAATTGTGGTTAAAATACCTATGACTAAAGATGGTGTTAAGGCTGCTAAGTATTTCTCTGATAAAGGTATCAAAACAAACGTAACGCTTGTTTTCTCTGTGGGTCAGGCTTTACTTGCTGCTAAGGCAGGTGCTACTTATGTGTCTCCGTTTATCGGTCGTCTGGATGATATCTCTACAGATGGTTTAACACTTATCGAAGATATCCGTCTTATCTATGATAACTACGGTTATGAAACAGAAATTCTTGCTGCATCTGTACGTCACACTATGCATATTGTGAATTGTGCTAAAATTGGTGCCGATGTTATGACAGGTCCTCTAAGTGCAATTACAGGTTTATTAAAACACCCACTTACCGATAGTGGTTTGGCTCAGTTTATTGCCGACTACGAAAAAGGTAACAAGTAATATTTTAAAAAGGCTGCTTTGGCAGCCTTTTTTATTGGGGTTAATTTAAAGATTAAAGATTGAAAAATCACTCATTCTGTCATTCCGATACGTAATGTAATGAAGTGAGGAATCTTCGCGGTCGAAATGACATACGGTGTTGTAATTGTGAGCCTGCGAAGCAATCTTAAACTATTCTTTTGTCTTGACACAAAAGAACGAAAAAGTCAAGGCTATGGTTTCTCAGGCTATAAATTACCTCTTTCGGCTAAACCATCTGAACTCGGCTCTAGCCTCCTCAAACAGCAGATGCTTTTTTACGCCTCTTTTGCTAATTTACTTTACGCCATCAAAACCTAATGCCGTTTGCTTACTCTTACTTGTCATCCTGACGTTAGGAAGGATCTCTTTTCCATTCCGACTGAAGCGATAGTGCAATGGAGGAATCTCTATTAGATTACTTCTCGATGACAGTTGAGGTTTTGTCCTTTTGTCTTGACACAAAAGAACGAAAAAGTAAAGGCTATGGTTTCTCAGGCTATAAATTACTTCTTTCGGCTAAACCATCTGAACTCGGCTCTCGCCTCAAACAGCAGATGCTTTTTTACGCCTCTTTCACTAATTTACTTCACGCCATCAAAACCTAATGCCGTTTGTTTGCTCTTGCTGTTGTCATCCTGACATTAGGAAGGATCTCTTTTAAAACAATAACCGATTTACTTTTTTTGGGTTAGCCTTTTGTATATCTGCTTGTATTTTTTTCGGGCGGTGTGCGATGGGTACTTTCTGTAAGGGGTAAGGTTATTAAAAATAAGTGCTATGGCAAGCAGTATTAAACATCCTGATAGTACAGGTGATAGCACATACATATAGCCCAGTGCCTTTATTTGTGGTGATGCTGTTGCTGCGATTAATGCTGTTGCACCACCGGGTGGGTGCAGGGTTTTGGTTATTTGCATCATTACAATGGATAATGATACGGCAAGCGGAGCGGCGACCCATAGCAAATCGGGGAATATTTTTTGTACCGTTACGCCAATTATAGCCGATATAACGTGTCCGCCAATTAAGTTACGCGGCTGTGCTAACGGACTCTCAATTACTCCATATACCAATACGCAGGTAGCTCCAAAAGATCCTATTAAGAACACCAACTCTCTTTCAGGTATTAATCCGTACTGCAGATAGGCGATTATACCTAAACCTATAAATGAGCCTGTAAAAGCCCAAAAATGTTCTCTAAAGTCTACTAAAGTTTCCCTGTATAAAACGTAGCGGGTTTTGCGATAGGTTTTTTTAATCTTTTTTATTGGCATGAACGTGAATGATGTTATAAAATATGTGCAAAGATAGCGGGATATTTGCTTTTCATTCTTAATAAAAGAATCTATTTATTAGCAGTAAAGTTATTGTTAGTGTGTGGAGTAATCATAAAACGATTAATATTAATTATTATATTAGACGATTCTTATTCAGTTATATGAAAGCCACGCTAACAACCTTACTTTTCTTTTTGTGTTTTACAGCAACAAAAGCTCAGCAGTTTAAAATATCGTATGATACCATACCGGTTAACCTTAAAGGGTCTTTGAGGAGAGCCATCTTTTTTAAGGATAAGTATTATTGCTTTACTGATAGTGATAATTTGCCATATAGCTCAGATCCTTACAGGGAGTTTTACATTTTGTCTCGTGAAGGAAAAGAATTGGATAATATTACTGTTCATGATAAAATGAATACTCTAAATTTTGATTTTTATGCTGTTAACGATACTGTAATCATTAAAACAGATAATTATACTACTTTTTATCTGGATGAGGTGAACAGGCAGTGGCATAAGCATGAAGCGCCTTATAACCTGGTTTTTGAAAATAAAAAATACATGGTAAATTATCTTTATTATGGGGAATGGGGTGAAAATCTTTGGTTTTTTAATAAAAAAACGGGGACAGAATATGAGGTTGCTACCAATACTGAAAATGTTATAGAACACAAAGGTGTTTACTACCTTGTTTCGATCGATAAAATACTTTCGGTTGATGATCCTGAGAAGCTAAAACCGGTAACTGAGCAAACATCTTATAAGGCAGTTGTAGAGAAAGGAGAGATATATACTAACACGTCTGAAAAAGGTTTAAAGCTACTTTATGAGACAGGTGGAGACAAGTGGTTTAAAGGACCGCATATCGCAACATCGTTTATATATCGTAATAAGTTACATCATTTTATTATTGATGACAAAAGTGCTGTTATCGCTACTTTAAATGATGGTAAAATGGATACTGTACAGCATTTTACATTAAATGAGGGCAACGAAAAAATTAAAAACAAGTACAGTTTAATTAATGTAGACGGGGATACCATTAACCTTGTTACTCTTGTAAATACTTATTCTGAAAAGCTGTTAACCGATGAACAGGATATGGAAGTGTTTACCAGCTTACTTAATTATAACCTGAAAAGTAAAGGAGCTGTTTACCTTGATAAAATTGAACAGACTGAGGAAGGGGTTGGTGCTGTAAATAAAACACAGAAACATAAAATCTCTATTGGGAAAGATTATTATCCTAATAAAGAAAACTTTATTTTAGAAACACCCCGCATTTATATAAAAGCAACCGATTTAGGTATTACCATTAGTTCTCACTACTATTATACTGAGCAGGATAAAAGCATAAAAACGTTTTTGATAAAATGGAAAAGTGATAACGAAGAAGTAATGGATTATAAATTTGAAGAACTTTTTAGCCTCATTACAAATAGTGTAGGACAACCGTTTAGCACAGAGTCGGGTGAAAGGATGAAAGCCTGTTGGAAAAAAGACGGAGTAACAATGTTCCTTAAAATGATTAGTTTGGGATCTCGCAGCGAAATTAATTTTTGGACCTATAAGGAATAGTCTATGGTTACTCTGTAGCTTTTAGGGTATTAATATAATTTGCATATTTAAACAGTTCTTCCCTTCCTGCTTTTACAATTTTATCAAGGTGTCTGTCAAAGGAGAAAGAATATACTTCCTTTCCCTTAATTTTAATATAGTAGGTGTCTCTAACGTGAAGAGTAGATTGGTTTGAAAGCGACAATATACATGTGTTTTTGGCAGGTACATTTTTAAAAGTCATTAAAAATTCAGTCACTTCATCTGCGGTAAAAATGAGATTTTTTCCGTTATCTGTACCTGTTAGGTTGTTATTATATAATGATATACGTTTGTACTCTACTTGGCTATCAAAACAACCGTTAATGAATTTGATTTGTAAAATATCTATATCATTTGTGGCAGTATTAAAATAATCAACCTGTTTGGTTATATGTTCGGGTAAACCTTCATAGCCTGTCCCCATTTTTTCATTATAAATTATAAAATCACAGATGGTAGCATTTTTATATACAACAGTGTGCGAACAACCTGTAAGCAGGGTGCTTATAAATACTACTGTAAAAGTTTTGAGTAAGGTGTTTTTCATAAACAAACAACTGTTTATTACCTAACGGTAAATGTATAATTCTCTTGTATTAGAGAGATGTTTATAAATCTTGTTTTCTCAATTAACCTGCTCAAAATTCTTATTTCCAATAGCTTTTATGTACATTTACTAAAATCGAATATTATGTACAGTTACAAAGAAGCGGTTTACCTGGTTGATTATTATAAGGATAAGGTAATAGGTAAGCCTATAATACCAAGTAGTAAGAAACTAATAGATCTTGTTGAGGTTGAAAATAAAAATAACGATTCTTACAGCGTAAAATGTGTGGTAACCGAACAGAAAGGAGCTAACCTTTTTAGGGATATACACGCCATTACCAAGGAACTGGAACTTACCGAACCTAAAGTGGTTTTATCGCAATGGGGTGCTAACAATGCATAATACTGTTACTCAATAATCATTTCGATATGCTTATCCCTGTAGTCTTTCAGGATTTTTGACTTGAATACCAATCCGTAAAACTTATCGTCTTTCAATATAGGGTAGTATTCTGCCTTAGTGGCATCAAACTTATCCATTATCATTTCTACCGAATCTTCCAGCGATACAGTATCGCCCACCGGACTCATAAGTTCTTCCAGTTTGGAGTACTTTATTTTAAACGGACTAAAGGCTATGTGCCTTATGGTGTTAAAGTCTATCATACCTACCAGTCGTTTTTTCTCGTCTACCACGGCAAAAATACTCTGGTTAGTGGTACTTAGCAGTTGTATAACATCGTCTGGTGTTTGGGTAGGCAACAGCGTAGGAACATCGGTAGTCACTACGTTAAGTATGTCAATAGAGTTAAGTACGTTTCTGTCTTTGTCAGATGTAAATACCTCACCCTTGTCGGCCAGGTGTTTTACGTCCATTGAGTGTACCTCAAACTGTTTTGATACTGCAAAACTGATGGAAGACACTATCATTAGCGGAAGCATCAGGCTGTAACCTCCGGTAATCTCCCCAATAAGGAATATGGCTGTAAGCGGTGCATGGAAAAGTCCGCTCAAAATACCCGCCATACCTACTATGGTAAAGTTACCCACGGGCAGGTCTTTATCCAGCCCGGTAAGCGTTATAAGCTTGGCAACAAAGAAACCAAGATAAGATCCTACAAAAAGGGAAGGGGCAAAGTTACCACCATTACCACCACAAGAAAGTGTTAGTCCCGTTGCAAATACTTTTAACATCATGGTAACCCCTGCAAACAGTAATAGTATCCAGGCGTTGTCTTTAAGGCTTTCTACAAGAGTGTTTTCCATAATGGCTTCGGGATTTAGTCCGGATAGTACTTTAAGGCTCTCATAACCTTCACCAAACAGGGTAGGGAAAAAGAAAATAAGTATTGCCAACGGAATAGCTCCATACAGTGCCTTGCGGTACTGTCCCATTTTAGTACGGGCAAAATGCTCTTCTATACGCTGAAACGTACGGGCATGGTATAACGATACAAATCCTGCCAGTATACCCAGCAGTACGTAGTAATGTATATTGTGATAGTCAAACGACTGTTCTTTAGGAAATGTAAGTAATACCTCTTCGTTAAGTACAATGGTAGAAACCAGTGCACCTGTAGCAGCCGATATCATAATTGGGATAAAGGCGGTTATAGTAACATCGGTAAGTACTACTTCTATGGCAAAAAGTACCCCGGCAATAGGAGCGTTAAACGCTGCGGCAATACCGGCAGCTACACCACAGGCCAGTAGTAGTATCCTGTCTTTTTTAGAGAGCTTATATTTTTGTGCAAAGTTAGACCCAAAGGCCGCACCCGTAATGGTGATGGGCGACTCAAGTCCTGCCGATCCTCCCAAACCTACGGTAAGGGAACTGGTTAATATTTGGGCATACATTTGCGTACGCGGAATAATACCGCCTTTTTTTGCCACAGCATAGAGTATGCGTGAGCTTCCTTTCTCAATTTTATTGTTAAGCACCCTGCGCACTACCCATACCGTTAGCACTATACCCACTATAGGCAGTATACTGTTAATAAACGGAAGTTTAAGGTAACTGTTTACGTAGTTAGCAAAACGGAAAACATTATGGGCAAATCCTTTTAGTATAATTACCGCAAACCCGGTGGTGATAGATACCAGTACACACGACAGGTATATAAAATGCCTTTCGGACAAAAGGCTTTTAAGTAAAAAAAACAGGGTTTCAAGACGCCTAAAGTTATTTCTTAAAAATAATCTGATTTTAGAAATCGTTCTTTTGGGCATTGCGTTTCACAAGATTTTAATTGAGGAAAATAATTGAAAAAATAAAAACGCTAAGGTACTGCATTTGTAAATTATTTTCGACTAAATCATAAATTTTTTAACGCTTCTCTCGTGCTTAGGGGTTTAAGTGCTGTTGTTGTTACGAATTTCCTAACGGCATCAGGGTTGGTTTTTCCGTACTCGCGTAGTGCCCAGCCTATTGCCTTTTGTATAAAAAACTCTTTGCTGTCCTTGTGTTTAAGGCATTGCTCAAACAAAATCGCCTGATTGGTGTCCTTTTTATATCCCAACTGAAACAGAATCGCCGTACGGTTTAACCACATGTTGTCACTGTTGGAAAAACGATTTATAACGGCTGTGGTTTCTTCGGGGAACTGCTGCAGGTAACCACCCGCTAAATATTTGGCAATGGTATCTACAGTATCCCACCAGGAGTGGTTAATAATAAGGAACTCTATAAGGTGAATATCGTTTTTTACAAACTTGTTTTTAAGCTCTTTTGTAAGTAGCTCTACAGCACAGTAGTGGTAATCTCTTTTTTCTTTGGTATATAAAGCACGGGCTATATTGCGGCAGTCGGATTTAATCTCGTTCTTATGGTTAATGCAGGCTTCCTTAAATATAACTCTCCTGTCGTTTGTTTTCAATCCGTAAAAAGTAAACAGTCCGCGCAAGTAATTGTGCATGTACAGTGCGTTTTCGGCATTGGTATTAGCTTCAAATCCGGAAGTGAGTTCCTGTATGAATGTCATATTCCCAGTTCAGTTTTTTTATCCGCTACAAATTTCTGCATATCCTCAAAAAAGGCAAAAAATTCCTGTTCGTATTCGGTATAATATTCCTGTAGCTGTACTCCGGCGTTTGTCATGCCCGATTTGTGCTTGGTACGATAGTCCATTTGCATCAGTATAAAACTGATTCCCTCAATGGTGGCATACTTGTTAAGCCAGTCTTCCTTTTTAAGGTGTACCATCATACGCTGGGTGCGGGGTGCCAGTATATCATAATTATCGTCAAGGCTTTTGTAAAACGCGGCGGCATATTGGGGCAGGGGCGTGTTGCAGTACCTGTTCCAGTTTTTTGCCAGCAGGTGGTCGTAAAACATATCCATTATAACCCCCGAATAGTGATGGTAGTGTTTATGCAGCCTTTTTGTTCCCTGTCGGAAAATAGGGTGGGCATCGGTATAGCTGTCAATAGCTCTGTGCAGCAGTATGCCTTTTTGCACTTCGGGCGGAAAGTGGTCTATTTTGTTTCCCTGTATGGCATCGGCCATGAAATTGCCTATTTTAACAAGGTCGTTATCGCCCGAAAGGTATATGTGTGCCAAAAAGTTCATAGGCACAATTTAGGGATAAGTTTAATAGCAATCAATAGTAAAAACGGGCAATTACGGGATTATCGTAATTTGTTAGTTAAAAATATGTTTAGGATTGAGCTTAAAAAAACTGCATTGCTATCTTTGTGGTGTAAAAAAGAACCTACTAACTAAATTTTATAATGACGTTAATTAAATCAATATCAGGGATTAGGGGAACCATAGGTGGTAAAACCGGAGATAACCTGACTCCCGTAGATGCCGTAAAATTTGCCTCTGCTTACGGTACGTGGTTAAAATCACAAAGCAATAAAGAAAAACTTACTGTAGTTATAGGGCGCGATGCCCGTATATCAGGACCTATGATTCATAGCCTGGTAATGAACACTCTTGTAGGGCTTGGTATAGATGTGGTTGATTTAGACCTTTCTACTACGCCTACGGTTGAGGTTGCCGTTCCGTTGGAGCAGGCAGATGGTGGTATTATACTTACTGCCAGCCACAACCCAAAACAATGGAATGCACTTAAACTGCTTAACGAAAAAGGGGAGTTTCTAAGCGGTGCCGATGGTGCAAAGATTTTAGAGATTGCTGAAAGTGAAGCGTTTGATTTTGCCGATGTAGATAATCTGGGCGAAATTACATCAAACGATGCTTTTATGGATATTCATATTGATGAGGTACTAAACCTGCCGCTTGTGGATGTGGAGGCTGTTAAGGCTGCCAAATTCAAAGTAGTGGTAGATGGTGTAAACTCATCGGGTGGGGTTATTATCCCAAAACTACTGGAACAAATGGGAGTAGAAGTGGTGAAGCTATACTGCGAGCCAAACGGACACTTCCCGCACAACCCTGAGCCTTTAAAGGAACACCTTGGTGATATTTGTGAGCTTGTGGTTAAGGAGAAAGCTCATTTTGGTGTTGTGGTTGACCCGGATGTAGACCGACTTGCTTTTATTAGCGATGACGGAGAAATGTTTGGTGAAGAATATACCCTTGTGGCTGTTGCCGATTATGTATTGAGCAAAACTCCGGGGAACACGGTAAGTAACATGTCATCTTCTCGTGCGCTTAGGGATATTACCGAAAAACACGGTGGTACTTATGAGGCAAGCGCTGTAGGTGAGGTTAATGTTGTGGAACTGATGAAGAAAAACAATGCCGTTATAGGTGGAGAAGGTAACGGTGGTATTATTTACCCTGAGCTTCACTATGGTCGTGATTCATTGGTGGGTGTTGCCCTTTTCCTTACGTACCTTGCCGGAAAGAATATGAGTGTTGCTGCTCTTAGAGCCAGTTACCCTCAGTACTACATGAGTAAAAATAAAATTGAGCTTACGCCACAAATTAATGTAGATGCTATTTTAGAAGCTATGGCTACTAAGTATGCAAACGAGGATATTTCTACTATTGATGGTGTGAAAATTGATTTTGCTGAAGAGTGGGTACACCTTAGAAAATCAAACACCGAGCCTATTATCAGGATCTATACCGAAGCCAAAGGACAGGACAAAGCCGATGCTCTTGCTGTTAGGATTATAGATGAGATTAAACAGGTAGCGGGAATTTAATAAGCTATTTAAATATCAAATTATATAAAGCCTTCCTTTTCAGGGGGGCTTTTTTTGATTCACGGCTATCGCCTCAAACAGCAGATGCTTTTATACGCCACTTTCGGTAATTTACTTCACGACTTTAAAACCTAGTGCCGTTTGCTTACTCTGGTGTTGTCATCCTGACGGTAGGAAGGATCTATATGTAAGGAGGTGTAGCACTCAGTACTTAAGCTACTTATTTGCTAAGTGCCTTTCTTGTAAATACTTTCCTGTTATAGAAGTTAAAGTTTTGATTTTTAAATATTTATATGGTTTTCCGTATAGGGCGTCTGTCTTTTTTAGTGTATCTTTATTAGTGGTAAATTAGTATTTACTAATTATTGGTTAATGATGGCCCCGGTTACATATAGCAACCGGGGCTTTCATTTTTTATTTCTTACGGAATTAAAATATGAATATTCGAATACCTGTATAATTAACATTTATGCTTTTTCGTTATATTGATAAAACTAATCACTTTAACTGAAAATGAAAGCCTTACTGCCATTCCTGCTTATTATTTTAACACTGCAATATAGCCATGCTCAGGATGATGAGGATGTTTTTCCTTACGACTCTTTAAAAACCTATACTTGTGGCTGGAATAAACATCTCACTGTTGAGCAGCGCAATGCTATATTCCCGTTTAGTGAAAGTAAAAGAGTGGTTTTAATAGCTTACCCTAATCACCTATTTATGATTAACAAAATAAATGAGGATAGTTTAGACATAGCCGCCGCATCAAAATATTACAGGTCGCAGGTTTTAAGTAAATGGATTGTTGAGAATGATGATCGTAAAAGGGTTTACTTTTCTACTGAGGAAATAGAGCTTACTAAAACCGGAATAAATCAATTATCAAACTTATTGTTTAATTATACTACCGATAAAGAAAAAAAAGGACCTATATCTGTTGGTTTAACCGGTTGTTATGAACCCAGAAATGCCATATTATTTTTTAACGAAAAAAATGAAATAATAGCCTGTATTGAGATTTGTTTTGAATGCAGTTCAATTAGCGCAATAAAAGGTAAGAATGATTTAATTTATAGTGCTTTATTGGAATTTATTATGGATAGTGATGATTCATCCTGTATTGAAAAGTTCACGTTACTTCACAATTTTTTTAAGGCTCAGGGTGTAAAATTCGGTATAGAAGAAGATTAGGGTATGAAAAAAATAGTTGTACTTATAGCTTTCCTGTTAATTGCTGTAAACGGTTTTACGCAGGTAAACGATACTGTAAAGAAATACGAATGCGACTGGAACAATAACCTTACTGTTGAGCAACGTAATTCCATATTCCCGTTTAGTGAAGCAAAAAAGTGATGCTTATATCGTATGCTAATTTTGACTTACAGTACACTTCTAAAAAAACTTCTTCTCAAAACGGAATAAACTTTGGTTCGCTTATTACTTATTGATAGCTTTTTCTTACAGTTTTATTTGTTTGTGTTTCAGTGTCTTAAGCAAATCTTAAGAATATATTTTGATAGTTAAAAAAATACTATGCACTCATAATAAACAGTTTATATTTAATTTTAACATAAATTTAATACGGATTTCCGTAAAAATTTAACAAGTCTTTATAAATTTGAGCCGCTTCGCTGAAATAGATTTGAGTAGAATCAGCGTTGAAAACAAAATCAATTGTTATAGGCAGGGTTTAGTACCCCTGCCTTTTTTTGTAGGATTTTAACAAAAGCTGTCAGTCTTCCTTAAAATCGTGTTATACTTTTCATAAATAAGCAATTGGCTAAAAATATAGCCTGTTTTGCCCCGTTACATTCTACATGTCGGTCACCTTACTGAAACCAAATCACATTTCACGAAACTACTAACTCTAAAACTGATTGACATGGATTACATTGTTCCAATACTGGCAGTGGGGCTACTATGCTACCTTGCTTTTTTAATTTATAAGGATCTTAAAAAACGCCATAGGAAAAGAGACTTTTACTAATATAACTCTCATAATTTTTAATTATAGTTTTTTATATGTTGAGCCGGTAGCTTAGGTGTAATATTCTAAGCTTTCCGGTATTTTTTTATAAATATCACAAACAGGGGGCGTTAGTTTATAAAAGTAATTGACTATAACGTTTTAATTTTCCTAAATTTGCGCTTTATAAAGACTCAAGAATGTTAGAAGCTGCAAACACTACTTTAGGTACACAAATGGAACAGTACTTTGAAAAGTTCCGTAATAATATTGTAGGTATTAACCAGGAGTTTGACACTCCCTTTGGTAAACAAAAAATTGTTTATACCGACTGGACTGCCAGTGGCAGGCTGTACCGACCTATAGAGGAAAAACTGCTTAACGAATTTGGCCCGTTTGTGGCTAACACCCATACAGAAACTACTGTTTCGGGTACGGCAATGACAAATGCTTACCATGAAGCACGCCACATTATAAAACACCATGTTAATGCCGGAAAGGATGACGTGCTTATTACCGATGGTAGTGGTATGACAGGAGTGGTAAACAAATTCCAAAGGATACTGGGACTTAAAGTACCGGAAAACCTAAAGGAATTCACTACTATACCAGAGGAGAAAAGACCTGTGGTATTCGTTTCACACATGGAGCATCATTCTAACCAAACCTCATGGCTGGAAACCATTGCCCGCGTTGAGATTATTCCTGCATGTGAGAAGGGGCTTATCTGTCTTGACAGCTTTAAGGCGCTTTTAGAGAAACATAAAGACCGTACGCTTAAAATAGCGTCGGTAACAGGATGCTCTAACGTAACAGGAATCAGGACTCCGTATCATGAAATAGCAAAACTGGTTCACCAGTACAACGGTGTTTGCTTTGTAGACTTTGCCTGCAGCGCACCTTATGTAAATATAGATATGCACCCGGCAGATGAAGAGGCTTACCTTGATGCTATTTTCTTCTCTCCGCACAAGTTTCTTGGTGGTCCAGGCACATCGGGAGTGCTTATCTTCAACAAAAAATTATACAAAAACATGGTTCCCGATCATCCGGGAGGTGGCACCGTTAGCTGGACCAATCCTTGGGGTGAGCACAAATACCTTGATAACATTGAGGAGCGTGAAGACGGTGGTACACCAGGCTTCCTTCAGGTTATTAAAACAGCACTTTGCGTTAAGCTAAAAGAGCAAATGGGGGTAGAGAACATGCTGAAAAGGGAACATGAAATTATAGACTATATTTTCACTCAGTTTAATGAGGTAGAAAACATAAATATACTGGCTCCGCAACATCAGGAAAGGCTAGGGGTTATTTCGTTTTTTATAGATAACCTGCACTTTAACCTTGGTGTAAAAATACTTAACGACAGGTTTGGTATTCAAACCCGTGGCGGATGCAGTTGTGCCGGTACTTACGGTCATTACCTGCTACACGTTGACCAGGAGAAATCACATTACCTTACAAACAAGATTACCGAAGGCGACCTGATACAAAAACCGGGATGGATTAGAATGTCTATTCATCCAACTACTACCAATGCCGAGATTGAATATGTGTGTAAGAGTATTATAGAACTGGCTAAAAACCACGAAGAGTGGGGTAAAGAGTATGATTATAACAGGAGTAGCAACGAGTTTACACACGTAAAATCGCAGCCTGTGGTACAAAACATGGTGGATAATTGGTTTAAGCTTTAGGCGGATATCCCGGCGGATTGTTACGGCGGTTTTTAAATCGTTTATGCGTCCACAGGTAATAAGCAGGAGCTTTTCTAATCTGGTCTTCCAGCATACGAAGGAAAATATCAGTTAACCCGAAGTTAGGAACTTCTTTAGGGTTACCCTCATACGGAATAAACGTGGCTTTATAATGGCCGCGTTTTATTTTTTCACCCTTAACGTAAATTACGTTCATGTCCAGCTTTTTGGTAAGCAGTTCGGCACCACCGTGTACGGGTACTTCCATCCCGAAGAATTTCCCCCAGTAGGGAACGCGGTATATTTTAGGGCTTTGGTCACTAATAAAACCATAAATGCCCTGTATTCCCTGGCGGGCATTGTTTTTCATTACAGGTATACTTTCTTTGGTATCAATAAGTTCGGCACCAAGCCTTCCGCGCAGTTGTCTTACCATTTTGTCAAAATACGGGTTGGCAAGCTTTTTATAAATACCAAAACCTTTGTGGGTGGTAAAATGCCTGTTCATGGCTAGCAGCCATTCATAACTCCCGTAGTGACCTATAAATAAGGCAATGCTTTTGCCCTGTTTTTCATATTCGTTTACAAGTTCTATGTTTTCAAAAACAAAACGTTTTTCAATTTCCTTATCGCTAATGGTCATTGTTTTTGCCATTTCGAATATAGTATCACAAAAATGACGGTAAAACTCCTTTTCGGTTTTTTTACGTTGGGCTTCGGTTAGTTCCGGAAGGCACAGGGCAAGGTTAAGACGCACAGTTTTTTTACGGTACCCTACTACGTGGTATACCAGTACATAAGCGAAATCAGATAATAAATAAAGTAACCTGAAAGGTAGTATAGAAATTAGCCAGAGTATAGGATAGGCTATGATATAGGCTAAGAATTGCATTCCAAAATTTTTTACAAATATACTTTATTATGGTTTATTTAAGCTTTTCTTCTTCAAATGGTAAGAAAAGTTTCATCACTATTGGTTAAATTTACACTTTAAAATTGAATATGGATATAGAAAATATAGTTGTTTGGGTAATAATAGGTATTACCGCATTGATAAGCTTTAAGGGATTTGATAATGTTTATTTCTTTAGGAAATACGACTTTCATATAGGCAGTATAAGAGCAGGGGAACAATTTAGGATGTTTACCAGTGCGTTTTTACATGCTGATCCGATGCACCTTATTTTTAATATGTATACACTTTACATATTTGCACCAATGGTAGTTGATGAACTTGGAGTAATAAATTTCATTATTATTTACTTTGCCAGCCTTATATGTGGTAATCTGTTAACGCTTTCTATTCATAAAAACGATTTGCACTACAGGGCTATTGGGGCATCGGGGGCTGTAATGGGTGTTATATATTCGGCGGTATTGTTAGATCCTGATCAGAAAATTTACCTGTTTTTTGTTTTAAAAATGCCTCTATATATTTTTGGTTTAGGATACCTAATATATTCTATTTATGGTATGAAAGCCAAGGCCGATAACATAGGGCATACCGCTCACTTTGGCGGTGCCATAGGCGGACTCGTATTTACACTTTGTAAGAGACCTGAACTTTTCCAAACACAAACTCTTGTAATAGGCTTACTTGTAGTGCCTATTGTTGTTTTATTTTTTATGGCCCGGTCTGGGAAAATTTAGTACAAATACAAACCAAACTATTAACTATAAATAGAAATAAGTACTTCAGGGAAGTATGAAAAAATTTTTAATCCTGCTCTTAGGAATAGCTTACTTAATTTCCTCGTTGCTTTTTATTAAGTATCTAAGGGATATTTCTGTTTTAGATGAATGTGGCTTTACAGCTGCTGTAAAAAGGGTTAAGGTTTATAGTGGGGATAATCCAGATAACTATTATTTTAACTACTATTTTGTAAGTGAAAAAAATAAACTGATTTGGTTAACCCGCAATGTTGATAGCAAATCGTTATTGGCAGATAAGGTTAAGTATGAAAATAAAGAAGTGGTTTACTTTGTTAATGAACCACATATTTATATGACCGAAGATGAAATAAGGGAAAAGAAAGTGTTTTTCTATTTTATAACCCTGCCGCTTGTTTTTTTTGCAATAGGCTACATCATTAAAAGGCTTTTTATCTGGAAGACCAAAAAACACTAAAAAATTATCTTTTTCCACTCGTTTGATTATCATTTTCTTAACAGCCTGTGTGATGTGGTTTTGCTAATTTCGTAACACTTGCCCGCTTTTATGGCATGCAATTTGGAATTCATTAACCAAAACAGAAAATATAATCACTATGAAAAAATTTGCAATTGTATTAGTTATGATGATAGCAGGAGCTGCAAACGCACAACAGGCACCCATGCCACAGGTTACAGTACAGGGTGAGGGTGTAATAAAAGTAACGCCCGATATGGCTACCATTACCATTGGGGTAAATAACGAAGGTAACGATGCCAAAGAGGTAAAAAAGGAAAATGACAAAGCTACCGATGCTGTTATTAAATACCTTAAAAAAGCAGGGGTTGACGCAAACGATTATCAAACTGATCGTGTTTATCTTAACAGAAGCTATGATTACGACAAAAAGAAATACTACTACAGGGCTTCTCAAACCATATCGGTTAAGTTAAAAGATTTAAGTAAGTATGACGAACTTATTACAGGCCTTACCGATGCCGGAGTTAACAACATACAAGGAGTAAACTTTGAATCTTCTAAACAAAAAGAATATGAAGCACAGGCAAGGAGAGAAGCGATGCTTGATGCTAAGAAAAAAGCTGAAGAGTATGCATCGGCAATTGGTCAAAGTATAGGTGCTGCTATGATGATTACCGAAAATGGTTCGTCGTCTTATATGCCTTTGCGAATGAAATCAGTATCTTATGAAATGGCAGCTGATTCTGCAGGATCCAGAGAAACTATAGCTGTAGGTGAGATAGAAATAAAGGCAAATGTAACTGTTGGTTTTGCTTTAAAATTATAATAGCAGTTAGCTAACAAAAAATATTAAATAGAAATCCCCAAAGGCACTGCCTTTGGGGATTTTTTTTGTGTCAAGTATCTGTGAATGAGTTGCTAAAGTTTTGTTAAGTTATATAAGTGGTCTTTTAGTATTTGTTAATTTAAAGGTGTGAATTTAACACTTACCTTAATTGCACGTTCTGATTATAACATGAAAACCGCATCACAAATTATACGAGTTAAGAATTTAGTTGTCTACCTGAAATAGGTTGGACGTTGTTCCTGTCCCCGGGATAATGCGCCCCGGGGATTTTTTTCTGTTCTGTAAAAAAATAAGTTGATTAAATATTAGGTTAGTTATTGTGATTCCCCTGCAGTCCTCCTGCCAAAAACAGGAGGACTTTATTTAAAAGCGGTTATTTCTCTTAGTGTGTCAAGGGGATTTTTCATATGGATTAATACTACTCTTCAGGGAATACTGAAGTGTTTTTATATAGTAATTTAAACCAACCAGCAATGAAACATTTTTTTACTTTTTGTATTGTCATATCGTTTATGGCAGTATCCTGTAACAATTCTGGGAAGAAGGAGAATGATACTCAGAATGAAGATAGAGAAGGTAGTGTTTTACCACGCCCTAATCCTGAGTTTAAAGGTAAGATAGGAGAAACTTTTGAAACTTCTACGCCTGATTTTCCTCAGCCTTACAAGGCAAAAGAGGGGGCTCCAAACATAGTTATAATACTTTTGGACGATATAGGTTTTGGTCAGCCCAGCGTTAACGGAGGACTTATTAATACTCCGGTAATGGACAGTCTTAAAAATATAGGCCTTTACTATAACCGATTCCATACTACAGGTATATGTTCTCCTACAAGAGCTGCTCTTTTAACAGGTAGAAATCATCATCAAAGCGGTAATGGTACCATTACTGAGCTTAGTACGGGTTACCCGGGGTACAATAGTATGTGGGGTAAAGACCTTGCTGCAATACCAGAAGTACTAAGTCAGTATGGATATAGTACTTCGGCTTACGGAAAATGGCATAATACACCCGATTGGGAAACAAGCGCTATAGGCCCTTACGACCGTTGGCCCACAGGTATAGGGTTTGAACATTTTTACGGCTTTTTTGGTGGAGAAACCAGCCAGTGGGAACCGCAGTTAATATTAAACACTCAAGCTATAGAGCCACCATCATTGCCTGAAGAGGGTTATCATTTAGGTAAAGACATGACAGACCAGGCTATTACATGGATGAAAACCCAAAAATCAATAGCTCCTGAACAACCATTTTTCACCTATTATGCAACCGGCGCAGCACATGCTCCACATCATGCCCCTAAGGAATGGATAGATAAATACAAAGGAAAGTTTGATATGGGGTGGGACAAATACCGGGAAATAGTATATCAAAACCAGCTTGAACAGGGTATAATACCACAAGGCACCAAACTTACAGAGCGACCAAAAGAAATTCCGTCGTGGGACTCCCAATCTGCCGATGCAAAAAAATTGTTTGCCAGACAGATGGAAGTATTTGCAGGCTTTTTGGAATATACCGATTATCAGATAGGCAGGCTATTAAAAGCTATTAATGAGCTACCTGATGCTGATAATACTCTTGTATTTTTTATTGTAGGAGATAATGGATCTTCGGCAGAAGGAAGTATGTCGGGCACCAGTAACAACATGTATACCCAAAATGGTTTCCCAGATACTGTAGAAAGCCAGTTAGCTATTATGGATGAGCTTGGCGGGCCTAAACATGAAAATCATTTTGCTGTTCCGTGGAGCTGGGCAGGAGGTGCACCTTTTCAATGGATGAAACGTGTTCCGAGTCATTTTGGCGGAACCAGAAACAGTATGATAATCACATGGCCACAAGGAATTGCTGCCAATGGAGAAACACGCTCACAATTTCATCATGTTATTGATATTGCTCCTACAATTTATGATGTACTAGGCATTACATTCCCTACAAGTGTTAATGGTGTAGAGCAGGTTCCGCTAGCCGGGGTAAGCATGAAATATACTTTTGAAAATGGAAATGCAGAAGGCACAAGAAAGATACAGTATTTTGAAACAGGAGGGCATCGTGCTATTTACAATGATGGTTGGGTAGCAGCAAGTTTTCATGGTGCCCCTTGGATACTTACAGGTTCTAAAGGCTTTAAGGATAACCAATGGGAGCTATATAATATAAAAGATGACTTTTCTGAAGCGGTAGACCTGGCAGCTAAAAACCCTGAGAAACTTAAGGAGTTACAGCAGTTGTTTGATGAGGAAGCAAAAAAATATAATGTTTATCCGCTTGATGACCGCTTTGCCCAAAGGGCTCAAATACCAGACAGACCCAGTAATGTGAAAGGTAAAACTAAATTTGAATATTCGCAGGGTGTTGTAAGGATTCCTGAGGGATCTGCACCACCTATTTATGCCAGAAGTCATGATGTCACAGTAATTGGGCAAAATAAAGGTAATAATAGCGGAGTACTTGCAGCCGAGGGTGGAGGTGCCGGAGGATGGACACTTTATGTAAAAAACGGTAAAGTGTACTATGATTATAATTTCTTTGGAAAAGAAATATATTCTGTAGCTTCAAACACTACACTGCCTAAAGGTAATTTCAGCATAAAAATGGTTTATACCCAAACAGGTAAGGAATATGGCGATGGCGGTACGGCCGAGTTGTTTATAGATGGAAAACCGGTAGGTAAAGGAGATATACCAAAAGTGGTTCCGGTTAGGTTTAGCGCTACCGAAACACTTGATATAGGTACAGATTTAGGAGCCTTAGTTAGCGACTCATACGGACACAATAATTCGTTTAATGGAGTTATAGATAAAGTAATTATTGAATTGAAATAATCTGTAATTTTTGAAATTCTTCTGTTTTGACAGGACTTTATTTTACAACTTTAAACTACATACAAAATACTGCAGGCGGGAACTAGGCAGTAGTGCATATTCAGGTTAATTAATGTAATTGTAATCCCCGCAATATTTCCCCGCATGTAAATGCGGGGAAATTGATTTAGCATAGTATATCGGTTGTTTAATTATTCGATTTTAGCCCCCTCTTTTCACAAGATAAAACTTACTGATGCAATAATCAACCAAAACCACAATACAATGAATGTAAAATTAAGCGTAACAAGGCTATTTACCTTTTGTTTGCTACTTGCCTTTTTAATAGCATGTAAGCAGGAGCCTTCTAAAGAAACTGAGCTAACAACAGTACAAACTTCTGAAAACAGTGACCCACTGCCATCATGGAATGATGGGGTCAGTAAAAATGCCATTATCAGTTTTGTGAAAGATGTAACTACCGAAGGCAGTGCCAATTTTATTCCGGTAGTAGACCGTATTGCCACGTTTGATAACGATGGTACACTATGGAGCGAACAACCCGCTTATTTTCAGTTATTCTTCACTATGGATAGGGTAAAGCAGCTTTCGGCAAATCATCCTGAATGGAAAGACAAGCAACCCTATAAGGCCGCTATTGAGCACGACCTGAAAATGCTTATGCAGCAGAGTGATAAAGCTCTTTTTGACATGGTAACGGAAGTACACGGTAATGTAACTGTCGAAGAGTTTGATAAACTGGTAAAAGACTGGATTGCCACAGCAAAACATCCTACAAAAGATGTACTATTTACCGATTTGACCTATAAGCCTATGCAGGAACTTTTAGATTATTTAAAAGCGAATGATTTTAAACTATTTATTGTTTCGGGTGGGGGCATTGAGTTTATGCGTGCCTGGGCTGAAGGCGTTTATGGTATTCCGGATGACCAGATTGTAGGCAGCAGCAATAAAACAGAGTTTGACTACAATAACGGAAACCCGGTTATTAGACTATTACCTGAACTTGAATTTATGGATGATAAGGCTGGCAAACCTGTAGGTATTAATAAATTTATTGGGCGTAAACCTGTTTTTGCTGCCGGAAACTCTGATGGTGATTTACAAATGCTACAGTATACAGCATCAAACAAGTACAAAAACTTTGAGTTATATGTACATCATACCGATTCTATAAGGGAGTGGGCTTATGACAGGAAATCATCTATTGGTACTTTAAACAAAGGGCTTGACGAAGCTGACGAAAAAGGCTGGACAGTTGTTGATATGAAAAACGACTGGAAAACGGTTTATGGTAACTAACCATATCCCCATAAAATACTAACGTTAACACATATAAATTATGAAACATACTTTATTAATAACCTGTGGTTTACTGTTTTGTTTTATGGTAAACGCCCAAAGTGATGATGCCGAACTGGCAAAAAAACTTTCTAATCCTATAGCATCGCTTATTAGTGTGCCTTTTCAAAATAATAGTGATTATGGTATAGGCGAGCTTAACGGTTCGCGCAATACCATGAACATACAACCTGTAATCCCATTAAGTCTTAATGAAAACTGGAACTTAATAGGCAGGGTTATACTTCCTGTTATTACCCAGTATAACATTACAGGACCCGGTGAAAAACAAAACGGACTTAGTGATGCAGTAGTAAGCGGCTTTTTTAGTCCCAAAGCTTCTAAAAACGGTTTAACATGGGGCGTGGGACCGGTATTGCTGTTGCCCGTGGGTACAGATGATTATCTTACAACCAAAAAGTTTGGGGTAGGACCCACGGCAGTTGCACTAAAGCAAAGTAACGGATGGACCTATGGTGCACTGGTTAACCAAATTTGGAGTGTTGCCGGAGACAGTGACCGCCCTGATGTTAGCCAAATGTTCCTTCAGCCGTTTGTAACCTACAACTGGCAAAGTGGCGCCGGTCTTGGCTGTAATATGGAAATGACCCAAAACTGGCAAAGCAGCGATACCACCATTTGGCTTAATCCCACCGTTAGCGGACTAACAAGTGTTGGTGGTCAGAAAATATCGCTGGCAATAGGGCCAAGGCTTAACCTTGCTGCTCCCAATGGCAGTAAGACCGACTGGGGCTGGCGTGCCGTGGTAATATTTCTGTTCCCTAAATAAGCATATAGAATATAAATATTTTTAAAGCCCTTAATTTCAGGGTTTTTTTTATAAATAGTTATCATAAAATACTGTTAACTTATTGGTTTTAAGTGTTTTGTTTGATTAATTTTAATAGTAGATAATTTAATTTAACAACCCTAAATTATTTGGTCGTTACTATTATTAATGCCTCTTTTAATTCTCGTAAAAATCTATTTGTCAACCGTTCTTCCGGTGTGGCTTAGATCCTTCTACAATATGTATTTATTGATGGTAGTTAATTAATCACCAACCGGGCTTTACACCTTAGTACAGCTTTTTCAACCTAACCAATAAATAAGTTTATCATGAGAATTACTACGCTTAAAAAGAGCATATATTTTATGTTCTTCTTTCTTGCTATGGCAGGAACTACAAAAACTTTTTCGCAGTCTGATCCCCGTCAGGTAAGAAAAGAAAACTTTAAAGGAGTTATTGAACTTGATGTAAGGGATTCTAAACCCGACTGGGAACCTTACACACTTAAGTCGGCACCCGAAGGGGCTCCCAATGTATTGTTTGTGCTTTTTGACGATACTGGGCAGGCAGCCTGGTCGCCTTATGGCGGGGCTATTAATATGCCTACATTACAAAAACTGGCAGATAACGGACTTATTTACAGTCAGTGGCATACTACGGCCTTATGTTCTCCTACACGTTCTACGCTATTAACAGGGCGAAATCACCATTTAACCGGTAATGCATGTATTACCGAAGGAGCTAATGGTTTTCCGGGAGCACACGGACGTATCCCTAAGCAATGTGCTACTATTGCTCAGATATTACAGGATAACGGCTGGAGTACGTTTTGGATAGGTAAAAACCATAACGTGCCGGAGCAGGATGTTGCATCGGGAGGATCAAGGGCGCAATGGCCTACCCAAATGGGCTTTGATCGTTATTATGGTTTTTTAGGTGGAGAAACTAACCAATGGTATCCTGACCTTGTAGAGGATAATCATTTTACCGAACAGCCTTATGGTCCTGAAGAAGGCTACCACCTTTCTAAAGATCTTGCCGATAAGTCTATTGAATATATTAAGGACCAGAAGGCAACAAACCCATCCAAACCTTGGTATTTATGGTTTTGCCCAGGTGCTAACCATGCGCCGCACCATGCACCACAGGAGTTTATTGATAAGTACAAAGGCAAGTTTGATGCAGGTTATGATGCCTATCGTGATTGGGTAGTGCCACGTATGGTTGCAAAAGGGATTATACCAAAAGACACTAAGCTGACCGATTTTAATCCGTTACCTCCTACTATTTCAAATCCGGGAGATTATGTGCGTCCGTGGAATGAACTTAACGCCGATGAGAAACGTTTGTTCTCTAAACTTGCCGAAGTATATGCAGGCTTCTCTGAATATACCGATTATCAGGTGGGTAGGATAGTAGAGTATTTGGAAAGAACCGGTCAGCTTGAAAATACTGTTATTATTTATGCTGCAGATAATGGGGCTTCGGGAGAAGGTTCGCCTAACGGATCGGTAAATGAAAATAAATTCTTTAACGGTTATCCCGATGAACTTTCGGAAAACCTGAAATATCTGGATAAATTGGGAGGGCCAGATACTTACGAGCATTACCCTACAGGATGGGCAGCAGCATTTTCGGCTCCCTATAAAATGTTTAAACGATATAGCGAATATGCAGGGGGTACTTGTGACCCGCTTGTAATATCTTGGCCTAAAGGTATCAAAGCACGCGGGGAAGTAAGGAACCAATATCACCATAGTACTGACATAGTTCCTACCATACTTGATATTTGCGGACTTGAAATGCCGAAAACCTATAATGGAGTAGGGCAATATCCTTTATCAGGAGTTTCCATGCGTTATACTTTTGATGCAAAACCCGATGCTCCAACTCAAAAGCATGTACAGTATTATGCCATGTTAGGTAGTCGTGCTATTTGGAAAGACGGCTGGAAAGCTGTGGCATTGCACGCTCCGCTAATCGGTAAAGGAAATTTTGAGGAGGATGAATGGGAACTGTATAATGTTAATGAAGACAGAAGCGAATCGAACAATCTGGCAAAAAAATATCCGGATAAGCTAAAAGAAATGATTGACCTTTGGTTCGAGGAAGCTGATAAGAACCTGGTACTTCCGTTAGATGACCGTACAGCCGTTGAACTTTTAGGTATTGAGCGCCCCTCGCAGGAAAAACCAAGAACAAGGTATGTTTATTATCCGGGAACTGCTCCAGTGCCGGAGGGTGTTGCGGTTAGTATTCGGGGTCGTTCCTATAAAATTGTAGCCGATGTGGAGGTAAAAGATGCCAATGCTCAGGGAGTACTGTTTGCACACGGTTCACGCTTTGGCGGTCATTCGCTGTTCATTAAGGATAAAAAACTGTACTATGTATATAACTTCCTGGGTATTAAACCGGAACAGAAGTTTATATCATCGTCTAACATTACTACAGGTAAGCATACTTTTGGTGCCGAGTTTATACGTGAAAAAACAGGTGACAAAGGCGAACAGATAGGTAAGCTACTGCTATATATAGACGGTAAGAAAGTTGCCGAAGGTCCTATGAGAACACAACCGGGTAAGTTTACCCTTTCGGGTGACGGTCTGTGTGTGGGCTTTGACAGTGGTGATGCCGTTAGTGAAGAATACAAAACCCCGGGTACGTTTAAAGGCGGGACCATACTGGGGGTAGGTATAGATATTAGTGAAGAAAGCTTTGAAGACCTGGAGGCAGAAGCTGCCAGAATGATGAAGAGAGATTAATTCTCATATAAGCGATTTATTTTAGCCCCGAGCCTGAAAGAGTAAGGGGCTTTTTTTTGTATTTTTAAAACGCTTATAATTTGCTTACGGTTAGTTTTTTACTCCTTACTTTTTTATAAAATGAAAATTTTCTTTTTAAGAGATATAAAATGCAGGTTACTGTATTTAGTTTTCCTGCTAACTGTGAGTCAGTCCCTGTTTTCCCAAACCGAAGATTACGGTCAGTTTTGGAACGGGTATTCCTTTATAAGGGATATAAACCCGAAATGGGGTATTGATGTTGCCGGAGGCTTTCGTACCAGTAGCGTGCCGGGTAACAGCAGTTTTATGTCGCAGGTTACTCGTATTCATGGTAAGGCAGGGGCGAGGTGCTACATTTCTAAACGCTGGACACTGTTTGCTTCGTTTGGTTATTATCTTAACCGTCATGTACCCGAACTTTCACAAAGAAAAGCACCGGAACTCAGAACTTCCATACAGGCCAATTACCTTATGATAAAACAAAGATTCAGGCTTGGTATTAAAACGGGTTTGGAAGACCGTCATTTAAAAAATGTAGACAATTATTTTGAGTCGGTTTTCAGGTTACGGTTACAGCTTAAGGGAGTCTATCCTTT
The DNA here is from genome assembly GCF_036347315.1 of Flavobacterium sp. C4GT6. Lineage (NCBI taxonomy): Bacteria > Pseudomonadati > Bacteroidota > Flavobacteriia > Flavobacteriales > Flavobacteriaceae > Flavobacterium > Flavobacterium sp. C4GT6. The sequence goes on from NZ_JAZGZU010000012.1 coordinate 69,475, forward strand.
AAACGGCCCCGTAATAAAGGAAAAGGTACTGTATAGTTTCCTTTCGGATGAGGTTATGTTAAAAACCAAAAGCAGCGTAAGCGGATCTTCCGTTTTTGACAGGAATCGTTTTAATGCAGGTTTTGGCTATTCGTTTGTTAACGATTTGCAACTGGAAGTTTCTTATGTGCATGATTTATTGCCAAGGAATGACAGAACGGTATCGTACCATGTATTACAGGCCAACGTAATTTTTACTGATTTCCTTCCTAACTTCAAAAAGAAATATAAACGTGAAAAAACAGCTATAGAAGGGCAGTAGCTATTCTCCTTTTTTTAGGAAGTAAAGGCTTAGGGCCAGTATTAGTATGGCACCCGGCAATATAAGCTGTGCTGTGGAGAAAGGCTCGTTCTTAATAATTTTATGCAGTGCCAAATCGCCTATATAGGTAATAATGAAAGTAGTAAGTATGGCTTCCCAAAGTATTATTTTAAGCTCGGTTAGTGATTTTATCTGTAGCCATTTGGGAAGTTCGGTAAACAGTTTTGCTTTTTCTTCTGTTTCTTGTTTAAAGAGTAGTGTTATACCTATGGAAAAAATAAAGAATACTATGGACAGCAGTACAAAATCTACCGTTTGCAGCAGTCCTACAGCCATTTTAGCAGGCTTGTTTTCGGTTTGCTCAAAGGTAATCATTATGGTATGGATTAGGTCTACCACAGCGAGGGAAAGCATTATGAGTCCGCAAATAAATACCAGTGCCGATATTAACTTAGATATATTTCCCAGTAAATTAAAAAAGAGCCTCATAATTGGTTGGTTTTTAAAGTATTAATTTACTAATACCCTGTTAAAAACTAAAACCGATTATGTTTTCTTTAACATATTAAAAACCAATATGATGAGGTTAAAATTTCTCTGGTTCTTGGTTTTTTATTTTGATGGTAAGGTTACTTACACGTTTTAGATATAAGGGATAATTATAAGGTTTGTAAGAAAAGCGGTAGGTAAAAATACGGGGAAGTATAAAACAGGTGGTTTAGCGGGTATTATTTTAGTTGTAAAAGTATATTTTTAGTAAAATAAGTAAAATATGAGTAAAAAAAACTTTTTAGAGATATTAGAAGAAGTCAAAACTACGCGAAAACCTATTAAAACCTATCCAAGTGTGGCATTAAAACATTTGGGGGTTTCACGTAGAGGGATTAGAGTTAATGAAACAATTAATGAATTATTAGATTCTTATGAGGTTTATTCTTCACCAGATTTTGGTAATGTATGGTTCTATGATCCGATTGAAATTATCCCTAAGCCGAAAGTGAAAGCAGGTAATGAGGATTATGAAATTGATCCTGTTCCAAGGATAAGCAAATTGAAAGCGGCAAACTTAGATAGAGAGTTTGAAGAGGAAAAAGGTAAAGGTTTAATTTCTGTTACACGAGATACAACTATCCAAGAAGCAATTACTTTGATGATTTTAAATGATTTTTCTCAATTACCTATTTTTTCTCATCCTAAAGGAGAAGTTGACGGAATGATTAGTTGGAAATCTATAGGTAGAAATTTAGGGTTAGGAAAAACATGTGTTACAGTAAATGATTGTAAAGAGGATATAGCTATACTTAAATATGATACACCTCTTTTTGAAGCCGTAAAGGATGTTTTAGATAAAGAGGTTGTACTTGTAAGAAAAAAGGATAAAACAATATCCGGTATAATTACTACAACTGATATTGGAGAAGAGTTTATATCATTAGCAGAACCATTTTTATTTATTGAGCAAATTGAAAATCATTTAAGAAGACTGTTACATGAAAAATTTTCTCCAGATGAAATTCAATTTAATTCAAATTATGAGGAGAAGGTTAAAGAAATTAAAAAATTAAGTGATATGACTTTTGGTCAATATGTTAGAATATTGGAACATCCTGACCGTTTTCATAAATTGGGATTGAATATTGACAGGTCTTTATTTGTAAAACAATTAGAAGAAGTTCGATTAATCAGGAATGATATTATGCATTTTGATATAGCTAATAAAAATGACATTAGACATATTGAAGTATTAAAGCAGACTTTAAATTTCATGAATACTCTTGCAGCAGCAATAAAACAAAAAAAATAGAATGATTAAATAGCATCGTTAATTGATGGTGATAATGCACGGCTAAGTCTGTTAAAAGAGATTGACATAATCTTTTATTATCAACTTTAATTAAAAGTAACAAAAAAGCCTGCAAAATTTGCAGGCTTTTTTATGTATAACTATACAGTTATAGTCTTATTTTTTAGACTCTTCAACAGAAACTTTTCTGAAATCTTTCATTAGTTTGCTTACTTCAAGAGCTGCTTTACGGGCACGAGTACCTGCTGCTTTGTTACCTTTCTCGATGTGTTGCTCAGCTTCTGCTTTAAACGATTCAAACTGTGCGTTAATCTGGTCAAATAATTCTTTCATGTTATACTGTATAATATATTGGTTACTAATTGGTGTAAAGATAGTATTTACAGGGTATCACTCAAAATTGATAACTATTTTTTAACGCTTGGTTTCTTATGTTTCTTTATTGTTTGTAATTTTCTAAAAACTGTACTATCTCCAGGTAAAAGGTATCAATCTCCTTAAAAGAAGTCCTGTTAGATAAGTATGAATTAAAAAAATTATAAAGTGGTTTTGCCAGTTTGAAATGTTTTGCCTGATTGTTAATCTCCTCAATTCCCTTTTCGTTACCAAATTTTTGGGCTAAAATGTGTGCTGTACAAACCCTTACAAGTAGTTCATCAAGTTCGTTTTCCCATTCGGTTTCATTTAATACCTCTCCGCTACTTGTGGTGAGGAACAGGTGACGTATTTTATACAGACGCTGGCGGTATTTCGGGATAAACTCTTTAAGGAACAGGTGGCTTATTTCGTGTGTTACTACATTAATGTAGGGTGTAAACAGCACGGGAGATTCATCTGTAAGGTGTTTACTTTCATCATTTAAATATGCCAGCCTAAACATTCGGTCATTAATAAAGCCGGGATCATTGCTGTTAATAGCATTACTGCCCAAATTGTTTAGCAGGTCCAAATAAATAACAAACCTACTTTCAACAGTAGTACCGTAAAAAGATTGTATGTGGTTTATTATGCCCGAAGCTATTACAGCATCTTTAGCATTTTGACAAACTGACTCGTATAGCTTTTTGTGTTTATTGATAAAGCTATGCATATTTGTATCGGCATAAAATTTATTAAAATGGTAAAGAAATGTTTCCGGAGATGAGCTTCTTATGTAGTTAACTTCGGGATTAACAATAATAGTAAACGGATGTTTCTTTGAAAGGAAAAGCCCTAGTGAGGCCATATCATAACCGTCCCATGTGTCAAGATTTCTGTACCAGTTTAATGATTGGTGGTTTTTATAAGCCTCAAAATACAGTTTTACATCCCTGTAGTATGTTGACGGAGTAGGCTTAGTGTCTAAGGTATCTGCCGTTGCTAAGGTGTAAAAAATACTCAGGGCTTCCATCCTGTTATCTACTTTTATATCTAAATTGTACTGAGACCATAACAGGGTAGGGAGTAGTAAAAGGTAAAATTGTAAAAATTTAATAGTCATGCTAGTTGGTTTTCACCAAGCAAGGTAATTGTTTGAGGTGGTTAACTCAACTATATTTTACTTTTTTTAAAAGGAAGAATATTCTAATTTAAAGAGGCTGAACGAAATATAGAGTTTTGTTGCTTTTAGTATTATATTAAGCCTGTTAACAGTAAGGCAAAAAAAAAGCATCTGTAATTATCAGATGCTTTGTACCGGTCGTTGTAGAGTATTAAGCTACTACTACGTTTTTCGCGCTTGGGCCTCTTTGCCCTTCTTCAACGTCAAAACGAACTACATCGTTCTCACGAATGCTTTCTGTTAGACCTGAAACGTGAACAAAGATATCTTTACCTCCGTTACTTGGAGTAATGAATCCAAAACCTTTTTCTTCATTGAAGAATTTAACTGTACCTTCTTGCATTGTAAATAAATAAATTAATTTTGAGGTAAAGATAGTATTTTGAATTTAACTTATTGAAAAATAATAAATTATTTATTCAAATAAATTGTATTTAAGTTGCAATCACCTGCTTTTATGCATGTTTCGGGGTTTTATGATGTTTTTGAACATGCAGATTTCTCACCATTTTGCACAAAATTTCTATAAATTTACAGTGTAGGAAAATAAAAAAGCCTGCAAAAAAATGCAGGCTTTTAATTTTTGGTTTGGAGAGCAGGATTCGAACTTAGTCGCTCAAACCCGCGTCATTCCATTAAATGTAAATCTAGGAAATAAAATTTCCACGATTTTGCCACAGATTATATATTTGTAGTAAAAGGTTAACTTTCAGATCATAAGAACGCTAATTCTATATATGGAAAGGTATAAGACTATTCCTTTTATGGGCTGTATAAAATGTTTAACAAATAACTTTATATTTTGCATACTTTGTTAATTTCCGATGCAGAAATTAGCAAGCCTTTATACTTTTGAATTTCAGGGTCTTGAGGTGTAATACAGATACGGTTTTTATCCAAATATCGACAAATATCACAAACAAATCATTTGTTTTATATCAGAGATGTACTAGTACAAGGCCGCTGGTTAGATATCAAATATTTTTGATTGAAAAAAACAAATTTGCTAATTTTTGAAAGGATTTTAAAATCACCTATTTGCAGAGGTAAAATACTTAAAATAAGATTTAATTTTTTGTAATTTAAATCTTATTAAAGTTAAAGATATAATAAACTAAGTAATGATATTTGGCTTTCCGTTCTTATATAGGTAGTTTTAATAAATATGAATTTAATCTACTTAATTAATGAATTTTACCAATCCACTTGTGTATGGTGTACCTTTTTTTCTCGGTATAATGTTGCTTGAATTAAGCCATAGTAAAATTACGGGAAGGAAAGACCTTTATAACTGGAAAGACTTGGCCTGTAGTGTCTCTATAGGTATTGGATCAGCTGCGATAGCAGCGTTACTGAAAACAGTAACAGCTATACTATTATTTAATTTAGTTTATGATTACTTCAATCCTCTTACAGAGAATGGAATTAGGATAAATATCTTTGGGTGGGATGCATTTGGATATGCATGGTATATATGGTTACTTTGTATGCTTGCAGACGATTTCAGCTATTATTGGTTCCATCGACAAAATCATATGGTTCGTTTCTTTTGGGCCGCTCATTTTGTACATCATTCATCTGAAAAATTCAATTTAGGAACAGCGGTACGAAATGGTTGGTTTACTCTTATATACAAACCATTCTTCTATTTATGGATTCCCGCTTTGGGTTTCCCCCCTGCAATGCTTCTTGTATGTTTAGGCATTGAATCGCTCTGGCAGTTTCAGTTACATTCCACCTACATTCCCAAATTAGGTTTTCTGGAAAATATACTTAATACACACACGATGCATCAGGTGCATCACGCCCGAAATTTAGAATATATGGATAAAAATCACGGAGGTATCTTAAATGTATTTGACAGAATTTTTGGTACTTGGAAGGAACTGGATGAAAGGGTAGAAATAGAATTTGGGGTAACCAGTCCACCGGATTCCTATAATCCCGCAATCATATTGATTCACGAATACAGAAATATAATCAAGGATACCAAAAAGTCTTCTAACTGGAAGTATAAGTTTATGTATGTTTTTGGTCCGCCCGGATGGAGCCATGACGGAAGTACTAAAACGGTTAGACAAATGCGTGAAGAAAAAAAGAAAAAATAAAAAACGTTTGACAGTTAGCCGAAACATTATACGTGAACTAATCAATGAGTTTTATATATAAATTATAGTAGTGATGAATAAGTTATTTTTTGATATCTGAGATGGCTTTTTAAGAATTTTAATTATAACCATACTTTCCTATATTGTGCTGGTTGCTATGCTCAGAATATTGGAAAATAGAACTCTGATAAAATAAAGCTTTTTTACTTGGATTATTATAATAAATCCACTCCTTCAGGAGTGGATTCTTTTTTTTTATCGGTTTACGTTAATTTATTGAGCTTACGGTGCTGTGTTTTGCTTATTATTACCGTATCCGAATTTTGAGTAGGTACATCTATGTTATCACTATTGCTTTTAGGAGTGAAAGAGACTCTGGTGACCATTAATGGAGTTATCTTGAACATTTTAGGATTCATTATAATTCTCCTAACGGCACGAAATTAACGCCGGTACAGAGACAGATAGTCATCATTAAAATAAATTTTTCATAAGCTTTAAAATTTAAATATTGTTTTAGAAGTAGAGAGCTATAGCTGAAAAATATAGGCAATGTGAAAAAGTCCTGGTACAAATTTATAAGTACCATATTTGTCTAACTATTCCACTATTTGCGATTCCCGCTCCCAAATACGATGCTGTCCAAGAAGTTTTGTATACTCTTCTTTAAACTGTTTAGAAGTACTGCTGTTAATCAATACTCCCGGTACATCTTTATCTGGTGGGATACTAGTCATCTTAATGTGATTTTCCAGTTCCTTGTCAAAACCTATAACTTTACAGTGCCTGTAGGCATTATTGATAAATTCAACTACATTGTTGTTACTCATTAATGCAGTATTGTTTTTTGAAGCAGGAACGTATATCGCGTCAAAAAGTACAGAAGAGGAAGAGAAAAATGCAAAATCAGCCTTGATTTCCTTGCCGGTATCGGTTTTAACAGTGCCAGCAGTAGCTGCCACAATTTTTGCTGAAGCTCCTTTAGCTTCCAGTGCTTTTTTCAGTGCAGTGATGGATTTTTCATTTACACCTTCACCACATAAAAATGCAACCTGCCTTGTTTCAATGGTATTTGTTACTGTAGGGTTCTTTATCATGCTTAGCGCATCGCTTGGCTCATAACTTTTATCCAGTTGCTTTGGCTCATGCTTCTTTTGGTCAGAATCTGCTCCTACACCTTTATTCATAGGTTTTTCCGGTTTAGGAACAGCAAGTCCCAAACCCTGGGCCACTTTTTTTGCGAGTGTCTTATCAACCTGACTCAATAAGCCTACCATGCGCTCGCGTACGGCAGTCGTTTCCACTTTGCTTAACTCAAAACGCAGGGCATTAATAATATGGTTTTGTTCTATAGGTGTTTGGCTGTTGTAAAACAGTGCGGCCTGGCTAAAGTGATCGGAGAAACTCTCACTTCTTTCACGTACCTTATGCGCTTCAATACGCTCGTAGTAACTTACAAAACCACCTTCTGACTCTTTGGCCTGAGCGGGATAATTATCATTAAGGGAATTAGGGCTGTAGTGTGTTTTGCCAACATTTATCTCCTGACGCATGTGTCCGTCACGCTGGTTGTTATGCATGTTTGCAACAGGTCGGTTTATAGGTATTTCATGAAAGTTAGGGCTACCCAGTCTTGAAAGTTGAGTGTCGGTATAAGAAAAGAGTCTACCCTGTAATAGGGGATCATTTGTAAAATCGATTCCCGGTACCACATGCCCGGGATGGAAAGCAACCTGCTCGGTTTCGGCAAAAAAGTTGTCTGGGTTTCGGTTAAGTACCATCTTGCCTATAGGGGTTACCGGTACCATTTCTTCGGGAATAATTTTGGTTGGGTCAAGAAGGTCAAAATTGAATTTATGCTCATCTTCTTCCGGTATGAGTTGTACACCGAACTCCCATTCCGGGAAATTCCCCATTTCAATATTTTCATACAAATCACGTCTATGGAAATCGGGATCATTACCTGATATTTTCAGTGCTTCATCCCAAACAACTCCATGTGTGCCCAATTTCGGTTTAAGATGGAATTTAACAAAAGTTGATTTTCCTTTCTTGTTTACGAAACGGAACGTATGGATACCAAAACCTTCCATCATTCTTAAGCTGCGTGGTATAGCACGATCACTCATTGCCCACATAATCATATGCATGGACTCAGGCATTAGTGATATAAAGTCCCAAAAGGTATCATGGGCCGACTGAGCCTGAGGTATTTCATTATGAGGTTCGGGTTTTACCGCATGTATAAGGTCTGGAAACTTCATGGCATCCTGAATAAAAAATACCGGCATATTATTACCTACCATATCAAAGTTACCTTCCTGAGTATAAAATTTAATTGCAAAGCCACGCACATCACGAGCAAGGTCTGTTGAACCCCTAAAACCAGCCACGGTGGAGAAACGTACAAATACAGGAGTTTTTACACTTGTGTCATTAAGAAAGGCTGCTTTGGTATATTCACTAACGTTTCCGTAAGTTTCAAAGTAACCGTGTGCACCTGAGCCGCGGGCATGGACAATTCTTTCTGGTATGCGTTCGTGATCAAAATGGGTGATTTTTTCACGCATTATGAAATCTTCCAGTAAGGATGGGCCGCGTTCTCCGGCCTTCAAGGTATTATGGTCATTGTTTATCCTGACTCCCTGATTTGTAGTAATAAACTCTCCTTCACTATATTCTCTGTTACGCTCTAAATCCACCGATTTTATATCTTTTTCATCTTTGGTTTTAGCCTTTGGTTTTGTATTGTTTTTTTTCACAGCTGATTATTTATTAGTTGGTTTTAAAATTTCAGATTCTTTAGATGCTGCAAGCAGTTTTTCGGCTGCTAAGTGATTATTTTGCTGTAATGCCAAATCAAGGGCTGTAAGACCACGAACATCTTTAAGGCTTGTGTCTGCTCCTTGTTTTATTAGAAAATCAGCTACAGCATTACGTCCAAACATAACGGCGAACATCAATGCTGTTCCTCCGTTAGCATGTTGTGCATTGATATTAGCTCCATTTTTTAAGAGTATTTTTACCACTTCAATATGTCCTTTGAAACTTGCGCCCATTAAGGCTGTGTTTTCACTATTATCAGTAGTTTCAGGATTAGCTCCGGCATCGAGAAGTAATTGTACGGTTTGTGGTTGATTATTGTAAGCGGCAATAATTAGTGGTGTAAAGCCACGTTCATCCTTCATTTCTAAATTAGGTTTATAAATAAAAATTTCTTTAAGTACGGGAAGATTTCCCTGTCTCGCAGCAGCAAAAAGTGCTTGAGTAATTTTATCCATGGCATACATTTTTTATTGGTATACCAAATTACAAAAGGCTGATTTATAGAGTACTTAATATTATGCTTAAGTTATCTTAAATGTTTCTTAAGTTGTTTAGTCAAATGGTTTTACAAAATCAATAATTTATCTGAATGCAGAGATATGTCGCGCAGCTGTTATAGAGAGCTTTTTTTTAGGTACAAATTTTCGGTAGTTTCACATTGAAATTCAATCTTATGGTATGAATCCTGTTTTTAGAGCAATTATTTTTGAAACATTACTTTTAATAATTTATTTCACAGATAAATGTAATAGAATCTATCAGTCAACCTTATGGCGATTTTATTACGAATGTTTATTAGTGATTAGATTATCAATTTAACGGTAATAGTTTTTAATTTTTGAATATATTTTATCATTTTAGTTATAAATTAACGTATTATTGCATAAAATAAAATAGAACTATCGCCTTATTTACATTTGTATAACATGAAAAAGAAACAAATATCAATAAAGAGTATTGCAAAAGCCCTCAATATATCTGTTACTACAGTTTCATTTGTACTTAATGGTAAAGCTGAAGAGAAACATATCTCTAAAGAGATGACTCAGAAGGTTTTAGATTATGTGAAAAAAACAAATTACAGGCCTAATCAAATAGCTCAGAGCCTTAGGACAGGAAAATCAAAAATCTTAGTTTTTATGGTTGAAGATATCTCAAATAACTTCTTCAGCAAATTAGCCAGGATTATTGAAGATATGGCCTATGAGAAAGGCTATAAAGTTATTTTTTGCAGTAATGAAAATGACGATAATAAATCGGAAGAGCTTATCCACCTGTTTAACTTCAGAATGGTTGACGGATTTATAATTGTACCTTCTCCCGGAATGCAGGGTGTAATTGAACAGCTGATTGATGAAAATATACCGGTTGTACTTCTTGATAGATATTTCTCTGATTTAGACAGTAATATTGTTATTGTAAATAACGATGAAGCTGCTTATAATGCTACAGAGCATTTAATAAAGAATCATTACAGGAAAATAGGTTTTATTACTACTGATACTTCTCAAACACAAATGCTCGATCGTTTAAATGGTTATAAAAGAGCTATTTTTGACAACGGGCTTGTTTCAAACATTTTATATATACCTTATAATGAAACCAGCACACAATTTAGTAGGGATTTAATTTATTCTTTTGTTGCTGATAATCCTGAACTAGATTCATTATTTTTCTCTACAAACTATTTAGCTCTTAGAGGATTGGAGTCACTTAAGTCAGACTGCGATGCTTTAAAAAAGGATTTTGGAGTAGTAACATTTGACGATAATGAGTTCTTTTCTATTTGTAATCCAACTATAACTGCCGTAGCTCAACCTTTATATGAAATAGGCGAGGAGCTTATGAAGATAATGCTAAATTTACTGAAAAAAACAGACGACAAACCTCAAAAGGTTATTCTTAACACAGAATTGAAAATTAGAGAATCATCAAAGCCAAAGAAGGTATTTTAAGATTTTATTTTTTCTTAATTTTAAAATATTACCCCTTAAAATTAAGAATACATTAAATTTTATTTTGAATAAAAACATAATTTCAAAAAAAATAATTCTGTACTTCCCTGTTGTTATTGTATTATTTTTAAAAAGTCTTGTATTATTTAACATTTGATTGATAAATTAACATAATTAATTTGCTAAATAAAAAAATATTTGTTTTACTAAATCGTTTTAGTACATTTGTTTTTGAACAATAATTAATTATTTCTAGTTAACAATCAACTTAATGAAAATCAAAACTACTTTTAAAAATTTTCGGCAAAGCAGAGATTTGCTAAAAATAAGGGAGGGGTGTAATTTAAAAAGCACTTTACTTACTTTATCACTACTGCTATTATTTTTTTCTTCGGCTTTTGCCCAAAGCCAGGTTAGAGTATCAGGTACGGTAAGTGATGCTACGGGCACTACGTTACCTGGCGTTACGGTTTTAGAAAAGGGAACTGCTAATGCCATACAAACAGATTTAGACGGAAACTATTCAATTGAAGTTTCTTCATCAGAATCTGTAATTGTTTTTTCTTATATAGGAATGCAAACGATTGAGAAGAAGGCCAGCGAAGGCCCAAATATTGCAATTGTTATGCAGGATGCTGCTACACATCTTGAAGAGGTTGTGGTAATAGGGTATGGTACTCAGAAGAAAGGTAAGGTTATTGGAGCTGTTGATCAGGTAAATAACGAAGCATTTAACGGTAGAGCTGTTGTAAATACAACTCAGGCACTTCAGGGTAAATCACCAAGTTTAACTATACAGCAAACCAATTCTGAACCAGGTGCACCGCTTAATATAAATATTAGGGGTATTGGTACACTTGGTAATAACAGTCCGTTAGTTGTAATAGATGGTATTGTAGGTGGTGACATAAATGCTTTAAATCCTGCAGATATAGAGAGCGTATCAGTTCTTAAAGATGCCGGTAGTGCTGCAATTTACGGCTCAAGAGCCAGTAATGGGGTAATCCTTATAACTACACGCAAAGGGAAAAAGAATTCAAAAATGACAGTACAGTATAATACTCTTATTGGTTTTAATTCTCCTCATTACTTCACGAAACCTGTTCACGGGTATGAAAATGCCATGTTAAGAAATGAAGCTGCATATAACTCAGGAGAGTCGAGTGCTGTTTTTACTGCAGAACAAATTGCAGCTATGAAGGCAAACGGTGATACAGAGTGGTTTGCCGAAGAAATAGTTCAACCGGCATTACAGCAAAATCATAATTTCTCGGTATCAGGAGGTAATGAAAATTCAAGCTATCTTGTTTCTGCAGGTTATCTGGATCAGAGGAGTAATTTCGTAGGGCCTTCTAAAGGTATGGAGCGTTATAACTACAGGATTAATCTTGTAAATGAGTATAACAGATTTAAACTTACATCCTCAATAGCTTATGCTAAACAAAAAATAACAGATCATTCTTCAAATACCAGTACATTAATGGTAGATGCTTTTAGGGTGCCTTTATATTATACTCAAAAAGATGAAAACGGTAATTATCTTACTAATGATATTCTTCAACAGTTTAACCCATTGGGTATTTTAGAAGAAGGCGGATTCAGAAGATATGATAATGATGATATTTTTGGAACAATCAACGCTGAATTTAAATTGACAGATAACCTTAAGTTAAAAGGTGTTTTTGGTGGTAGATCATGGTCCAATACAATGTACAGCAGGGTTCAGACAGTTAATTTTGAGCCAGGAGGTATTTATGGAGCAGACAGAAATACAAATGATGAAAGCCGTAAGAGTTTAGATCTTAACACTCAGTTTATGGCAGAATATACAAATACGTTTGCAGATAAACATTATGTAGGTTTATTAGTTGGTGTTTCTAATGAAAATCATTCTGATAGAGGAACGGGTATTTATAAGCTTCATACAGATCCTGATTTAGGAACTCCTACAAGTGAAACTGTTATTAGTGAAAATTCATATAATTCAAATCAGAGTTCATCAAAAAACAGTCTTAACTCATTATTTGGACGTGTTTCTTATGATTTTGAGAATAAATATTTTACCGAATTCAGTTTTAGATATGATGGTTCATCTAAATTTAGGGATGAAATACGTTGGGGATTTTTTCCTTCTGTAACTGTTGGATACAATATTGCTCGTGAGGGCTTTATGGAAAGTTATCGTTCTAATGTAGGTAACCTAAAAATAAGATCTTCTTATGGTGTTTTGGGGAACCAAAATGTAGGTAACTATCAATATCAAACTACATACTTTACATTTCAAAATGCTTACGGTTTTAATAATACCGGTGTAAGTGGTACGGGGTATAACTTTGCTAATCCTGATATACAATGGGAAAGAGCATCTACTTTTAACCTTGGATTTGATGCCGATTTTTTTAAAGGAGCTCTTAATTTAACTTTTGATTATTTTGATAAAGTTACCAGAGATATACTTGTAGCACCTCAGGTACCAGGTGTTTACGGAACCAGTTTGCCTGATTTTAATGCCGGTAAAGTTGGTAACAGAGGATGGGAAGTAAGTGTTAATTATAGGCATTCAGGAGAAATTTTCACTCATAATCTTACGGTAAATGTTGGAGATTCTAAAAATAAGGTATTAGATTTTAACGGGCAGGAAAGATTAACTAACCTTGAAGAAATGCAGGTTATTTTACGTGAAGGACTTCCTTATAACTCTTACGTAGGATATATGAGGGATGGTTATTTCCAAAGCTGGGAAGAAATTGAAGGTGCAGCAGTTCCTGTTGGTGTAAGCGTACAACCTGGTGATAACAGATATGTAGATCTTAATAAGGATGGAAAAATTGATGATAATGATAAGTTCATTTTTGGTAATCCATTCCCGAGATATACTTATGGTGTTACTTATAATTTAGGTTACAAAAATTTTGACTTAGGAATATTTGTTCAGGGTGTTGGTAAAAGAACAATGATGATAAGAGGTGAGCTGGTAGAACCATTTCATTATAACTATGGTATGACGATGTATACACATCAATTGGACTACTGGACACCACAAAACCCGGATGCAAAATATCCTCGTTTAGCAAATAACGGTACACAGTCTAATACCAACAACTTTAGAAGAGGATCTGACATGTATCTTTATGACGGAGCATATTTAAGGCTTAAAAATGTTCAGATTGGTTACTCACTTCCTCATAGTGCCGCTAAACAAATAGGTGTTGAAAAATTCCGTATGTATGCTTCAGGCCAAAACCTTCTTACTTTATCTAAAGTTAAATTTGTAGACCCTGAACTTTCAGAGTTTAACGGTAATATGACAGCATCGGGAGCTAATAGTGGAAGGGCTTATCCTACATTGATTTATGTTGGTTTAGGTTTGGATATAACTCTATAAAAAAATGAAAATGAAAAACAGAATTTTAAATAAACTTTTTCTTGTTCCTCTTACAGTCTTAATTGTAGTAGGCTGTGAGCCGTTAGATCTTGCGCCGGAAAATCAGTTTACCGATTCAAACTACTGGACAAGTATTGAGAATGCATCGACAGTATTAAATACTGCTTATTCTCAGATGCAGAACAGTAACTATTTCTTTTACAACGAAGGTTTGTCTGACAATGCTTATAATGGTAGGGGAGATGTGGCAGGTGTTGCTTCTATAGCTGCCGGTATATACGACCCTTCATTAGCAAGGTTTAAAGATGAATGGAACAACAGATATGCCGGAATAAAAACCTGTAATATATTACTACAGAATATAGACAGGATACCAACTGGTAATGCAGAAACAATTGAAAGATTTAAGGCAGAAGCTCGTTTTTTAAGGGCTTTTCAACACTTTCAGTTAACTACATGGTTTGGGGATGTCCCATTACTGGATCACGACCCGTCACTGGAAGAGGCTACTTCAATTGCACGTACTTCACATTCTCAGGTTATTGAGTTTGTATTAAGCGAACTTAATGATGTAATAGAGATACTACCTACAAATTCACAATATGCTTCTCAGGATAGGGGTAGAGTAACCTCGGGGGCAGCACTTGCGCTAAAAGCAAGAGTACTTTTATATGAAGAAAGATGGGATGAAGTTATTGAAGCGACCGAACAGTTAATGAATGGGCAATATGGCGATTACGGTCTGTTTAACTCGTATAGTGGTATTTTTCTTCCTCAAAACGAATACAATAGTGAAGATATTTTAAGTATCCAGTATGTTCCTCAGGACAGAATGTGGGGAGAGTTTTTTGATATGGCTCCTTTATCTGTTGGAGCAAGGCTTAATGCTTTGGCTCCTACACAGGAATTGGTTGATAGTTACCTTATGCTAAACGGGTATAAGATTAATGATCAGGATTCAGGTTATGATGAGCAAAATCCTTATGTAAACAGAGATCCAAGATTAACAGCCACTGTAGTATACCATTTATATGATTGGGAAAATGAAGATGGGACATCAAGTACAATTTATATAAAACCAGGAACTTCTCCGGGAGAAGCCACAGATGAGTATGTCCCTGGATCATCAGCAAGTCCTACCGGATATTATACACGTAAATATTTTGATCCACAACATTTATCTTCTTTGCAATCCGGTCTTAATCTTATGCTTATTCGTTATGCAGATATACTTTTAATGTATGCGGAAGCTAAAAATGAACTGGGTCAGATGGATAGCGGTGTTTGGGATAGTACTATTGGGGCACTAAGACAAAGAGCCGGATTTACAGATGCATTGGCATTAAATTTTGATATTTCTTTAAATCAGGCTCAATTAAGAGATGTGATAAGAAATGAAAGACGTTCAGAATTTGCTATGGAAGGTTTAAGGATTTTTGATATCAGAAGGTGGAAAATAGCTGAAGATGTACTTAACGGATGGTCTCATGGTGCTCAATATGGAATAGAGTCTCAGGATAATGGGTATATAAGAGCAAACCTTAGAACTTTTGATCCCGGTAAGCACTATTTATGGCCTATACCTCGTGATGAGAGATTGATAAACAGTAATTTAACTCAAAACCCTGGTTGGTAAAAAATTAAAACTTAAAAACAATCAATATGAAAAATTTATATACAAAATTATTATTCCTTTTTTTAGCTGTTATGGCTACAGGATGCTCGGATGATGATACCGTAAGTCACACTAATGTTTCGGCTGTTGAGGCATTATACTTGCCTGAAGACAATAAATTCTATGATTTAAGTACACAAAGTTCTGCCTTATTTGAGTGGCAGGGAGCTTATGCTGAAGATAATGGTGTTGTACTTTATGATGTTGTTTTTGATAAAGAGAACGGCGATTTTTCTAACCCGGTTTACGTTATCCCTTCCGATGGAAACGGATTTCAAAAAACACTAAATCTTTCTTTTACAAAGCTTAATACTATTGCTGGTTTAGCAGGTATTGAGCCTGAAACTACAGGGAAGTTGAAATGGACAGTTCGTTCATCTAAAGGAATAAACTTTATGATGGCTTCTGTTTACCGTACTATTGAAGTTTTACGTCCGGGTGGTTTTTCACCTCCAGATCAGTTGTTTATTACAGGTTCAGCCTCTGAAGAAGGTGATGTGGTTGAAAACGCAATTCCTTTCAAAAAAACAGGAGTTTCAACATTTGAGATTTACACTCAATTACAGGCAGGTGAATACAGTTTTGTTACACGTACAAACGGAACACCTGAAGTATTTTATATTAATGATGGCGATTTAAAACAGGACGGATTTACTACTTACAGCGACGAAACTAAAGTTTACAGAATTAGAGTTGACTTTAGTGATGGATCTACAGAAATTACTGAAATACAAAAAATTGAATTATGGTTCCCTCCATTAGGTGAATATTTGTTTGAATATAATTATGCTGGCCACGGAACATGGGAAGCTTTAAATGAATACATTGAGTTTAAGCAGGAATCATGGGGAAGAGATGAGCGTTATAAATTTAAATTCACTGTAGTTACTGATGGAGAGACTGCTGAAGAGTGGTTTGGTAGTGTTAATGCAGATAACAGCAGGCCGGATGTGAATTCTTCAGAATCTTACTGGTATATGATTCCGGTAACCGATGATTTTTGGAATAACTGTTTCAAGTTTGCTACACCTGTAGATATGAGTAATGTTAATGCTAAAATAGATTTTGGCGCAACAATACCGGCATATACACATAGCTTTACAGTACTTTAATAATAAAAATATCCTTAGCTGTATAGCAGAGAAGGATGAAAAACATTTAATATGAAAAGTTTATTTTCGATACAAAAATATGCGGCAGTATTCGTTTTGGGTTTGGGTGCTTTAGTTACCTCATGTGATGATGACCCTATTCCGTTAAACGATCCTTCTACTGGAGGAGGACAGGAATTTGAATATACCTGGGCTAAGACTGCCGATTCATTACAGGCTGCTACGTATAATACTTTCTTAGGTTCAAACGGAACTTTTGTGCAAAATAATGCCGGTAATTCAACATTTCACTACTGGCCAAATGCCCATGTACTTGATGTATTGACAGATGGTTATTTACGTACTGGTGATGAGAATTACGTACCTAAAATGAAGGCTCTGCTTGATGGCATAAAAATCAAGAATGGCGGTACATACAACAATGTGTTTAACGACGATATGATATGGTTAGGAAATGCTTGTGTTCGTGCTTATAATGCTACTAATGATGAGGATTACAAAGATGTAGCTCTGGAATTATGGGGAATAATAAAACAGAGTTGGAGTGATGATGTTTTTGATGGCGGTATTACATGGAAGCAGGATACACCTTATCAAAAAAATGCCGTTTCTAATGCTCCGGCAGCTATATTAGCAATGCGATTATATGAAATAGACCAGAATCCTGATGACCTTATTTGGGCTCAAAAAATTTATGATTGGCAAAAGAATACGCTAGTAAACCCATCCAATGGCATTGTATGGGACAACATTTCATCTGATGGTGCTCAAGGTACTCCGGTTGTAAACTCTGATTGGGTGTTTACATATAATATGGGTACATATATTGGTGCAGGAGTATGGTTGTATAATGCAACGGGTGATCAGTCTTATTTGACTGAGGCGGTTAAATCTGCAAATACATTAATAACCAGCCCTCAGCTAACATCAGAAGGTATTCTTAGGGACGAAGGTCAGGGAGATGGCGGATTATTTAAAGGTATTTTAGTGAGATATTTTACAGAACTTATAGAAGTATCTTCTTTAAACTCTACTAATCGTAGCAGTTATGTAAATTTCTTGAGATTTAATGCAACTACATTTTATAATGATGGCTTATTAAGGCCTTCAATGATGTGTGGACCAAACTGGAAAAACACGCCAACAGGAACTACTGATTTAACAACCCAATTAAGTGGTGTTATGCTTATTGAAGCAGCAGCAAAACTTCATGAAGAACAATTATTAGATTAAATATATAACCGCCGGCAGAGTTTATTCTAACGGCGGTTAATCTTTTTTATTAAACCAGCTAAAAAATATACGCATATAAAAAAATACATGAAAAAAGTAATTTTCCTGATGGCTCTTTTTACTGTGTTTGGATTTCAGAATACAAATGCACAGGACTGGGCTAACTTAAAAAAATATGAAAAAGAAAATATAAGATTGGGAAAACCTGAGGCGATGGAAAAGAGGGTGGTATTTATGGGTAATTCCATTACTGAAGGATGGCTAAGAACAAACCCTTCATTTTTTGAAGATAAATCATATATAAATAGAGGGATAAGCGGGCAAACCACGCCACAAATGCTTTTAAGGTTTAGGCAGGATGTAATTGACTTACAACCGAAAGCTGTAGTGATTTTGGCAGGTATCAATGATATTGCCGAAAATACAGGGCCAATATCTTTAGAACAAACAGCAGGTAATATCTTTTCTATGGCAGAGTTGGCAAAGGCTAATGGTATAAAAGTAATACTGTGTTCAGTACTTCCGGCTTCTGATTTTCCGTGGAGTCCGGGAAAAAATCCGGGGCCTAAAGTAGTTATACTTAACGCAATGCTTAAAAGTTATGCTATAAATAATAATATTCCTTATGTAGATTATTATTCAGTTATGGTAAATAGCGAACTTGGATTAAAAAAAGAACTTGGTGAAGATGGTGTACATCCTAATAGAGAAGGTTATGCCATAATGGAACCTATAGTTGAAAAAGCGATTGCAAAAGTTATTAATGCGAAAGTAAAATAATAATGAAAAAATATATTATTGCAATAATTACCCTTGTTGCTACCCATGTTGTTAATGCACAACAATGGCAACCGCAGGGAAATAAAATAAAAACCACATGGGCAGAGCAGGTAGACCCAAATAAAGCACTACCGGAATACCCGCGCCCTATAATGGAACGTGAGAAATGGAAAAATCTTAACGGGCTTTGGGATTATGCAATTCAACCGGTAGGAAAAACAGCTCCTTCAAAATATGACGGAAAAATACTTGTTCCTTTTGCTGTAGAATCAAGTCTGTCAGGTGTTATGAAAGAGGTTGGTTCGGCAAACGAACTTTGGTATGAAACAACATTTTCTGTAGATAGTAACTGGAAAAGTAAAGATATCTTATTACACTTTGGAGCAGTGGACTGGAAAGCCGAAGTATGGATTAACGATATTAAAGTAGGTATTCATAAAGGAGGCTTTAGTCCTTTTTCCTTTAATATTACACCATTTTTAAACGGGAAATCAAATAAATTAAAAGTTAAAGTTTGGGATCCGTCAAACGACGGACCACAACCCAGAGGAAAGCAGGTTAAAAATCCGGAAGGAATTTGGTATACACCAGTAACAGGTATATGGCAAACCGTATGGTTAGAGCCTGTAAGTAAAAAGCATATTGAAAACCTAAAATCAACTCCTGATATTGATACTAACACCATAACTATTTTAAGTGAAGTTGAAGGTGCGGATAAGGGGGATATCATTGAAGTGACTGTATATGACGGAAGTACCATTGTTGCTTCCTCAAAAAGTGTTGTGGGACAATCAGTTGATATAATTTTAAACAATCCAAAACTATGGTCTCCGGATTCCCCGTTTCTTTATGATACTAAAGTTAAGCTTATAAGCGGGGGTAAAGTACAGGATGAAGTAAAGAGCTATTTTGCTATGCGTAAAATTTCATCTAAGCGAGATGATAACGGTATAGTAAGAATGCAGCTTAATAATAAGGATTGTTTTCAGTTTGGCCCTTTAGATCAGGGTTGGTGGCCAGATGGTTTATATACAGCACCAACAGATGAGGCTTTAAAGTATGACATAGTAAGAACTAAAGAGCTAGGGTTTAATATGATTCGTAAACACGTTAAAGTTGAGCCGCAAAGATGGTATACACACTGCGACAGGTTAGGAATTTTAGTTTGGCAGGATATGCCAAGCGGAGATGACGGACCTATATGGCAAATGCATAATTATTTTGAAGGTACGGAACTGAAGAGAACTGCGCAATCTGAAGAATACTACAAAAAAGAATGGAAAGAGATTATGGATAACTTATACTCTTATCCAAGTATTGTAGTATGGGTTCCGTTTAATGAAGCTTGGGGACAGTTTAAAACTGTAGAAATTACAGAGTGGACAAAAAAATATGATCCAAGTAGGTTGGTAAATTCAGCTAGCGGAGGTAATCATTTTCAAACAGGAGATATTCTGGATATACATCATTATCCGCAACCTAATTTATTGTTGTATGATGCAAGAAGGGTAACTGTATTAGGAGAGTATGGGGGTATAGGCCTTCCTGTTCAAGGACATTTATGGCAAACAGATAAGAACTGGGGGTATACACAATTTAAAAATAAAAACGAGACTACCGCTAAATACATTGAATATACAGATTTGTTAAAAAAGCTTGCAAAATCAGGATTTTCGGGAGCCGTATATACCCAAACAACAGACGTTGAAGGAGAGGTTAATGGTTTTATGACTTATGACAGAAAGGTTGATAAAATGAATTTTTCAGAAGTAAGAGCAGCAAATCAGGAAGTAATCAATTCAATAAATTAATTGATAATTTGAAAAGATTAAGCGTACAAAATATTTTGTTAGGGTTAGTAATAGTAGCCGCATCTGTTACTAGTAGTGGTCAGACTGTACCTGTTAGCGATAGTAGAACATCCGTAGAATGGGTGAGTCCGTTAATGGGTACAGACTCTGATTATCATGTTTCAAACGGAAATGTATATCCGGCTATAGCCATGCCTTGGGGTATGAATTTTTGGACTCCCCAAACAGGTGGTATGGGAGATGGCTGGGCGTACACCTATAACGCAACAAAAATTAAAGGCTTTAAACAAACCCATCAGCCTTCTCCGTGGATGAATGATTACGGACAGTTTTCTATTATGCCAATAACAGGAAAAATGAGATTTAAAGAGGATGAAAGGCAAAGTTGGTTTTCTCATAAAGCAGAAACGGTAACACCATATTATTATAGTGTTTACCTTGCAGATCATAATGTAACAACCGAAATAACTCCTACAGAAAGGGCTGCACGTTTTAGGTTTACTTTTCCTAAAACAGATGAAGCCTATATTGTGATAGATGCATTTGATAACGGATCTTATATAAAAATAATACCTGAGGAAAATAAAATTATTGGTTATACCACAAAGAATAGTGGAGGAGTACCTCAAAATTTTAAAAACTACTTTGTAATTATTTTTGATAAGAGCTTTACAACTTCTTCAGCTTTTAACGGAGATGCTTTGGTAAAAGAAATTGAGCTTAAAGCTAATCATACCGGGGCTATAATTGGTTTTAAAACAAAACAGGGAGAACAGGTTAATGCTAAAGTGGCATCATCATTCATCAGTTTTGAACAGGCAGAGCTAAACCTTAAAGAAATAGGAGATGATTCTTTCGACGAGCTGAAACAAAAAGGGAAGGTTGTTTGGAATGAAAATTTGGGTAGGATAGTACCGGAGGGTGGAACTGCAGCCCAAACTACTACTTTTTATTCCTGTTTATACCGTTCCATGCTTTTCCCTCGTAAATTCTATGAGTATGATGCTAACGGAAATGTAATACATTATAGTCCTTATAACGGAAATGTTTTGCCCGGGTATATGTACACAGATACCGGTTTTTGGGATACGTTTCGTTCTTTATTTCCTTTTCTTAATCTAGTCTTTCCTGAACAGAATTCAGAAATTCAGGCTGGTTTAGCAAATGCTTATAAAGAAAGTGGCTGGTTGCCGGAATGGGCGAGTCCCGGATTAAGGGATATCATGGTAGGTAACAACTCTGCCTCAGTAGTTGCCGATGCGTATCTTAAAATAGGTTCTGAAAATAAATATGATATTAATACGCTTTATGAAGCGGTAATACATGGGGCTAATAATGCAGGACCTTTAAAGGCAGTAGGGCGTGCCGGTGCAGAGCAATATATACAATTAGGTTATGTTCCTTATGATGTGGTAAATGAAAGTGCCGCTAGAACTTTAGAATATGCTTATGACGATTTTGCTATCTATCAATTAGCTAAAGCATTAAAAAGACCTAAAAAGGAAATTGCCTTATATAGAAAAAGAAGTCAGAATTATAAAAACCTGTTTGATCCGTCGCATAATCTTATGCGTGGAAAAATGCAAAACGGAGAGTTTATGAAACCTTTTGATCCTATTCGTTGGGGAGAAGGTTTTACAGAAGGAAACAGTTGGCATTATAGCTGGTCTGTATTTCATGATATTCAGGGACTCATAGACCTTATGGGAAGTAAAGAGACTTTTGTAAAGCAACTGGACAGTATTTTTGCAATGCCTCCGGTATTTAATAACAGTTTTAACGGAGGATTTATTCATGAAATGCGTGAAATGCAGGTGGCAAACATGGGTCAGTATGCTCACGGAAACCAGCCAATACAACATATGATATATCTTTATAATCATGGTAGTGAGCCATGGAAAGCTCAATACTGGGTAAGGGAAACCATGAACAGGCTATATACCCCTAATCCTGACGGTTATTGTGGTGATGAGGATAATGGGCAAACATCAGCCTGGTATGTATTTTCAGCTATGGGTTTTTATCCTGTAACACCAGCTACAGACCAATATGTGCTTGGAGCACCGCTTTTCAAAAAAATTACCATTAATCTGGAAAACAATAAGCAGATAATAATAAATGCTCCAAAAAACAGTGCTGCAAACAGGTATATAAAATCATTAAGACTTAACGGAAAAGAATATACTAAAAACTGGCTTAGCCATACAGAACTCATAAAAGGGGTCATTCTTGATTTTGAAATGGATGATACTCCAAACAAGAAACGCGGAATTAATAAAAAAGATTTACCATACTCATTAACAAACGATTAATCAGGCATAGCCTTATATAAAAATTACAAGAATGCAAAGAAGAAAATTTATTCAGAATACTGCACTTTTCGGCGGTTTGACTTTAATTGATCCTATGGAAATTATTGCAGGGATTAACAGCGGAAATAATTTTCCGATAGTAAGAGTAGCTAAAGACAAAAGAAATTTTGAAAGTGAAGTAATAGAAAAAACTATAACAGAGTTTCAAAAAAACGTAAAAGACAAAGAGCTTGCCTGGCTATTTAATAACTGTTTTCCAAATACACTGGATACAACAGTAACCTATGCACAAAAAAACGGACGACCTGATACATATGTAATTACAGGTGATATAGATGCTATGTGGTTAAGAGACAGTTCTGCTCAGGTATGGCCATATATGGCCTTTGCAGGAAAAGATACTAAGCTTAAAAACCTTATTGCCGGAGTTATTAACAGGCAAACAGAATATATTTTGAAAGATCCATATGCGAATGCATTTTATAGAGACCCCAACAAAAGAGGGGAGTGGACAAGTGATCATACTGACATGAAACCGGGTGTACATGAAAGAAAATATGAAATAGATTCTTTATGTTACCCTATACGCCTTGCTTATAATTACTGGAAAACTACTGGAGATACATCTCCGTTTGATGAAAATTGGGTAAATGCAATAAAAACAACACTTAAAGTTTTTAGGGACCAACAGGAAAAGGACGGAAAAAATCCATACTCATTCCAACGTACTACACAGTTTGCTACAGATACAAGGGCACTTAAGGGATATGGTTATCCTGTTAAACCGGTTGGACTAGTGTGCTCTGCCTTTAGGCCAAGTGATGATGCTACAGTGTTCTCTTTTCTAATACCTTCAAATTTCTTTCTTGTTGTTAGTATGAAACAGGCAGCAGAAATGATGAGAGAAATTAAAAAAGACAATGCTACGGCAAAAGAGCTTGAAGCACTAGGAGCAGAAGTGGATAAGGCATTAAAAGAGCATGCAATTGTAAATCATCCTAAATATGGAAAAATTTATGCATTTGAAGTAGACGGATTTGGAAATAGTTTATTGATGGACGATGCCAATGTGCCAAGTTTACTGGGTTTACCTTACCTTGACGCTGTTGATGTAAATGACCCGATTTATCAAAACACAAGAAACTTTGTTCTTTCCACAGATAATCCTTTCTTCTTTAAAGGTACTGCAGCCGAAGGTATTGGGGGGCCTCACGTAGGCATGGATATGATATGGCCTATGGCAATTACTATGAGAGCTCTTACAAGTACAGATGGAAATGAAATAAAAGAGTGCATAAAAATACTGAAAGCTACACATGGTGATACAGGATTTATGCATGAGTCCTTCCATAAGGATGATCCTAAAAACTTTACAAGACACTGGTTTGCGTGGGCAAATACTCTGTTTGGAGAATTACTATGGGATACGTATAAAAAGCGTCCTAAACTTTTAGAACTATAAAAGCCGAATTTAAATTATGAAAAAATATAAAAGTAATTTTGCATTTGCTTTTCTGGTCGCAACCTTATGTTTAGGAGAGGTGTCGGCACAGTTAAATACAAGTGTTGCAAAAACAAAATATACTTCTCAGGTTAATCCTTTTATAGGTACAGCTCCCTTATTAGATACAAAAATTATAGGGTACACGCCTCCGGCAGATATGCGTGTATGGGCAGGGCTTGTATTTCCGGGTTCTTCTGTGCCTAACGCGATGGTGCAATTAAGCCCTATGACAAAATACAGGTCTGGGGCAGGTTATGAATATGAAGATACTTCAATTTTAGGTTTTACCCATACTAATAAAGGACACTGGAATTTGTGTCATATTCCTATACTTCCTGTATCGGGGAGTGCGTCAGCACCATACCAGTCTGCTTTTAGCCATGATAAGGAAAAAGCAAGTCCGGCATATTATGAAGTCTATCTGGATAACTATGATGTTTTGGTAAAGCTTACTTCTACATTACGTTGTGGTGTGCATGAGTATACTTATAAGAATAATTCAGGCAGAAAGATATTATTTGATTTAGGTAAAGCAAACAATCATGTGGATGACTGGACTATTCGACAGGAAGGAACAAATGTAATTACAGGATACCAGAGAACCGGAGGAGAGAAAATTTATTTTTATGCTACAGTAGATACTGATATTCTAAACACAGATATAAAAGATATTACAAAAAGTAATGGATATGCATTATTATCTCTAAAAGACGGTAATGCCCCAGTAACTCTTAAAATAGCTTTATCTTTTGTAAGTGTTGAAAATGCGGCTGAGAACCTAAACAGTGAGGTAGGTAATAAAACTTTTTCACAAGTTTACCAGGAAGGTAATACAACATGGGAAAGCCTGCTTTCTAAAATTGAAGTACAGGGCGGTACAACCCACCAAAATATGTTGTTTTACAGCATGCTTTACAGATCGTTTCTTTGGCCAGCTCTTAGAAGTGACGTAAATGGACAGTTTACTGATGAGGCGGGTAAGGTGAGAAAAGAGAAGTATCGTTATTATACCCTGCCATCTTTATGGGATGATTACAGAAATAAGCTTGTACTCCTTAG
The DNA here is from genome assembly GCF_036347315.1 of Flavobacterium sp. C4GT6. NCBI lineage: Bacteria > Pseudomonadati > Bacteroidota > Flavobacteriia > Flavobacteriales > Flavobacteriaceae > Flavobacterium > Flavobacterium sp. C4GT6. Next base: position 94,880 of record NZ_JAZGZU010000012.1, read on the forward strand.
TATTTGTTCTCCGGATGTAACAAACGATATTATAAACTCTATGATTAATAAAGGAGATATAAAAGGTTTTATGCCTACATTTTTTCATGGTGACCACGCTGCATCTTTCATTGCAGGTTCTTATCTAAGAGGCATTAGGGATTATGATGTAAATAAGGCTTATGAATTACTGTTAAATAACGCCTATAAAGAAGGAGGAACAAGACCTTATGTTTCTGAATATATTGCTAAAGGTTTTATTTCAGATCCAGATGTTAAGAATCCACATGTGGAGACAAAAGCAAAAGCTGGTGTTACAAAAACACTTGAATATGCTTATGATGACCATGCTTTATCACTTCTTGCTAAAAACTTGGGAGATACTGAGCATTATAAGGATTTAAAGAAACGTTCTAAAAACTATATTAATGTATTTGATAAGCAAACCAACTTTATGAGAGGAAGGCTTGAAAACGGTGATTGGATTACTCCTTTTAATCCTGAATATCCGTATTATGAATACATGTATCGTGAAGCAAATGCCTGGAATGTCTCGTTTTATGTACCTCATGATATGGAAAGTTTGGTTAAACTTTACGGTGGTAAAAAAGCTTTTGAAAAAAAACTTGATACATTTTTCACAAAGCCATGGAATCCTGAATACATAGCATGGAATATATCGGGTTTTATAGGTCAGTACTGTCATGGTAATCAACCGGCTCACGAAGCTCCTTTTTCTTACTATTTTGTAAATAAGCCTGAAAAATCGCAAAAGATTATTGATGAAGTTTTAGCTACTATGTATGATATTGGACCCGAAGGTCTTGCTATGTGCGGTATGGACGACGCAGGGGAAATGTCATCATGGTATGTATGGACAGCTTTAGGATTGTATCCTTTATCTCCGGCTGATCCTGAATATATTGTAACAGTACCGATTTTTGATAAAGTTGAATGGACAATGCCATCGGGTAAAAAGCTTATAATAAGTAATCCTAACGGTAAAAGAGATTTAAAATCAATAAAAGTGAATGGTGCAGATATAAAGGGATATTTTATACCACATGATTTGTTTAAAGATGGCGGTAGTATTGAGGTAAATACAAAATAACAGAATATAATGCATATATGAATTTTAAAAGTATCATTATTATTTTAATAATCTGTGTTTTGCTGGGATGTAAAGAAGAAGCCAAAAATGAAATACATTCCGTAGCAGAGGCTAAATCTTCTGTTACACAGTCTGTATACGCTGTAACTTCTGAAGGAGAAGAAGTCTATAAGTATAGCTTAATTAATACAAAAGGTATGCAAATGGAAGTTATTACAATGGGCGGAGCTATTATATCATTAACAGCACCTGATAGGGACGGAAAATATGAAGATGTAGTATTAGGATATACAACACCTGATTTATACCTAAATGGTAATCCGTCATATTTTGGAGCAATTATAGGCCGTTATGGTAATCGTATAGCTAAGGGTAAATTTACATTAGAGGATATTGATTATCAGCTTCCTGTTAATGACGAAGTTAATCATTTACATGGGGGTAAAGGATTTGATCAGAAGATTTGGAAAGCAAAAATAATTTCAGAAGATGAGCCTTCATTAAAACTGTCATACACATCTATAGATGGGGAAGAAGGTTATCCCGGCAATCTTAATGTGACTGTAATTTATACTCTTACTAATAAAAATGCTCTTGAGATTTCTTATGAAGCTGATACTGATAAAACAACTATAATAAATCTTACTCAGCATTCATATTTTAATTTATCAGGTAATTTTAAAACTATACTGGATCACAATTTAGAGCTTAAAGCCGATAGATTTTTGACTGTTGATAGTACTCTTATCCCTACCGGTGAGTTAAGGTATGTTGCCGGAACGCCATTTGATTTTACAACAGCAAAAAATATTGGGAAAGATATTAATGCAGATAACGATCAGCTTGTAATAGGAAAAGGATATGACCATTGCTGGATATTTAATAATACCGTTAAACACATGAAAGAAGTTGCTGGTTTGTACCATAAAGAATCAGGCAGATACATGACAGTTTATACAGATCAACCTGCAATTCAGTTTTATAGCGGAAATTTTTTAGACGGAACTTTAAAAAGCAAAAAACAAGGTAACTATGAGAAACGGAGTGGCCTTTGCCTGGAAACACAACATTATCCTGACTCGCCTAACCAAAAAGAATTTCCATCGGTTGTATTAAAAGCAGGAGAGCTATATAAAACAAAAACAATCTATGAGTTTAGTGTTAAGTAATTATAAATAGCTAAACAAATAGTTATAAATACTTTTTTGAATGTTAGTAGTTTAAAATTAAAGCCAATTCACAGTTTTATGAATTGGCTTTTTAATTATAATGATTAAATAGTCTTTAAACTTCTCGATCAAATTCCAGCGTATATGTAAAGCTATCAGCACGGTAATAACCATCGTTCCATTCTAAAGGCCTGTTTCCGGGATCAAAAACAAAACGTTTTCTTCTAAGAATGGGATCTCCTTCATTTATCTCCAGTTTTTGAGCGAAAAAAGCATCAGCTTTAACAGCACTTATCTCTTCTTTCGATAGCTTAGCGATAGAGTTATAATGAGCCAGAATATCATAAAGAGGTTTAGAAAAGTCCTCGTTTCCGGTTAATCCTATACGAGGGTTAAAGTAGGATACAAAATATACAAACGGAATATCTGTATTTCCTCTTAAACGCTCAAGCTTTAGTATTCTTGAATTTTCTTCTAAATTAAAAAACAGGCTAAGTTCTTTATTAGCTTTAACCCAACTAACATGCAGCTCATAATTTTTCGGTATTATTCCTAAAGCTTTCATTTCCTGAGAAAAACTTAACCAGTTTTGTGCTTTCGAACTTATTGCAGCTTTTTTGACAAAAGTACCTACGCCTTTTTTACGAGTTAGTAATCCTTCATAAACTAATTTATTAATTGATTGCCTCAATGTACTTCTTGATATGCCTAATTGTTTAGACAAACTAACTTCGTTTGGCATTTTAGCGCCGTTTTGATATTCATCAGCTTTTATAGCCTCTCTAATTTGCTCTTCAATTTGAATATGTAATGGTATAGGACTATTGTAATCTAATGATATTTTCATTTATTATGTTAATTATTTGATAATTAATTATTTTTTAAATTATCATTACTATAAGCTTTAAACTATATAAATAGAAACTTTAAGTTAATTTTTTTGTTTTTTATATAGACAAATGTAATTAATTTTTAGCAAAAATTAAGTTATTATTTTGTTATCATAAATGCTTTTCTTTAATTTGCTACAACGTTATTGTACATACATATGTACATATTAGTATTTTTAAAATAAGTTATATGTCACTTTATTATTTAGGTATCGATGTTGGTGGTTCTCATATCTCCGGAGCGTTGGTAAATGCAAAAACAGGAGAATTAATAAAAGAATCCTATCATAAAGCTGTTCATGATTCTAACAGCGCAAGTTCAGAATTTTTTAAATGCTGCAAAGAACTCTTTTCAATTGTAATGAGTAACTGTAATGTTGGCAGCTTTGAAAATATAGTAGGAGTGGGCGTGGCCATGCCGGGTCCCTTCGATTATGAAAATGGTATTTCTAAGATTTATGGTGTTCAAAAGTATGATTCTTTGTTTGGGCTTAATGTTAAACAGGAATTACAAAAAATTGCTGACGGAACTCCGGTTTATTTCATTAATGATGCCGAGAGTTTTGCAATAGGTGAATATGTAAGTGGTGCAGCTATTAACAGCTCAAAGAGTATAATCATGACCCTTGGGACAGGTTTTGGTAGTACATTTCTTGTAGAAGGCGCTATGCAGGATGGGATGGGAGAAGGTATTCCTACAAATGGATATCTGTATAATATTCCTTTTAAAGATGGTATTGCTGACGACTTTTTTTCAACACGATGGTTTGTTCAACAGTGGAATGAGATAAATAATGAAAATATTGCCAGTGTAGAGGCTATTGCCAAACTGGCAAATGAAAATGATATAAAAGCACTTGGCTTATTTGATTTATTTGCTGAGAATTTTGCAGATTTCATGAAACCTTGGGTAGATTCATTTAAACCTGAAAGAATAGTTTTAGGAGGTGGTATAGCTAAGGCAGCACCATTATTTATGGATAAGTTTTTAGGTAAACTGAATTTAGAGAATAATTTAGATGTAAAAATTTCTGAGCTATGGGATAAGGCAGCAATAATTGGGGCTGTAGCATACGTTAAAAATAAGCAGGAAAAAGAAGTATCAAAAAATAAAATATCAAGAAAAACAGAACAGTTTCTAATACCTGAAAAAAAAGAAGAAAGCAGTAAAATAGCTTACGATGCCTATCCGGCTTTTAATATCGGAAAAGGTAAAATTAAACCAGGCTATGATAATCTTGCTCAATTAATATCAAAATTTTCAAGTGTTATAATAGACGGTTATCAGGGCATATTTTGGGAAGATTTTATAAAATTTATAGATAGAGAACTTACTCAATTAGGTAAAAGAGCAAGATGGTTTCATATTGATGCTGCTATGAAACCGGCTGATGAGATTAATGTAATGTTAGAGCCTTATTTGGGGGGAGATGACCCTCTGTTTGGTAAGATTACCGATAAAACATTATCAGACTGGTTTGATAAAGACAGACTATCTAAGATAGTTCAGGATCCATCTGTAGATATCAATATTGTTGTTGGACCCGGTGCTGTATTATCAGGTTGGAATGCTCCCATATTATATGTAGATCTTCCTAAAAATGAACTCCAATTCAGAGCCAGAGCAGGAAGGGCAGGTAACTTAGGTACTGAAGAACTTACCGATAATAAAAGTACTTATAAACGATTCTTTTTTATTGATTGGGTAGTCCTTAATAAGCATAAAGAACAGTTGCTTCCTAATATAGATGTTATTATAGACGGACAAAGGCCGGATAATATTCTTTTTATGGGAGGAGATGACCTAAGAGATGGACTTACCGCCATGGCATCTAATGTTTTTAGGCCAAGACCATGGTTTGAACCGGGTGCCTGGGGTGGCAGTTGGATGAAAGACCATCTTGAAGGCATTAATGGTAATGTTGAAAATCTTGCATGGTCTTTTGAACTTATGGTTCTTGAGAACGGACTATTACTTGAAAGTGATGGTTTTCTTCTGGAGGTTTCTTTTGATACTCTAATGTTTAATAATTACAAAAACATTCTTGGAGATTGTGCAGAAACCTTTAAACATGACTTCCCTATACGGTTTGACTTCCTGGATACTTTTGACGGGGGAAACCTCTCTATACAATGCCATCCATCTCCGCAATATATAAAACAGGAATTTGGTATGCCGTTTACTCAGGATGAAACTTATTATATACTGGATTGTAAAAGCGATGCTGAAGTTTATTTAGGATTTCAAGATGGTGTTGAGCCTATGGATTTTGAAAAGGCATTAAAACACAGTCAGGAAAAATCAGTAGAGTTGGATGTAAACAGATATATTCAAAAATTTGAAGCAAACAGGCACGACCTTTTTTTAATTCCACATGGCACTATACATGCTTCGGGCAGCAATAATATGGTACTTGAAATAAGTAGCGCACCCTATATTTTCACTTTTAAGATGTATGACTGGCTTCGTCTTGATTTAGATGGTAAACCACGTCCTATAAATATTGATAGGGGAATGGCAAATGTAAACTTTAACAGAAGTGGTAATACAGTTGAAAAAGAACTGATATCCAAACCATATGTTATACAACAATATGATAGTTATACAATAGAGCATTTACCTACACATAAGGATCATTTTTATGATGTTTACCGCTATAATATAAAAGATGAGGTCACAATAAAAACCAACAACAAATGTCATGTATGGATGTTAGTGGAAGGCTCAAAAATAGAGATTACTACACAAAACGGTCTTTCACAGATTTTTAATTATGCCGAAACATTTGTTGTACCTGCAGCAACTGAGAGTTACACCATTAAAAATTTAAGCCATATACCCGTACTGCTGGTAAAAGCTTTTGTAAAATAATCATACCCTTACCAATAAACAACTAACACATAAGTATGAAATTATGAGAAAACATGAAAAAAGCAGACTGTTTTCCCGGATCGAAAAGCGAGCCGGATTAAAACTTGCCATACTCATTGCCTTAATTTTTAATACAGGGATGTATGCGCAAACCACCATTACCGGTGTTATATCAGATTCCACAACTAGCGAAACTATTATCGGAGCAACAGTGGCTGTAAAAGGTACTACTAATACTGTGGTGAGTGATTTAAACGGGGTTTATACTATAAAAGCGCCGGTTGATGCAATACTTGTAGTATCTTTTATAGGTTATGCTACTCAGGAACAGCATATAAATGGAAGAGATACAATAGATTTTGTACTTAAGGAAGAAATAAACTCTTTGCAGGAAGTTGTTATTGTGGGATATGCTACCCAAAAAAGAAATAGTGTAACATCGGCCATCAGTACAGTAGATTCAGATGCTTTTGAGAACCGTCCCATAACAAGTGCCGCACAGGCATTACAGGGTACAACCCCTGGGCTTGTAATCCAACAGGGCAGTAGTGAGCCGGGTCAGGGGTCAGTAATTAACATTCGTGGCATAGGTACTTTTCAGTCAAATACATATCCCTTGGTACTTATTGATGGACTTATAGGAAGTATAGATAATATTAACCCTAATGATATAGAGACAGTATCAGTACTTAAGGATGCCTCATCTACAGCCATATATGGTTCAAGGGCTGCAAATGGAGTTATATTAATTACAACTAAAAAAGGCAAGGCAGGTAAAACAAGTATTTCCTACGATTACTTGTATGGTTTTCAGGAAGCAACTAATATGCCAAAATATGCTCAGGCTTGGGAGTATGCCGAATTGCGAAATGAAGCACTGGTTAATTCAGGACTACCAGCTCGATATTCTCCTCAGGAGATAAATGATTTCAGAGCATTAGGTAAAGGAACTATATGGCTGGAAGAACTATACAGGAAGTCAGCACCTCAGGAATCTCACAATCTTGCGGTACAGGGTGGAGGAAATAATACTACTTATCATTTATCTGTAGGACACTTAAACCAAAGGAGCCTTTTTGAAGGTAATGATGATTATGGATTAAAACGAAATAACGCAAGGTTAAATATAAGTTCAAAACTGTTTGATAATCTAAACATTGTAGCGACAGGATTTTATAATGGTTCTACTGTAAATGAGCATGCCTACTGGACAAATTGGCTAATAGAACAGGCTACAAGAATGCCTGTAATTTATAACATAAGAGATGAAGAAGGTAACTTTACCTTACCCAGCGGGAGTAATTCTAACTCGCTTGCAAGACTTACTAACGGCGGTATGAGAACTTATGAAATCGATAATTTTTCAGGAAGTCTTAGTGCTGAGTGGAGTATTATAAACGATCTTAAACTTAAAGGTTTTTTTGGGGCAAATGTTTCAGATAATAATACCCATGAATTTAGAAAATCTATAGATTATGCGCCTTATTTGGGAGGTGGAGATTTAGAAAGTTCTGTTATGGATCGTTTTGACAAAACGGTATTACTTAATTCAACAGTAACACTAAATTATACAAAAAACATTGGTGAAAACCATTCTTTTATCGGGTTATTAGGACTATCACAGGAAAGTAGCGAGAGAAGATGGTTCCAGGCAAGAAAAATCGGAATTCCCGGCAATGAATTTGGGGTTTTATCAAATGGTACATATACTGATGAGGGTAATACTTATGGTAGCGCTGAAGAATGGAGTATTCAATCTTATTTTGCGAGGCTTAACTATTCTTATAAGGATAAATACCTTTTTGAAGGTAACTTGCGTGCCGATGGTTCTTCACGCTTTGCTTCGGATAATCGTTGGGGAGTATTCCCTTCGTTCTCTGCCGGATGGCGTATATCTCAGGAAAACTTTATGCAGTCTACAGCAGGATTTCTTAGTAACCTTAAATTAAGGGCATCGTGGGGGCAGGTAGGTAATCAGGATATTGGGCTTTACCAGTATTTAAGTACCATTACAGTAAATACTCAAGCCTATTCATTTAATGATAATTTAGCTAACGGAGCCTATTTTAGTGTAGCTAACCGCGACATTAGCTGGGAAACGAGTGAAACGCTTGATTTTGGTATTGAAGCCGGATTTTTTAATAACAGACTGAACTTTACTTTTGACGTATATAGTAAAGACTCTAAAAATGTGTTGGTTAGTAATTTACCGGTTCCGGGAATTTACGGTGCGGGTTCTCCTGTACAAAATGTTGGGTCAATCAATAACTCAGGTTACGAGATTGCTGTAAATTATCGCTTTAATACAGGAAAAGTAAGTCATTCCATTACAGCAAACCTTGCCGATAATGTGAATGAGGTTACTGATGATGGCGGAAGGACGCTTATAGGCGGTACTGATGTAGTAACAATACTTAGGGAAGGATTTCCTATAAATTCATACTATGGCTTAATGACTGACGGTATTTATCAAAATGCTGAAGAGGTGGCAAATGGCCCCCAACAAAACTTTAACGCAGCGGGTGCCAAGCCAGGAGATTTACGATATGTAGACAGGAATGGCGACGGAGTGATAAGAGAGGAAGACGACCGTTTTATTTTAGGAAACCCTTTTCCAAGGTATAACTATGGTTTTACTTATAGTGCTCAATGGAAAGGACTTGACTTTAGCTTCTTTATACAGGGTGTAGGAAAGAGAAGCATGTGGATACGCGGAGAAGGTGTAGAAGCATTTCATAATAATAACGAAGGTCCGGTGATGGATTATCACATTGATCGATGGACACCGGCAAACCCGGATGCTTCATATCCACGACTTACTGTAGGTGCAGAATCTGCAAATAATGCTGCCAGATCTGATTTTTGGATACAAAATGCTGCTTATGCAAGGCTTAAGAATTTACAGTTAGGTTTTTCAATTCCAAAAGAAATCACACAACAAATAGGAATAACCAGGCTTAGGGCTTACATAACCGGTCAAAATCTGCTAACGCTTACTAAACTAAAAGCCGGTTACGATCCTGAAATTAATTCGGGCGATGCCAGTAACGGGAGGGTGTATCCGGTAACCAAGGTATGGGCAGTAGGACTAAATGTTAACTTTTAAAAAATTTACAAATGAGAAATTATCTGGTCATAGCCTTATTTATCATGATGATAACAGGTTGCGAAAGTTTAGATACCCCGCTTGTAGACAGGGAATCGGATATCACTTTTTGGGATAAGCCCGAAGATGCATTGGCAGCCCTTAATAGTTGCTACCCCGATCTTTATGGAGCCGAACAGTTTATTTTTAATGAATCGCTATCAGACAATTCATATACAAGAAGCAATAACGGATCGTTAGTAAGAGATATTGCAAATGGTAGTTATGATGCATCGGCTCCCCTGGTAAGAGAAGTATGGAATGCACGATTTGCAGGTATCAGACGCTGTAATATACTTCTTGATAATATTGAAAATGTAGCAGGTCTAAGTAATGAGCTTAAAGAACGTTACAGGGCTGAAGCTAGGGTGATAAGAGCCTTTCATTACTTTATACTGATGAATAACTTTGGAGATGTGCCACTCGTTACGCAACAGATTAGCATAGAGGAATCTATGACTATATCGAGATCACCAAAACAGCAAATACTTCAGTTTATACTAAATGAGCTTGATCAGTCGATGGGTTTACCAACATCTTATCCTGATACTGACAAAGGTCGTATAACAAAAGGTGCTGCTATGGGGCTTAAAGCACGAGTACTGCTTTGTGAATCACGTTGGGATGAAGTAAGTGCTGTTTGTGAAGATATAATAAACGGCGAAGCAGGCAGCATAGATTTATTTAATAGCTATTCCGGCTTGTTTAAACCAGAGAATAAGGATAATATAGAAGTGTTGCTTAATGTAGAGTTTATGCCTCTTAACAGGGAGCATAACATACAATATTTTCTTATACCTCCATCTTTAGGTGGTTTTGCAGCAATATCTCCAACTCAGGAACTTGTAGACGATTACATAATGCTTAACGGAAATACCATTGAAGATCCATCTTACAATGAACTTAATCCTTATAGCAATAGAGATCCGAGACTGGATGCAACAATTATAAGGCATGAATCACAGCTTGAAAATCCTGACGGAACTTTCACCACCATTCAAACTGCTTTAGGCACAGGCCCCGATGCAATTCATTATGCTTCAAACTCAACACCAACTGGTTATTATGTTGCTAAATTTTATGATAAGACAGCCCGTAACTTAGTTAATTCAGGGTCTAACTTAATTCTTATACGCTATGCAGACATCCTACTTATGTATGCAGAAGCTAAAGCAGAATTAGGACAGTTTGGCCAGAATGAGTGGGATATGACCATAAGAAAATTACGTGTACGTGCCGGTTTTACAAATGATAATGCTCTTAATTACCCTGCCGTATCAGGATCAGCCCTTATTGATATTATAAGGCGAGAGCGCAGGTCTGAACTAGCTATGGAAGGATTAAGGCTTATGGATCTTAGACGTTGGGGTAATGCTGAAGAAAAACTTAACGGCTGGGTACATGGTATGAAAACAGATGAAGATGCTGTTGATGATGGCTATGTAAGAGTGGAAAACAGGATATTTGATCCTGCAAAACACTATTTATGGCCCGTGCCACAGGCCGAACGCGATTTAAATTCTAATATTTCACAAAATCCTAATTGGTAAAATCTAAAATTATGAGAAATATTTATTATAGTTTACTTAGTCTTGTAGCGATGCTCCTTTTTGTATCGTGTAATGATGATGATTATGCATTGCAGGTTGGGTTTGAAGCTCCTGAAGAACTTATTACACCAGTAGACAATCACTATATTGCTATTAACCTTGAAAATACGGCACCAACTGTTTTTGAATGGACAGCTTCTGAATCTAAGTATGGAGGTGTAGTACTTTATGAAGTGGTTTTTGATATCCCTTCCGGAGATTTTTCAAATCCTTTTTTCAGTATTCGATCTGCTGGAGGAGGAAGTAAAAATTACCTTTCCCTAACCTCAGGTCAACTTGTTTCGATTGCCCGCGATGCTGGTATAGGAGTAGACTCTGAAGGTGAGGTTAAATGGACAGTAATTGCTTCTCAGGGAGGTGAAAGTAAGGTAACTGAGCAGGTAAATGTATTAAGACTTAAGCGCCCTGCGGGAATTAGCGATATACCGGCAACATTATTTATATATGGAGATGGTTTTGAAGCTGATAGTTTTGATACAGCCATGCAATGTAAAATGATTTCTGACGGCAAATTTGAAATAATAGCATCACTTAATGGCGGAAATATTAAGCTTTGTAATTCATTAGATGAAGACAGGACTTATTATCAACTAGCTGATAATAACAAACTTATTGAAGCAGATGGCGAGGCTGATATACCGGTTACAGGTACCGGGAATCCATATAGAATAGTAATTGACTTTAACCTGTTAACTATTTCGTATACCGAAATCCAAAATATTCAAATGATAAGAACGTGGCAATATAATCTGGGAGATTTAGTTTATGAAGGGAATCATAAATTCTCTGTTTCTGGTATTGCATTACCTTATTTTCATGACTGGGGTTATCCGGAGGAACGCTACCGTTTTTGGGTAACTACAGATAGTGGGTTGGAAATATGGGGCAGTTATCATAATGATGCTATGAACGGATCTAATATTTCTGGTCTTACAGCCTTTGGCGTGCAGCCGGATGGCACATCTGAACCCGAAGAATATTACAATGTGTATAATCTTGCAGATATACCTAGCCCGGGTCAGAATCAGGACTGGACAGGTATGTATAAGCTACCTTTAGGTTCTGAAGACAAAACTGCAGACGTAATTATTGATATGTCGCCATCACAAAATTATAAACACTCTATTACAGTATACTAAAATTATAATTATGAAATATCTATATATAACCTGCTTTATTTTTTTTGCCTCTTTTCATATATCGTGTCAGGAAAATGAAGATACAGGCCTTACTAACGGTGGGAATACTGAACCGGAAGAGATAATAACCTACACCGAAAAAGCTAAGCAGACATTCGATCTTATCCAGCAATATTACAAGATAAACAGTACCGGCTATTATCGTGAGAACTTTCCTGTACAACAAGGAGACAGAGAGTGTTCATATCTATGGTCTTTAGATGGTCTTTTGTCGGGAGTAAATCAGCTTGTAGCATTAGGCTTTGATGATCCTGAGCTTAATCATTCTTATGTAGCTCTTGAAGGGTATTATGATACCCAGCGTACACCATCAGCTTATGCTGCCTTTCCTGTACAGTACAGCCAGGATGACCGCTTTTATGATGATAACGCTATTATTGCCATTGATTTGATTGAGAACTATGAGATTACAAATAATGCGGCATATCTTAACCGTGCGAAGGAAATCGCACAATTCAGTCTTACCGGAGAAGATAATAGTACAGGAGGAGGATTATATTGGAGTGAACAAAACAGGAATAACCCAGAGAGTGAATTATGCATGAAAGCTGTAAGTTCTACAGCATTTTCGGTAACGTATCTGTTAAGACTTTACGAGCATACTGATGAGGAACAATACCTTCAGTTTGCAATGAGGTTGTATAACTGGCTTAATGAATATATTCAGGATCCGGTTGACAATCTTTTTTGGAATGATATAAGAGTTAGCAATAATTTTGTGAATACAACAAAATGGACCTATAATAGCGGTGCTATGATTACCAACAATGTTCTTTTGTATGAAATAACAGGGGAAGAGGTTTATCTTGACAGAGCAAGAACTATAGCAGCGTCTACTTATTCTTATTTTACAAGAACTGTAAATTCAAAGCTATTTTTCCCGGCTAATGATTCTTGGTTTAATGTGTGCCTGTTTAGAGGTTATTTAGACCTTCTTCAATATGACCAAACAGCACAAACTTATGTAAATGTATTTATACAGAATGCAGACTATGCATGGAGTAATGCACGTAACGAGTATGATCTTTTTTATGAAGATTGGGCCGGACAAAACCCGGGGAGAGATAAATGGTTGCTTCAACAGGCAGGTTTAGTAGAGATGTATGGAAGGATTGCCATCCTTAAAGGAGAGCAACAATAATTTAAAAATCTGTATTATATTAATATCTTAATTATGATAAATAAAACTTTAAGTATATCTATAGCTTTAATCAGTTTTATAACAGTACTTGGTCAGGAAAAAAAGCAAAAACTTTCTGATTATGTAGACCCTAATATAGGCACGGCACATAGTCGCTGGTTTTTTTATACTCCGGCTTCAGCTCCTTTTGGCATGGCAAAACTTGGCCCTTCTACCAATGCACATTTAGGTAATGCTCAGGGATGGGAAGCGACTGGTTATGATGACAGGGATACATCTATAGAAGGATTTGCCTGCTTTCATGAGTTTCAGATAGGTGGTATTGTTGTAGCACCATCTGTAGGGCAGCTTCAAACCATACCGGGGCCGTTAGAAAATCCTGACGCGGGTTATCGCTCCCGATTTGACAGGAAGGAAGAATATGCCACTTCAGGTTATTATTCGGTACTCTTAAAAGATTTTGGTGTAAAAGCAGAATTAACAGCTACAAAACGCGTAGGTTTTCAGCGATATACTTTTCCAAAATCAGGACAGTCTAATATTATTTTTGATGTAGGTAACAGGCAGGGCGAAAGTGGCGCAGTTAAAGATGCTAAGGCAACATTGACAGCCGATGGCAGAATTGAGGGCTATGTTATTACAACACCTGAATATGTGAAAAAGTATCAGGCAGGAGCTGATGTGCGCATGTATTTCAGTGCCGTAGTAGATAAGAAGTTTAAAGATTTTGGTGTGTTTAATCATAATGATATTAAACCGGGAGTAAAAACTACAAGCGGTGAAGGTGCGGGAGTATACCTTGTGTTTGATACACAGGAGAATGAAACTGTAACCGTGAAAATAGGTTTGTCTCTTACCTCAATTGATAACGCCCGAAAAAATCTGGAGTCGGAAGCAAAAAAACTTGGTTTTGATAAGGCCAAAAAAGAAAACCTTAAAGTATGGAATGAACAGCTGGGTAGGATTACCGTAGAAGGTAAAAATGAGGATGACAAAATTAAGTTTTATACAGGGCTTTACCATGCTTTATTAGGCAGGGGAGTAGGGAGTGATGTAAACGGGGCTTATCCTATGAATAATGGACAAGTAGGGCAAATACCACTTGATGCTAAAGGAAAACCCCTTTATAATTATTACAATACCGATGCTATATGGGGTGGTTTTTGGAACCTTACACAGCTTTGGGCACTTGCTTATCCTGAATATTATGCCGATTGGGTACAGGGGCAGTTGTTAGTATATAAAGATGCAGGATGGCTGGGTGATGGTATTGCAAGCAGTAAATACGTATCGGGAGTTGGTACGAATTTTACAGGTTTGGCAATAGCATCCGCTTATAACTCGGGAATAAGAAATTTTGATATTGAAACTGCCTATGCAGCAGCACTTAAAAATGAGCTTGGATGGCAAAACCGTATTGAAGGAGCCGGCAAAATGGATGTGAAACAGTTTATAGAGTTAGGTTATGTTCCGCAGTTAGATGATGTCGGCTTCAACACTTATGCAAATGGTTCGGGTTTTTCGGCATCACATACACTTGAGTATTCTTACAGTGCCTATGCAGTAGCCCAGCTAGCCAAGGCTTTGGGTAAAAACGACGATTATGATAAACTAATAGGTTTATCTAAGGGCTGGAGACTTTTATATGATAATGAAACTAAATTTATAAGACCTAAAAATGCTGAGGGAAAATATGTTGATAATTTTGATCCTTTACAGCCATGGAGAGGTTTTCAGGAAGGGAATGCATGGCAATATACTTTTTATGTGCCTCATGCAGTACAAGAGCTTGTACAGATGTTAGGAAAAGATACTTTTAACGAAAGGCTTAATAACATTTTTGAATCATCACAAAAAAATATTTTTGGAGGAGGAACTACAATAGATGCTTTTGCAGGACTTTCTGCATTATATAATCACGGTAACCAGCCTAACCTTCATATTTCATGGCTATTTAATTTTTCCGGCAAACCGTATTTAACCCAAAAATGGGTTCATGCTATATGTGATGAGTTTTATGGAACAGAAGGTGTACATGGTTATGGTTACGGACAGGATGAAGATCAAGGACAATTAGGTGCCTGGTATGTAATGTCATCCATAGGTCTTTTTGACGTAAAAGGCCTTACCGATATAAATCCGTCATTCCAGATAGGAAGTCCTTTGTTTGATAAAGTGACTATAAACTTGCCAAAAAAATTAAATAGGGGCAAATTTGTTATTGATGTTGCAAATAATTCTAAAGAAAATATATATCTGCAGCAAGCTAACCTAAACGGTAAGCCTTTAAATGAACTTTCTTTACCGTTACAACAAATAGTAAATGGAGGAACCTTAAAGTTAAAAGTAGGAAAGTCACCTTCTGAAAAATGGTCACAATAATTTCATAATAATTTTTTGATGCAAAAAGAGTTATCATCACTTAAACTTTTTCCAATATTATTTGGATTCTTTATAATGGGATTTTGTGATTTGGTAGGTATTTCGGTTACTTATGCCCAATCACAGTTTCAATGGAGCGAGTCTCAGGCAGGTTTTTTACCATCATTGGTTTTTTTATGGTTTTTTATACTCTCAATACCTGCTGCTACTGCAATGGATAAGCATGGGCAGAAAAAAATTGTTTTAATCGGACTTATAATAACCTTTGTAGCTACAGTAATTCCTCTAATTCAGTTTAATGAGATCAACTGTTACATAACGTTTGTATTATTAGGGATAGGTAATACTTTTTTACAGGTTTCACTTAATCCTTTGCTGGCAAATGTTGTAAACCCAAATAAATTAGGTAGTTATGTAACTTTAGGTCAGTTTATAAAAGCTATTTCCTCTTTTTTAGGTCCTATTATTGTAGGTTATTTTTCATTGAAGTATGCCTCTTGGGAAAAAAGTTTTTATATATATAGTGCAATTACATTAATGGTAATGTTGTGGTTATTCTTTACAAGAATTAAAGAGGGTCGCAGTGAAAATAAGGTTTCAGGCCTTATTGATACACTTTCATTATTAAAAGATACCAGGATCATGCTCGCTTTTATAGGTATTTTATGCATTGTAGGTCTTGATGTAGGGATGAACATTGTAACCCCAAAGTTATTAATGGAGCGAATAGGATTAATGAAAGAAGAAGCCTCTTATGGTTCAAGTTGGTATTTTGCAGCTAGGACAATAGGAACATTTTGTGGTGTTTTACTATTAACTAAATTACCTGAAAAAACATTTTTTAAGTTTAACATGGCTTTAGTGCTATTAGCACTAATAAGTCTCTTTATTGTAAATAGTCAGTCTTTTATACTATTATTTGTTTGTATTATTGCTTTTGGCTCTTCCAGTATTTTTGCGGTAATTTATACTATTGCAATAAAAATCAAGCCAAATAAGACTAATGAAATATCAGGTCTTATGATAACCGGTGTTGCAGGAGGTGCTGTAATACCACCACTTATGGGAACTGCCGTACAGTTTTCCGGCTCACAACAAGGGGCTTTGCTTATACTCTTAGTTTGCGTTGTATATTTAAGTTTTTGTTCTTTTAAGCTTAACTAAAACCTAATAAAAGGTTCTGTTGTATCTGTTCATAAATCAGGCAACAGAACCTTTATCTCTTATTATAATTTTACTTTTATCGTATTTTGTAGGGTACCATTACCCGTATAAACTTTTTTATTTAGTATAACTTGTACATGTACATTTTCTAAAATAGTATAAGGATCCATATTTCCTTCTTTATTATGTATTTTTACAAATACCTTGTTTCCCTTTTTTTGAGCAGTAAACTCGATTAAACTAAATTCTCCTTTTTCAAAATTCCAATTATCACCTTCATCAATATAAAGTTTGCCAAAAGCCTTACCATTCTCGTCAAGACAAACTATAAGGGTGAGCGGATCAAAAGAGTTTTCGGTAGTATTCTGAATAATTTTACCTATTGGCAGTATACTTCCTCCTCTAATTTTTATTTTAGCCTGATAAGTATCTTTTAAGTCACCATCAACCAAACTAAATTCTTCCCAAATACCAGAAGGCAATGCCGGATCTTTTGCAAATGAAGGAATTACTAATAAGTCTTTACCTAATAAAAACACTTGTTCTTCAGCCCTAAGTTCTAGGTCTTTACTGTCTGCAAAAAAAACAGGAGCCATTACAGGTAGTCCAGTTTTATGAGAACTATAGAATAAAGTATATAAGTAAGGTATTAAACGATATCGTCTCTCTAATGCAATTCTTGAAGATTTTTCAATATCTTCTCCGTAGGCCCAAGGCTCTTTATTATTTGTTCCTGCACAGGCATGTCCTCTTGCAAAGGGCATAAATGCACCAAATCCAATCCAGTTAGCCCATAAATCACCACTTGTATTTCCTAAAAAGCCACCAATGTCCGGACCATTAAAAGGTTGTCCCGAAAGTCCCAAAGTTAAAGACATTGGCACAGATAGTTTTAAGTGTTCCCAGCTGGCATAATTATCTCCTGTCCATGTTGCAGCATAACGTTGTCCTCCTAAAAGATTAGCCCGGGTAAGTAAAAAAGGTCTTTTTTCGGGATTTGTATTTATAATACCGTTATATGAAGCCTCAACCATTAACCTTCCGTAGGCATTATGATACAATAAATGTGAGCCTGAGGGCAAATAATCACCTCCTCTGTGGGGAGTATCATAAGGCATAGTTCCCAAGCGTAAATTTTCAGGTAACTCATTGTCATTAACTGCAGGTTCATTCATATCGTTCCATACACCATCTATGCCTGTATTTAGAAAATCTTTATAAAGATCTGCCCACCATAATCTTGTTTTTGGCATCGTAAAGTCGGGAAATGTACAATCACCAGGCCATACTTTTCCATGGTATTCTGTACCATCCGGGTTTTTAACCCATATATCATTTTTAGTGCCCGACTGGTAAATATGGTAATTCTCATCTACCTTTACTCCGGGATCAATCATGTATACAGCTTTGAAACCTTTTTGGTGTAATTTATCATTAAGACTTTTAGGATCAGGGAATCTTTTTTTGTCGAAGGTAAAAACTCGGTATCCATCCATGTAATCAATATCCATCCAAATAACATCACATGGAATTTTTTTTAACCTGAATGTGTCTGCTATCTGAAGTACACGCTCTTCTGAGTCATAAGAAAATCTGCATTGATGATATCCCAATGTCCATCGGGCAGGCATTTTAATAGTACCAATAAGTTCAGCAAGGCCTTCCATTACAGCTTGTGGAGAATCACGATCTATTACATAAACCCTAAACAATGCACCTTCTGAATTGTATATTATTTTGTCAGAATTTGTAATAAGTTCAGCTTTCCACGTGCTATCAAATAATATTCCGAAAGCTGTTCCATCGGCCCGAACCCCCATAACCCAAGGGTGTGTTTGATAGAGCCTTTTGCCATTTTCAACACTATATGCTCCGGTATCCGTATTCCAGAGTTTAATTGATTGGTTATTTCGTAACAAAGGACCAGTAACTTCTCCGCCACCATATAAACTAACATCTCCTTCCAATGAAAGTGTTGCACTAGCTTTATTCGCTATTAAAGTAAATTCAGGTATCAATTTCCAACTTTCAGGAAGACTACCCATGTTTACAGGTTCACTCTGCAATATCAGTGAGGGTGTTTTTTCTTTGTCATAACCTTGTGGTATGAATTCGGCAATGCGATTACCAATTAAAGATTTTTTGTAAATAGGAATACTTTGAGAAAATGATATGATACTATAAAACAGGAAAAAAAAGCAATAATATTTATTTCTAATCATTTTGATTAATTTTTAATGTAAAATCAAATATAGACAAATAGAAGTAATTACTAAAACGATTTACTAAATTGAAAATAACTTAACTGTTAGAAGATATAAAGAGGTTTGTTTTTTAATGGATATGTAGTTGGCTTAGATATTACAGTCCTAATTTACAATTTGAAGTTTCAACTATCTCAAAGTCTTCAATATTTATGATACGAGCCAAAAGCGATCTAAGCTTTTCTTCGTCGTTTATAGTAAGTATTTTGTTCATTGCAAATAGCTATATAAATTCTGATGAAGTGCAAGAAAAACAAAAAAAAACTGCAAATCGCTGGATTTACAGGGTTTTACGGGTTTTTGTAAAATTTGGAAAAGCTTGTTTTTCCAAATTTTAACCCTTTTCGAGGGGAGAGATGTACTAGTACAAGGCTGCTGGTTAAATATCAGATATAAAATATTTTTGATTGAAAAAGATCAAATTTGCTAATTTTTGAATGATTGTAATATAAGTTTAGTAAGTAATTGTTTTTTTGATTAATTGGGCTTTAACAATGAGAATTTGTTTACTTTGCTTTTCGGAAAGAATTATTTATGAAATTACACTTCTTTTTAACCTTTTTTCTGTTTACTTTATTTTTTAGCTGTAAAAAGGATGTTTCCCTGCGTAAGGAATCTGATTTATATAATCAGATAAAATCATTTGATTCAATAGCAGCTACTGATAGAGCGAAGGCTAATTTTATTTCTGATAAAGCTTTTGATGAAATAAAAAGAGATACAAGTAACATTTTATTATTAAAAGCATATTACTATAAAACCCGTATTGAAATCATTGAAGGTAATATTGAACAAACAGGGACGTATGCCCAACAAGCACTTGATATTGCTAAAAAGCTTAATGAGGAACAACTAATTAATCAGTTGTATATAGTACTGGGAAACTATTATGTGCAAAAAAATGAATATTCAAAGGCAGCTACTGTTTATTTAAAAGCCCAAAACTATTTTGAACAAAAAAATGATATTGAAAATCTCAGTGCTCTTTATAATGCAATGGGGATTTTTTATTTTGAAACCGGAGACTTACAAAACTCCCGTAATTACTTTGATAAAACCTATTCTATATATAATCAAATAGGAAATGTAAGAGGTAAAGGGCTTTATTATGCCAATGTGGGTAACATATATATGATAACCGAAGATTACTCAAAAGCTTTGGAATATCAGGAACGTGCTTTAAAGAATTTTGAAGAAATTAAAGATTCTGTCAGCATGGCAAGTTGTATGATTAATATCAGTAATATTGAAACAAACCAAAAAAACTATGAGGAAGCTTTAGTAGTACTTAATAAAGCGTTGGATATAGCTGAAAAAGGTGATAACAGCAGATTAAAGGAGAGGATTTTACTGAATTATTCAATTATTTATACTTCAAAGGGAGATTTAGTAAAAGCATCTGATTATGTTAACAGTCATATAGTTTATGCAAAAGAATCGGACTATCCCAGGGGTATTATGGATGGCTATAGACAATTAGCGTTAATTTTAGATAAAAAAGAAGACTTTAAAAACTCAGCTACTTACCTAAAACGTTACTACAAACTAAAAGACAGTATTTACGGATATGAAGTAAAGCAACGTATTGAGGAGCTCAAATGGAGTAACGAGTTTGAAAAGTCTAAAATGGAAAGTGAACTTTTAAAAAGTAAATACGATATAGAGAAGGAGCGTAGTACATCGTTACTTTTTCTTTCTTTACTGGTTATTTTTACTTCTGTTTTGGTTATTAGTCTTGGGTGGCTTTTATATCGTAACAAGAAGAAAAACCTTAAGCTAATAGAGATAGATAACGAACGCCTACATGAAAAGATAGAGCTTGAGCGCATAAAAACAGAAAAAGAAAAAGCTGAAAATGATTTGTTAAAAGTTAAAGCCGACAGACAGTTACTTGAACTGGAATCTAAGAACAGGGAAATAACTTCTATGAGTCTTCAATTACTGGCAAAAAACAAAATCATGTCACAAATATCTAAAGTGATTGATAAGAAGAAGAAATCTACCGAAGAGATAGAGGCAGAGCTCAAATCGATACTTTTTCAAAATCAAAACCAGGAAAAAGACTGGGAACAATTTAAAGAGGTTTTTGAGAATATCCATCCAGGTTTTTATGAAAAACTTAAGAAAAAATATCCTCAACTTACAGCTACAGATTGTAGAATTTGTGCTTACATACGTATACGAATGTCTTTAAATGAAGTAGCTGGATTAATGAATATTTCACTTCAAAGTTTACACACTTCGCGTTACAGGATAAGAAAGAAACTAAAATTAGATACTGATATAAATCTTGATGACTTTATTCTTAATTTTGAGTTATAAAAACATTGTCTATGAGCTTTAATTTGTTATTTTTTTATAATAATCTCATTGTTAATTATTTATATAGGTGTTAATGTTTTATTGTTCAGTATTTGTCTAGGAGTTTGTTAACCTATTTTTTATAGTTTGAGTTTATTTTTGGAATTGTCGTTATGACGTTTAACTATCTAAAAACTTAAACTATGAAAAAATTTACTTTAATGTCTTTAATGTCATTATTGTCGTTTTACATGTTTGGTCAATTACCTCAGGAAGGGTTTGAGGGAACATGGCCTCCCGTAGGATGGACAATAACAGACAATGAGATTGGTACTGAATTCTCGTGGGCGCAAAGTCCGTATGGAAGTACCATTCAACCTCCATATGAAGGAGATTATGCAGCGTATATGGATACGCAAAATGTTCCATCGGGAACTCCGCAAGACTGGTTGGTAACTCCGCAATTTACGGTTCCGGTTAACCCACAGCTACGTTTTTTTTCAAAAATGCTTGTGCCGGGGCTTTCCGGTACTACCGTTAAGGTTATGATATCCACTTCATCAGATCCTTCAATCCTTGCGGATTATGTTCTGGTACAACAATGGACCGATTTGGAGATTAATCCGGATACAAACTATGCAGAGATACATGTAAATCTTCCTGCCTCAGTAGTGGGACAGGATATCTTTCTGGCCTTTGTGCGAGAAGGTGGCACCGACAGATGGTTAGTTGATAACATTGATGTAATTAGTCAGTGTTTTGTGCCTCAAAATCTGAATGTTGACGATATCATGACCAACTCGGCGCATCTAAGTTGGGATGCAGCGGGAGCTTCGCAGTGGGAGCTAGAGCTCATCACTGCCGACCAGGAACCTTCGTATTCAGGAGTAATAGTAACCGGGACCGCAGAATACGACGCTTCTCTCCAGCTCGATACCGATTATAAGTTTTTTGTAAAAGCGGTATGTCAGCCTGGTACTAACGAGAGTGGCTGGGCAGGCCCCTTTAATTTTAGTACAGTCGCATTCGGCTCAACCTGTGAAGAGCCGATAGCTATTACTTCTTCTGATCTTCCTTATTCCATATCAGGAAATACTATTAATAATACGAATTATTACTTTACAGGTACACCAGGGTCTAGCTGTGGTACTACAGTTGTATATCTTAACGGTTATGAAACGGTATATTCCTATACACCAGATCAGGATCAGGTAATATCAATTAATTTGACCGATATTAATATCAGTTATGCAGGATTATTCGTATATGAATCCTGTGCCGATATAGGTGTGGAATGTTTTGCGGGAGCATATAACGCAGGCGCAATGACAGACCTGAATATAACAGAATTAAGCCTTACCGGGGGTACAACCTACATTATTGTTATAGGAAGGGCGTACGGCCAGTCGGTAGGGTACACTATGAATATTCAGGAAGAAAACTGTCCAAAACCACAAGGTTTACAATTTGACAGTATTACCACAGATTCTGTCGCATTTTCGTGGGATGAGGCCGGTACAGCGACCGGATGGCAATTTGCAGTTCAGCCGAGTGGTTCAGGTTTTCCTTCAGGTAATATAGAAGATTCATCGGTTACCAATGGTAGTCAGGGAGGATTAACCCCTAACACAACATACGAGATTTATGTAAGATCTGAATGTGGTGCCGGTTCCGGTGTATACAGCAGTTGGTCTGGACCGGTGAACTTTAATACCGCATGCTTCAGTTTTAATATTCCGTTATTTGAAGGATTTAATTCGGATTCAGCATCGGAGTCCTGTTGGACAGTGGTAAATGCCAACGGGGATAATCTTACTTGGGATCTTAATACTACCTACTTCATGTATGAAGGTAATCAGGCCGCTTCACTCCAAAAACAATGGAATTCGATTGATAATGACGACTGGTTAATTAGTCCTAGTGTAGAGCTTACAGGGAATCAGAGGCTGCGTTATCAGTCCAGGGTAGTATCGGCAACTTATCCCACAGAAATGGAGGTAGTACTTTCTACATCAGGAACTGCCGTACCTTCTTTTACTACAGAATTATTGCCACAAGAAACGATAGCTAACAATGTTTATCAGGAAAAAATAATATATCTTGACGATTATACCGGAACCGTAAATATTGCTTTTCACGTTCCTAACGTAGATACAAGTTCATGGACCCTGTTTCTTGATAGTATTATCATAGAGGATATACCGGCTTGTCCTGATCCTGTTGATTTAACAGCTTCAGATATAACGGATACCACAGCTTCTTTAAGCTGGTCCCAAGGCTATCAGGAAACACAATGGGAAATTGTGGTACAGGAGGAAGACGGCGGCGAACCGATAGAGGATGGTATTTTAATAAATGAAAACACCTATCTTGCTCAAGACCTTGAACCGGCTACTTATTATGAGTACTATGTAAGGGCACATTGTTCTGATAGCGATGACAGTAACTGGATTGGACCTTTTACTTTCAACACTACGGTTTGTGATCCGGCTAATATGTGTAATTATACATTCGATATTTTAGCTACTTCAGGATCAGGTACTTTTTCAAATATTTTGATACATCAGAATAATATTTTAGTTGGTACAATTACTGCGTACAGTGTTTTAAATAATACCGCTACTGTCGCACTGTGTCCTGATGTACCTTTTTCGGTAACATGGAGCAACACTTACTGGAATACTTATACTCAGGAGGTTACCATAACCAATCCGTTTGATGAAGTGGTTTACAACTGGGTTAAAGATGTGACTCCTATTGATACCCCTTTCTTTCAGGGTTGGCCTGTTTGTACTCAGGAACTTTGTCCAAAACCGCAATTGGTTCAGCTTACAGATCAGCAACAAACAACTTTGACAATCGATTGGCTTGAACTTGCAGATGCTACTCAGTGGGAAATATATATTGTTGAAGAAGGGGAGGATGCACCAACTGAAGACAGTGAAGGCATTATAGTGGATGAGCATCCATATATGATTGAAGATTTAAATCCGGGTTCGCTTTATTCGGTATATGTGAGATCGGTTTGTGGTGGGGATGATGGTAACAGTACGTGGACATCTGAAAAGGTTTTTGCTACATTAGTTCCAAACGATAACTGTGATACACCTATAGTGCTGTCAGTAAGCGAATCGGGTTATTGTGATTCGCCGTATCATGCCACATTAAACCTTGCAACAGCTTCTTCTCAGGGGAGTACATGTAGTGATGCATCGTTTGCAAACGATGATGTATGGTTTGAATTTACAGCAACAGCAACTTCACAGATTATGTACATCAGCAATAGGGAAGGGAATAACCTTAACCTTACTAAAGTAGTATATTCAGGTGATTGTGATACTCTTCAGGAGGTTGAATGTATAATCGGAGAGCAATTTACAGATCCTTTATTTAACTTTAATGTTGGTATTAATAATAACGATATACTTTTGGAAGGATTAACTGTAGGTGATACTTATAAAATAAGAGTATTCTCAAACGCTGCTACAGCGAGTAACACACAGTTTGATATTTGTATGGCTACTCCTGTAAGTCCTATACTGATAGATCAGGAGACTTACACTGCTGAAGAGCTTGTAACCACTATTTTTGCCAGTGACAACTGTGCACAGATAACCAATGTAAATACCTCTACAGGTACAAACTATGGTGCGCCTCATAATGGTATAGGTTACTTTTCTCAAAGTACATCAAACTTCCCTTTTGAAGGCGGAATTATCCTTTCCACAGGTAAAGCTGAAATGGCAACAGGGCCTAAAGTCACTACACAATCCTATAACTATTATGATCAGGTAAATAATACCGAGGCGTGGTTAGGGGATCAGGATTTACTGGATTACATGATTGCTTCTGGGGTTGATGATAATATTGTTAACTATTATGATGCCACTTTAATTGAATTTGACTTTATGCCATTTGGTAATGAGTTAAACTTCAATTTTCTTTTTGCTTCCGAAGATTATGGTAAGTTCCAATGTGAGTGGGCAGATGCTTTTGCATTCCTTCTTACAGATGAAGAAGGCAATACCACTAACCTGGCAGTAGTGCCTAATACAACTACTCCAATATCGGTAGTAACAATTAGGGATCAGCAGTATAATGTCGATTGTGATTCTCAAAATCCTGAATATTTTGATAGGGTTTATGATGGTTTTAGAGGCGATTCGAGATATGGCAGTAATAATAATTTCTATGGTAATACACTACCCTTATCAGTAAATGCAACGGTAGAACCAGGACACCAGTACCATATTAAAATGGTTATTGCCGAAAAGAACGATGGTAATTTTGACTCGGCTATTTTCCTTGACGGAAGTAGTTTTGATACCGGAGCATTAAGCCTTGGTGACGATTTACTGGTGAGCACTAATAATGCTCTTTGTAGTGGTGCAACAACTGTATTTGATACTCATTTAGATGAAGAATATTTTGATTTTGAATGGAGTAAAGATGGTGATGTTATTGATGATGCAACAGGAGCTAGTTATATAGTAACAGAAGCCGGTGATTATAGCGTTACGGCTATATACACAGCTTCAGGATGTACTACTTCGGCAGCTATAACAGTAGAGTATTATGAAAATGAGGTTAGTGAACCTCAGGATATCGAAGCATGTTCGCTAACAAATGAAGGAGTTTTCGATCTAACTGAAAATAATGCGGTAGTACTTGAAAATGTGAATGCTGCAGATTATGAAATTAACTACTATACAACAGAGGAAGATGCTAATACAGGAGATGATTTAACAGCTATTCAGGATGCTGCAAGTTATACATCAGTAGCTGCTACATTATATGTACGTGCTTATAACACTGTTACAGGGTGTGCAATAGTATATCCTTTTGAACTTGTTGTATTACCAAATGTAACTGCTGTAATTGAATTTTCATATGCAGATAGTATTTGTGCTATAGGTGATGCAGAAGTTTCACCTACATTGGCAGAAGGGTTCCAAACAGGTGGTTCATTCACATCAAATGATGCCGGACTGGTAATTGATGTCGAAAATGGTACTATTGATGTTGTAAACTCTCAGGTAGGAAGCTATGAAGTGTCTTATACACTAGATTCTTTTGATTGTACTGAAGGAGGAACTTATACTGCAACAGTTGTTATTTCTGCACCTTTTACGCCTGTAACAGAATTTACTTATGCTGATGCATGTATTTTCTCTGAAAATGCCCTTCCTGTTTTAGCAGAAGGATTTACATCAGGTGGTGTATTTAGTTCTGAGGAGCTTACTGTAGATGCTCAAACAGGAGAGGTTTCTCTTGAAAATGTAGCTCCGGGTACTTATAATATTGAGTATGTTGTAAATGCTAATAGTACTGATTGTATTGCAGAAGGAACTTATACTGAACAAATTGTAGTTACAGATCTTATTGCTCCACAAATTGCATTTGAATATGAAAGCCCTTACTGTGCTGATAACGGTATAATTTCTCCATTACTTTCAGATGGATTTGCTCAGGGAGGACTATTTACTGCAGAAGCTGGTTTAGTCTTAGACCCTGAAAATGGTTCAATTGATGTAGAGGCTACACAGCCGGGAACTTACACTGTTACTTATGAATATGTGAATCCTGATACCTGTGAGCAGGGAAGTAGTGAAGCAGAAATAACTGTTTTGCCAGCTGTAGTTGCAGATGTACAGCAAGGATGTAATAACAATGTTTATGTATTAAGTATTAGCGATGTTAATGGTTCTTTTGATATTGCTGATTCAGAGATAAACTGGACAGGTCCTGAAGGTTTTGTTGCCTTTGGAGCTTCTGTAGAAATTGAAGAAGAAGGAACTTACATTGTTGAAGTAATTACAAGTCAGGGATGTGTTATAACACAAACTGTTGAAGTCAATGCTACAGCATGTCTTATTCCTCGTGGTATCTCACCAAATGGGGATACTAAGAATGACAGCTTTGACCTTACCGGATTTGGTGTAACCAAAATAAGCATCTTTAACCGTTATGGTAAAGAGGTGTTTAGTCAGGGAGCTTACACAAACGAATGGTATGGCCAGGACAAAAAAGGTAATGAACTTCCAACAGGTACTTATTATTACTCTATCGAATTAGGTAATGGAGATAGTAAAACCGGATGGGTTTATATAAATAGAGAAGATTAGTATTTTGTTTAATGCGGGCTGTAGTTTGGAGTTTTGGCAGAATTAAAATTTCAAACATAATCATATAGCAAAAAATGAATAAAAAAAACAGCCCGCTATTAACACCTTTAAAAAGAAAACACACACATGAAGAAAATATACCTTGCGGCGCTAGTTGCGCTGTGCGGACTGGCAGATATTTCTGCCCAGCAGGATCCGCACTATACGCAGTACATGTATAACATGAACGTGATCAACCCTGCCTATGCGGGTTCA
>NZ_JAZGZU010000013.1:0-113444 GCF_036347315.1 Flavobacterium sp. C4GT6
ATGTTTATGATATTAACGGACGACTTGTAAAACAGCAAACGGTAACCACAGGTACAAACAAAGTGGATATCGATGCGTTGGAAGCAGCCCAGTACATATTTAACATTACTACTGATAACGGAAGTGTTTCAAAAAAAGTAATCAAATACAGGCCATAAACCTGAACCGATATAAAATTAAAATCCCCAACCTTTCGGTTGGGGATTTTTTTATTTAGTAAAATCACCGTAATCAGGGATAAACAACTAAAGAGGCTGTTATAGTTTTACCTTATCATTTTGAGATAAAACATAATGCATGAAAAATTCCGGTATAACCACATCTTACTTTTTAAATCACAACAACTTATCTTAAGAAAGTCAAGAAAAATATTTTGTTTGTTCTTCTTTATTTTTAATTAAACCGATAAACACATATGCTAATAGTATTTGTCAGGAACAATATTAAACCAAATAGGCAGACATTATTACGACAAAGTGTCATCAGTCAAAAAGTCACACCAATAATGAAGTTGTCATGAAAAATCATATTAGTAAATAAATCAGTCCTAATGAGTTTTACTGTAAATTACAATAAAAAATACATTATAGTTTTAATTTTTCATTTTGAACACATTGCAAACAGAAACAATAACACATTAAATAACAAAACATTACAAAATTCCATTTATTTAATCAAAGAAAAAATATGAATAATAACAAAACCTGAAAGGAATGTATGATAAATTAAAATTTACATGACTCCCTATTACCTATATTCTTTGATTTAAATGACAGCAACTTTATTGGCATGGATTTTGAATATGCTTAATCACAATATCAGTAATGATATTATGGCTAACTTACATAATGTAATAAAAATACATTAATCTTAGAAATCACATTACCAATGATACATTGAGTAAATGTGAAAAAGAGCTCTTAAATCTCCTTTTAATATTTCCAAAAAATCTATATATCGGCTAATAAAACTTAAATCCTTAAGATACTACAGTCTATAGTACAATTACTGCTAATTTCACTTATACATTAGCCATTTTAACCACTATTAGTAAATTATTTACTATATAATACTTGCAGACCAGTGCCTCCTTTTGGACAAGGAGATTATTCACAAAACAACTTCTACCTACTACAATTGGTATAATCATTCCGCAACAAACCTATATTATCATGAATATTTGACTTTTAACAATATAAAAAATGACATTTCAAAATTTATCCGATGTTATTACATCTATGAAACAATGGGAAAACATTAGAAACAACCCATCCGGTGTAGTTAATTACCTTACCCTTGGAAACCACATTACTTTCATTAAAAACAAAAAAGCTAAGGCCGTACATGTTTATCCCGGTGTTTCTAAAGAGAATAATGAGCTTTACTTCTTCCTTATTGACAAAGAACAGGATATACAGCAAAGCGACGCCGATTTGTTCAACGCCATTACCATATGTAAGGCCGACCTGAAAAACCTTTCAGCACTTAACACTCAGGAAAATACTCCGGGCAACTCTGCCGATGAAATCTCTGAAGCGGAAGCCAGAGTAAGAACACAGGATTGGGACAGAAATTATGCTGACTGGGCTCAAAAACAGATAACACTTACCACAGATGGTATATTCAAAGCCTTTTATATGCCGGCAAACTACATGGCAGAAGGCAGTGAGTACGAATCATTCCTGGCACTTAAACCAAACAGCCAATCCCCTACCCTGTATGATGCTGATATCGTAACTACTTTTACCGATAACGGAAAAACTACCTATTATGATACAGTAAGACCAGTACCTCCTTATGGACAAGGAGATTATTCACAAAACAACTTCTACCTGCTGCAATTGGTATAATCATTCCATAACAAATCTATATTACCATGAATATTTGACTTTTAACAATATAAAAAATGACATTTCAAAATTTATCCGATGTTACTGCAGCTATGAAAGAATGGGAAAACATTAGAAACAACCCATCAGGTGTAGTTAATTACCTTAGCCTTGGAAACCACATTACTTTCATTAAAAACAAAAAAGCTGAGGCCGTACATGTTTATCCCGGTGTTTCTAAAGAGAGTAATGAGCTTTACTTCTTCCTTATTGACAAAGAACAGGATATACAGCAAAGCGACGCCGATTTGTTCAACGCCATTACCATATGTAAGGCCGACCTGAAAAACCTTTCAGCACTTAACACTCAGGAAAATACTCCGGGCAACTCTGCCGATGAAATCTCTGAAGCGGAAGCCAGAGTAAGAACACAGGATTGGGACAGAAATTATGCTGACTGGGCTCAAAAACAGATAACACTTACCACAGATGGTATATTCAAAGCCTTTTATATGCCGGCAAACTACATGGCAGAAGGCAGTGAGTACGAATCATTCCTGGCACTTAAACCAAACAGCCAATCCCCTACCCTGTATGATGCTGATATCGTAACTACTTTTACCGATAGCGGAAAAACTACCTATTATGATACAGCTATGCCAGTACCTCCATTGACACCATGGCCACTAAATAGTTTTTACCTACTACAATTGGTATAATCATTCCATAACAAATCTATATTACCATGAATATTTGACTTTTAACAATATAAAAAATGACATTTCAAAATTTATCCGATGTTACTGCAGCTATGAAAGAATGGGAAAACATTAGAAACAACCCATCAGGTGTAGTTAATTACCTTACCCTTGGAAACCACATTACTTTCATTAAAAACGAAATAGCTGAGGCTGTACATGTTTACCCTGGTATTTCTAAAGATAGTAATGAGCTTTACTTTTTCCTTATTGACAAAGAACAGGATATACAGCAAAGCGACGCTGATTTGTTCAACGCCATTACCATATGTAAGGCCGACCTGAAAAACCTTTCAGCACTTAATACTCAGGAAAATACTCCGGGTAACTCTACCGACGAAATCTCTGAAGCGGAAGCCAGAGTAAGAACACAGGATTGGGACAGAAATTATGCTGACTGGGCAGAGAAACAGATAACACTTACTACAGATGGTATATTCAAAGCCTTTTATATGCCGGCAAACTATATGGCAGAAGGCAGTGAGTACGAATCATTCCTGGCACTTAAACCAAACAGCCAATCCCCTACCCTGGATGATGCTGATATCGTAACTACTTTTACCGATAGCGGAAAAACTACCTATTATGATACAGTTATGCCTATGCCTCCATACACCATAAATAACCCTTCAAGTAGTTTCTATCTTCTTCAATTGTTATAATTTCTAATAATTATTTTATAAGGCCTGATTATTCAGGCCTTTTTTATTATTCTTTAATTAAGACTCTTACACTATCCCTGAATTCAGGGATAAATAAAAGTACTTCGTAATGGTGAAAAAACCATGTAGATTTTAAAATATTTTTATAAAAAAATTCAACCATGGATACTACAAATTCACTACCTAAACTTTTAGAGAATATATTAAAGTCAAAGGGACTTAACAACGACCATTTAACCGCACTTGCCGAAGCCGGTATACAACAAAAAGCCGATTTTGAAATGATTGGCGACACCCAAACACTTATAGACATTACCGGACTTGACGAAGAAACTGCTGATAAAGTTATGCTATGGGCAGTGGGTGCAAAAACACAACAGGAAGTTATCACACAACAAGAGAATGAAACCGCACAACAGCAACCTATAGTAGTAGAAAGTGCCGATGTGGTTAAGTGTGTACACTGTGGCACCAAGCAACCAAAAGATTATAAAACCGGAGACCTATGTTTATCATGTGGTAATCAGGCAGAACCGGTATTAAACTGCCATTGGTGTTTTAGCTCGGGGCCGGGTAAATTCTGTCGTTCCTGCGGTTCGGAGTTTGTACCTTCTGCTGATTTTGAAATAGCACTATTCCTTAAACGCGAAGGCGAGTCTAAAAACGCTATTGTAAAAATGGTGAAAGAAATGACTCCGCAGGAAAAAGAAAACATGTGGGCAAGAATTCGTAAAAACCGATAAATCATGGCCGAAGTCATTTATTGCGAAAGCTGCCATACTAAGCAGCCTAACGACTGGCAACAAGGAGATTTATGTATAGAGTGTGGAAGCTCGGTGCGTGCAGACGTACGCTGTGTTTGGTGTGCCGACCTTACTCCTTCATCAGGTAACTTCTGTAAACATTGTGGTACCGAAGTAATGGAAGATAAATATTTTGGTCCTGCCAGGATATTAAAAAGCCTTGGTGTAAGTCAGTTAGAACTGCCTGCCAAAGTTAAAGAATTGACTGATGTAAAGTTGTCACAGCATCAGCAAACCTACAATAAGCACTACAAGGTTATACAGTTTTCCAAAGAGCAGGCATATATGCTGGAGCCTTATCTGCTGGTAAAGGGTGATTATGCCGTGATGAGGGTGGAAAACGATATGATTTCCCAAATACCATTTCCGGATAATACCCTGAAAACCTTTGACGAGTTGCTTAAAAAGGATATTACAGTTGAAAAACTACTCAAAGATCCATTAAATAATTCGTTATCATCTACCGTGTTCAGATTGGCCGAAATAGCCAACAACCGTGAATATCCTTATAACTTTCATCCCTACTGGTGCAAGCGCGTACTATATGAGGTGGCAGATCCTGAATTTCCCGTTCGTATGGAAATGGCATTATGGCTTTCGCACCCTAACTCGTTTGACCACCGTTTTAGCTGGGAACCTATAAGGACTAATGACTGCACTAAACTTAAAGATAGTAAAACCTCCCTAGATGTATTTCTTGATGTTTTACTACCTGTACTTGATATTGCCTATTTAAAGCCTTATGCAGGGGTAGCGCTTGTCCATTTACTGAACAAACTGGAAATGAGCAATCATGCACAGTATGACTATTTTACCCAAATAGCTAAAGAAGCGCTGGATCACCATGATCCTGATTTGGTTTTAGGAGCTGCCCTGCTGTTTAACGATAAGGAGAAAATTATCCTTGTTTCCAAAATGGATAAACCGGCATGTTATAATGCCTATTCATGGTTACTTACAGACAACTCTGACTCGTATGAAAAGATATTAACCGATTCAAAGTTCAATGAGCATCAGCTAATCGCATTAATTGATTTTGTTAAGCAGGATGATATTAATTTTCAAAACGAACATGGGAAAAACGTTATAGGCGTATATCCTGATGCATTTACACAGGCAGCAAATGCGCTGATAAGGGAATGGGGTAACACAACCCTGTTTGGTAAACTGTTTAGCACCTATAGTGATGATAAAATCAATAGTTATTTAAACTATGCGGCACGCTTCTCTACTCCTACTCAGGAGGAATGGGATACCCTAATACACTTCTGCAAAAACAGAGATGACAGGGAGGGTTTAACCAAAATACTTTCCCATAGGGTAAAGAAAGACATAAACTACACTGAAGCGGCCAAAATGTTTTTTGATGTACCGCAATGCTACAGTGATGGGGAAAAAGGATATGAGTTTATCGCATCATGGTTGCCTGTTGTAGAGTCAGGTTACTACCCTGATACAGAGGATATACAGAAACTGATAAACTTCCTTCGTTTTACCCAAACTTTCCTACAATATAGGGCTTTTGAAAAGGTTTTTGTACAAAGGGTTTTTGAGGTATTCCGTTTGCTTATCGTGTATTCTGAAACGGCTTCGGTTCCGCTTAGTAAATATATAATACATGCCAGCCTTGATATAAGAGACTATATTAATGCCGACTATTTTGGGCACAAGGCCTACCTATACGGATTGTTTAGAGAAACTTATGTGGCAAAATCGCCCGAAGACGGTAATTATTACTCCTACCCTTTCCAGATAGACAAGGATTTTATCCGTAACTTTTTTGACGATGACAATGAAAAACTGGTAAACAGCTTTGTTAACATATTACCGGTAGGTGCCGGTTATGGTAATAATGCTTTTGACCTTATGAGTAACTGGATATTAAAAAATCCGTATGGTTTACCAACCATGGTTATTGAAGGAAACAAGGTAGACTTTACCCTTGGTTATAAAATACTTGATGCCTTTAAGGAGAGTATGAAGTTTATTAAGGAACAGGGTAAGGAAATCCTGAATATGCAGGCAAACGGAAGTTATCCTTTTCTTAACTTATTACACCACAGGCAATGGGATGGTAACGATGTGTTCCTGTTTTATCATAAAACAGATGAGGCTGATAGTATAACTATACAAAAGTGCTATGACAGGTTTGTGGAGTGGCTTACAAGAGATAATTCGGTAAACTTCTATACAGAGGTAATGGAGAAATATGGTAAGCACTGCTTAACATTCAATGACACTAAAAAAATGCCGTTATCGCTGTTAAAGTTGTGGTACAACCAAGCTGACACCAATACCATGCCTACTGAAATTGTAGAGTTTTATAATGAGCAGTTCTCTATTTTACTACGTGAGGAATATAGAAAGGAACTCCCAATAATGCAGCATAAAGGTATAGGGTACCATATCAGCTTTTATTATGTTACAGAAAAGCTGTTTAAAGGTGAAGAGGAGTTCTCCAAATGGTTTATGAGCCACTATGGTAACGGGCTTAACGATCCGTTAGTGCGATTTGTATTGTTAGGGTTAAACCATGCGCCGCATTCCCTAAAAAATTACATAGCCGAAGAAAGACGTCTACAAATACACCGTGCCCTTATATACCTTGCACATAATGCTTATAAAGCCGATACCTATATACAGGAAACCTATATCAGGATCATTTATAATCTGCTTATACACTTAAACGAAGGCACTGATGATATTGACATTATTGTTGATATATGGGGATTAAAGGATGTTCATTATTCCATAGCTGAAGAGTGCGAAGAATATGCTGAAAAGATATTAATAGGAAATGAAAACGATCCGTTAACCAAAGAGCAGCTACCTAATCTGTATAATTATTTAAGTGACTATTACTATAGTAGTGGTAAAGATGTAAAATGGGTTTCCAGCGTACTTAATATACACCATAACAGGGTTATTGATTACTTTAATAACTGTGAGGAAGACAGCAGCATAGTTCTAACCAAAATCTTTGAGTTATTGGTGCGTTTTATGGACAAGGATAGTTTGTTACCCGAAGGAGAAAGTGTACAGAAAAAGATTTGCAAAGATATTAGTGCCCATATTGCCAAATTAATAGAAGGTATTGATAACGATAAATTCCCTAAACCATTAGTAAAATACTTATATGAATATGTAACATCGGGTAAACTAGATTTCTTCCTTCAGGCGAAAATCGAAAATTATATAGAGAAGTTATATGAGTATCATTTTGATGAGGAAGAAGAAGATGATGAGGACATTTATACTAACACGGTAATAACATCTTCTACTAAGAAAACGGTAAATACTGCCGAAGCTATGGCTGCACAATCCTCATTGGTTGCCGAGCTAAGTACGTTTATGGCTACGTTTACGGTTACAAGGGAAAACATGCAAAAGATAACCCAATATATAAACGGTTATAAAGACAGTGATACCGATAACCCTATGATTATAACACCACTAACCATGAAAATAGAAGAATCCAGAAACTGGCTTGCCGAAAATACCGATGTTGCCATGGAACTGTATCAGGCCATTTATATGGCTATACTGGATATCGATACCGAAATGGGTGCACAATATTCCAATTTTGGGGCAATGTGCCGTATGGTATTCGGGCAGTTGGTTAAAAATACCATGTTCGCCTCTTCTTACCAGCAGGGGCTTGAAGCAATGGCTAACTCGGGTGCATACAGTGAAATTTTCACCGATGGTCTAAAACAGGTAGCAAACGAATTAAAGGGATAATGCAATGAGTACAAGTACAACAGAAATAACCGAAGAAATACAGGAACAGTTAAACCTATCGGCTGTGCTTATGGAAAACTTTCATAAGAACATTAAACACGACTCATGGTTTGGACTGGATCCCGAAAATGAAACCCATAAATATCTAGCTAAAAAACTCCTGAAAACCTATAATATAAAATCGGCAAGAGAGCTTCGCAACAGTGTTTATATTCATGAAGTTATCAGGAAAGCCTCTAACAACTTTCGTGATATAGCCTGCAAACTCAGGATATACAGTGAAGAAGAATATATCAAGCTATTAGAGAATCAAAAATATGTTATTGACCGAAACTATTACAGGATAGTATGGCCGCATCGTTTTTCGTTATATAAAACTTCCCTTGCCGGATATGATTTGGCTATGGCAGTATTCCTGCTTCGTATGGGTGGAGCTTCGGGTTTTATTGATGAAACCGAAATGGAATTAAGGCTTACAGATATTACCACCAGTGTAAAAAAGATTTTTAATAACTGGGATTCGTTTCATGAAAATGTACTTATAGGGCATCAGTTCATGACCGCAAATATGGCTTCGGATATGGCTTTTT
The DNA here is from genome assembly GCF_036347315.1 of Flavobacterium sp. C4GT6. Classification (NCBI taxonomy): domain Bacteria; kingdom Pseudomonadati; phylum Bacteroidota; class Flavobacteriia; order Flavobacteriales; family Flavobacteriaceae; genus Flavobacterium; species Flavobacterium sp. C4GT6. The sequence goes on from NZ_JAZGZU010000013.1 coordinate 8,384, forward strand.
TTGCCAACAGCGAACAATCGGTACTGCAAAGCCTCAGATATTTAAAAATCACTAACCCACATTGGTTTACACAATGGTAATTTAAATTCATAACCATGGAGAACACATTAGAAAATTATATAGAAGTGGCTGAATTAGCCTATCGTGAAGGCCGTTGGGAAGAGGTTAATAAAGCTATAAGAGCCGCTCAGGAAATGGTTACCGGTAACGAGGGAAATATTGATGATTTAATAAGAATCCGTTTTTACCGCATAGGTATTATTTACTGGACTATGTATGAAAATGATTTGGACATAGAGTTCATAAAAAAATACAGTGACTTACTGGAAAGACATAACACAATCACCCTACCCGACTATCAGTTAATATGCAGTTTTTACAATGAATGCCCTGAAGAGATTATGCAAAGGGCACTGCTAAAATATCCAGATGATTTAAGCCTGCTTAATGCCTATGCAAAAAAACTACAGGAACTTGGTCAGCATAATAATGCTATTATAATACTGGAGCATTTAACCGAGCTGTATCCGGAAGCTTCATTTGCACAGTTAATGTTAATGCATAGCAGAGAACAGCTGTTAAAAGTAGTAATGGAGCAGTCTGAAAATATAAGTACAGATGAGGATATAGCCAGCAGCTGTTTTGACCTGGCTATTCAAAGTTGTAACATGACTGCTATTGATGAGCTGAAAGAGTATCATATTATAAACCAACAGAATAAAAAGCTTATCCATCTTGATATACAAACGTGTATATACAGGAAAGGGTTTGACAAAGTTTCCAAAAAATGGCAGGAAGGATGGAGAGATAAAGAGCTTGATTTTAACTCTGTTTTGTTACTGGCAAACTACTTTCATGCATACAGTGCTTATGGATTGGTAAAGGAAGTACTGGAAGGCTACTCTTTTACTGATTTAGAACAGATGGAACAAATAAACGAGTTTAATGACCTTGCTGCCTATTGGGAACTTGCCAACATTAATAAGGTTCAAAACCGTATTATGTATAACTTTTTCCTTGCAAATGCATACCATTATACTGGAGAAACCGAAAAAGCGGCACACTACGTAAATGCGGGGTTGGAACTCGATCCAAACAATGCATTTTTAACAGTACTTAAAAGTAATGCACAGCTTACTGTAGATAAAGATCCGGCAGAAGCATACAATACACTTAATGCAGCACATTTACAGGGATTGCCTCCTAAAACCTACTACCAGCAGCTTACTATTTTTTACAGACTGATGGCCGACTGGAACAATGTAATCAAAACAATTAACCAGTATGAGGTTAGAAACGTACCTAACGAGGCTACCATTTTTTATAAAGCCGATGCTTTTGCTCATTTGGGCTACCAGATAAATGCGTTGGAGTGCCTTGAAGATGGTATAAAGTATTTTAGCCATACACCTTATATCATCCCTATGTATCAGTTAAGAATGATGATTTACAAGAGTCAGAAAAAATATAAACTGTTTTTTGAAGATGTAAAACACAAGCTTTCCTACTGTAGTAAAAAAGGCAATGAATACTGGAATACCATTAATCAGTGTGTTGAGATTATATTTATTATCGGCGACTACCGCCGTTGTTATGAATATGCATCTGAAGCGTACAGGAACAACAGGCTGCATCCGCAACCGTTACCTATACTGCAATGGCTTATCGCTTTTGATTATGATGATTACCAGGAAATTCCGGAAGTGCCCGAAGTAACCAATGACAGTGTTATCAACAACCCGCAAACTCCTATGGATTATTTTGGTAATGCATTACGGTTTTGGATAATGGGTTTCAACCTGGCATCGGCACAGGCTTTTGAACAGGCCGGCGATATGGGCTGGGAAACCGTGTATTGTTACAAACGTGCCTTTTGGCGCGCCTGCAGAAGCGAAGGTCACGAGGAATATACATTAGAATTATATGATAAAATAATGGCGTATGACCCAACCCAAAGGGAGTGGCTTATAGATTACCGTTATGCTTATATACTCTACACACTTAAAAAGTATGAACAAGCCATCAAAGCCTATAAAATGCTAATGGAGTACTACCCGAACACCGCATTTGAAGAGGAAAAAGATTATAACCATAATGCAGCTGTGCTTTTGGATTGTGAAAGAAACATAGGTAATATAGAAACTGCAACACGTTATACCAGTATGCGAATGAGCTGGCAAACACCACAAAAAACCGACTGTAAACGCCTGCAGGTAATGGCTGATGAGCACTATCCTGAAGAGTTATTTCTTAGGTATAATCTTTTACGATTAAGTGAGGAAATAGAAACCGGATTATCGCAAAATGAAAAAGAGAGTTTAAAGGATATTAAAAGAAAGTTAAAGTCGGAGTATTTTTCCTAAATCAATTAAATTTGTGACTCTCATATATGCCAAGAATAGCCTGTAAAATATCTGTTTTAATATGCCTTTGCTTACTGATACATAGTAATGCATTGGCACAGGAAACTCCTATAGAAAAAAAAATAGATTCTTTACGGGCTATTTATAAAAGTGAGCTTAACAGCAATCCCGAAAAAGCAAAAAAAGCAGCTCGGGAATGGCTTAAGCTCAGTAAAAAAAGTGATGCTTCGCTAAACGAGGCAAAAGCCTATTATGCCCTTGGTAACCTTGGCTCTATTACCGGCGATTATAATGCTACCATAGTCAACATTAACAAAGCTATTGAGATTTTAAAAAAACTCGATTTTGAACAGGGGCTTCCGGCATGTTACAACATTTTATCATTGGGTTATAAAAACACCGGTAACTATCCAAAGGCTATGGACAACTTTATGCTGTGTATTGACTTTGCTAAAAAATCAGATAACAAACAGCAACAGGCCAATGCCTATCAAAACATAGCAACACTTTACATACTTCAAAAAGATTATAAAAAAGCAAGTGAAAACCTAGACAGGGCTGCTAATTTGTATCGTGCTCTTGGTGATGACGATGGCGTACTTATAACCCTTTTTAATTTTGCCAATATATTGAAGGAACAGGGACGCTATCCCGAAGCTTATAAACACTATCAAACCGTTTTAAAATACAGGGAGCGTGAGGGTAATAAAGCTGCCATAGCTTATGTTAAAATAAACCTGTCGCAGCTTTTGGTAGTACAAAAAAAGTATAAGGAAGCTATTCCTGAACTTAAAAAAACACTTGCCCTACTGGAACAGCTCAACTTCACTTCAGACATGGCTATTGTGCTAAACGATTTGGGCTTATGCGAAATGAAGCTCAACAATACCCAACAGGCCATTAACTACTTTCAAAGGGCACTGGATATAAGTGAGGAGAAATCACTGCTTAGTTATAATGCTAACTTTTATAAAAATCTGGCTCAGTTATATGAAGAGCAGGAAGATTATAAAAATGCATTACTGTACTACCAAAAAGGAATTAGTACCGAGCACGAAATCAATTCGGTTGACAAGGAAAAATATGTAGCCGGACTACAGGAACGTTATGAAACCGAGCTGAAGGAAACCCGAATTGCCCTGTTAGAAAAAGAACAGAAACTAAATGAGGCCGAGCTGCAAAAAGCCGAACTTACCGTAAAGCGCCAAACCGTACTACGTAATGCCTTTGTAGCAGGGTTTATACTGGTACTTATCACCCTTATTATTCTCCGTTATTTTTATGTACTCCGTTTAAGGGTACAAAAACAACTGGTGGTACAAAAGGAAGAGAATGCCAAACAGGAAATCAATCAGCTTATAAAAGACCATAAAATATCGGTTATTGAGCGTTTTCAGGAAGGACAGGATGAAGAACGTGCCCGCCTGGCAAGAGAAATACATGACGGTATAGGCAGTGACCTTGCCGGTATTAAAATTGCTTTTGAGCATTATGCTGGTGATAAAAAAGATAATCCGCAAATAAAGCGTATGCTGCAAAGCATAGACAATGCCTGCCGTGACCTTAGGAGCCTGTCACACCAGTTACACCCACTTCCCTTTTCAAAAATTGGATTTGCAAGCTTTTTACACGACTTTTTAGGGCAGCTAAGCCTACGTTCTGGATTAAAAATAACAGCTTTCTTTTATCCTGAGGAAGAGATTGACAACCTACCGGATGACCTACTTGCCGATGCCTACCGCATTGTCCAGGAATTGGTAAATAACATACTGAAACATGCCAATGCCACCACGGCAGAGGTACAGCTAACCAAACACGAAGACTACCTCAATATTGTTATAAACGACAACGGGACAGGTTTTACCAAAAATAAAAAACAGGGAATAGGGCTACGCAATATAAGCGAGCGTATTGAAAAAGTACACGGTAGTATTGATATAGACAGCTCTGCCAACAGCGGAACCTCAATTACCATTAACATCCCTATAAAAGAACAGACATGAAAACAGTAAATATCATTATAGCAGACGACCACCTTATGTTTTTAGAGGGGCTTCATACCATTTTAAATGAAATGCCACAGGTTAAGGATGTACACCTGGCTACCGAAGGCAAGCAGGTAATGAGGCTGTTAGGTCAGTTTGAAATCGATCTGATTATAACTGATATAAATATGCCTAAAATGGATGGTATTGAACTGCTTACAGAAGCTAAAAAACACAAAGCAGATATAAAAATCATTATGCTTAGTATGCTGGATAACCACCGTACCGTACATAAGGTAATACAAAAGGGAGCCGATGGTTTTGTCCCTAAGTTTACCAGTAAGGAAGAGCTTCAAAAAGCCGTGCGTACTGTTATAGACGGTGAACAGTACTTTTCAGACATCATTAAACAACGCTATATGGAAAGCGTATTTGAGCGAAAAAAATATAAGGACATCGAACTTTCTCAAAGGGAAAAAGAAGTACTTAAACTACTTGCCGATGAGCTTACTTCAAAAGAAGTATCTGAAGCTCTATTCATATCGGTAAATACGGTTGAAACCCATCGCAAAAACATACTGCTTAAAACAGGATCTAAAACCACTACCGGGGCTGTTAAGTTTGCTATTGAATCCGGATTGTTTGAAGATTAATGGTATTCTGCAGGGAGGTTCTTCCCTATCCTATCCAATTCATCCATGTAGGAATCAAAAACAATACGTTTTTCTACAAACTGCTTTTTAATGTCTCCGGTATTTAAGTCATAATACACAAATATAAAAGCAATTACAGGATCCTGCCATCTACCCTTATCACTAGGCACGATACCTTTCTTTTCTAAGAAGTTTACCCATACCCCTTCGGCAAAATCAGTCTGTCTGAGGTAAAAGGCATTCGTAGCGTGCAGTTGCAGGTCAAAATTATTACTGCTAAGGTATTTTGTCATTTCGGGCTTTAATGCCTCTTCTATTTTTGTATAGCTTTTACTTTTTCGCCAAACCCCAAAACGCTGTCCGGTAAACTTATCTGACTCCGAATCAAAGTCTACTTTAAGTGTAAGTCCGTTTACCTCTTCCATATCAAAAACAACCCTATGGGTATTACTTACAAGTAAACTGTCCTTGTACATATTTAGTTGCTGTTCAAAATCATCGGTAATACTTTTAATCTCACTTACCTGTGCCTTATGGTCAAAAATAGCTGTCGTTTCAAAGTAACCAAAGTCAATTTTGCTCAGTCTGTCTTTAAAGTATTCCCTAATATACTCTCTGGCAGTATAATCTGTTTTGGCTTCCTTATATTGTTCGGGGATTGTTTTATGATAAGCTGTTACAGTTTTATCTCCTTCTTCCGTTAGTATTTTCTTTGCATCAAAATAACTTACAAATAGTATTACGGGTCGGGCTTTTTCATACACAACAGCTCTAAACATATTGGGGTTCATATTCCCTTCATTAAAAAAACGCGATAATTCTTCAAACCCCAGTTCCCCCTTAAAATTCTTTTCTAAATATTGAGTTAGGTTTTCGGCTGCCGTTTTTTTACTCACTCCGCCCATAAGGCTTGGTATACACCCCCTGCACACTATCAAAACGGCTATAATTACAAGTATATATATCATTTTTCTCATAGTCTTACTTTACAAAACCAAACTACAGCAAAACATTGAGTGTCTAATCCCTGAATTCAGTGAGTAAAATATTTCCCGTAAAGAGGTCATGTACAGCAGTAACTGAGAAGCTAATTTTGGCAATAGTAAAATATTTGAAAATCAATAAAAAAATAACATTTATGGGATTACAGGAAAAAAAAGCCATTCAGGGCATTAAAGAGCAGTACTTTGATAACTATCAAAACGAGCTTAACGAGATTGTAGGTAAAGAACTTCCTATTGACATTACTTGGGACTCTTTTGATATGGAAGCTATCAAGTTTATACCAAGCGTATGTTTACAACGCACGGTAGATGCTTTTAAAGAACTATGTTCTGACACGGTAGGTAAAGAAGCCGTACAGGAAAGCATAACTAAAATTGTAGTAAACAATATACCTGCCGAAGGTGCTGAGGAAAAGAAAAACCTTAACCTTGACAGTGGCATACTAACAATTGAAGCAAGTTATGGAGGACATCATAGTGGTTATTATACAGATACAACTATAAGAGAATACCTTGAAAACAACCTATAGTAGTAGTTTTTGTTGTTTCTAATCCTTCATAAAAAAAGCTCCTGAAATTCAGGAGCTTTTTAATTTATATCAAGTTTGTTTTTATAAACACTTTTCCATCATTTCCTGTAACATAGTAGCCGATGGTACTGTTTGCCAGTTTCTCTCCATGTTTGCTGTTACCAGCATTTCGTCTCCGTTAAGTGTTACTGTATTCTCTGTGCCAAATTTATAAGCGAGTTTCTTTACACTTTCTGCAAAAGCTTCCCTGCCTAAATTATCGGCACAAATACCGGTTACAGCATTTTTAAGAATACTTAAAAACTCTTTGGCATAGTACTTATCAGTACCAGTAGGCTGTTCGGGTTTGTTCCATTCTATAATTACATCATGCGGAACTTTAAGGGCAATTTTAAAAGCCATTTGAGTATTCTTTATAGCTTCTTTTAATTTAAGCATGGTAGGTACATCGCCCTCTGCCGGTACAAATGGTATTTTCCCGTTTGAGAACAGATAGGCGTACTTGTTTGCCCTGCTTACAGATATTCCGGTAACATTACCATAATCAATATAATTTAGCTCAGACTGGTTATCAAACCAGTTGCCCAAAAGTATAGTCCTATCGTCTTTATTATAATCAATAAAGTAACCGACATACGAGCCCGATGCTCCTGCTGTTATCCTTACCTGAGGAATATCGGGGTTTTCACTATCTCTTTCTTTCTCAACTATCTGTTGTAGTATTTCTATAATTTTTGTCGTTGGCATAGCCGGAAGTTGCAACATTGTTTTAAAGTCCATTTCAATATGTAATTTAGAGTTCATCACAAAATTCAGGCTTTTAAAAACGGCTTCCCTCACGGTATTCGGGGATATATAAACTTCATTGTCACAGTGTACTGTAGTGATAGTGGTTCGGTTTAATTTTGTACTACAGCCCCTAAAAACAGAAACAATGATGAAAAGGATACAACTTACAGCTATAACAATACTGATGCTAAAAGCAGTGAGCTGTAAAACACCCGAGGAGAAAAGTACAGCTACAGGTCAAATAAGCTTCCTTAATTTCACCTTTACCGGATATACTGAAAACGAACTGAACAACATAATGATTTATGAATATGACAGAAAGAAAGTAAAAGATTCCTTTGCTGTGGAAGCTATACCTGCACTGTCACTTGAAACCACAAAATACTGGGGAAACATACACCGTAATATGCCTTTAAACAATAGTTATGAGGTGCGTATTGATAACCAAACAGCATTTAAACTGGACAGCCTTACCATTAAAAAGGCAATTACAGACCCAATGTTACACAGTGAAGAAAGCTGTTTTTTAGAAAGCTATCACATTAATGGTGAATACTTTATAAATAATACCGTAATTTTAGAGAAGGAAAACGATTTAAGATCATAAGCTATGATACACTTAATCAAAACGACCATATTAGCCTTTGCCATGCTGTTTAATCAGGATGTACAGGCACAACAGAATAACGATTGTGTAAGGGGTGCTGCAGAACCTACTCTTACCAACAAATACTTTAGTAATCATAAATTTACCCTGCAAAGTGACGGACTTTCAGCCATAGAAACGGCTGTACTACCTAACGGCAGTATATTAAAGGTATACAACGAAGGCTGTGAATATGTAAACATCACTTTTGAGTTTAAAACCCGACTGATAACTGATTCCATACAGGAAAACTATATAGAAGCCATTCGGTTTATGGAAAGTATTTATCCTTATATAAATGTGCCACTTGATGTGGAAAGCGGTATTCATCTTTTAAAGCATGAAGCCGAACAGGGAGCATCACTATCCTACAATCAGGAAATTCCCTATGGTATTGATGATTTTCCCGAATGTGTTGTACTAAACTATGTAGAAAAAATAAACGATACCGAACAACTGATAAGCCTATCGTTTATACTCGGCCCTCTCTAATGGTCAAATTAACCAATAATATTTTTTGAGATACGGGAGTAAATATTTAATTTCCCATCTCAAATTACACCCATATTATGAAAACCGCATTTATACTACTGGCAGCTGTATTCACAATTAATGTTACTGCCCAGCAGGTTATCCCTTTATACAAAGATTCAATTCCCAACAGTATACCAGGCGAAAACAAAGAAGAGACTAAATACAGTGGCTTCCTGCTTACTCAAAACGTATCAATCCCTACCCTTACGGTATTTAAGCCTCAAAAACAATCTGATAAAAAATCGGCTGTTATTATTTGCCCTGGTGGCGGATATGCCGTGCTTGCTACCGGACACGAAGGTAAAGATGTAGCCGAGGCATTAAATAAAATGGGGATTACGGCATTTATGCTGAAATACCGCCTACCAAACGATACCATTATGAAAGATAGAAAAATAGCCCCGCTACAGGATGCACAGCGTGCTATACAATTGGTTCGTGAAAATGCCGCACAATGGAACATCGACCCTAATAAAATTGGCATAATGGGCTTTTCTGCCGGAGGACACCTTGCCGCCACCGCCTCTACCCAATTTGAAAGAGAAGTTATTGCCAACCCAAAACATACTTCTCTCCGTCCTGACTTTTCTATATTACTATACCCTGTTATCAGTTTTACCGATAGCCTTACACACATGGGTAGCAGGATAAACCTTATTGGGAAAAACCCTTCAAAACAACTGATTGAGCAGTACTCAAACGAATTACAGGTTACGGCCAAAACCCCGCCTGCATTTTTGGTTCATGCTGCCGATGACGGTCTCGTACCTCTAGGTAACAGTATTGCTTATTACGAAGCTTTACTAAAAAACGGAGTGCTGAGTGAAATACTTTTGTATCCGCATGGTGAACACGGTTTCGGAATGATAAACCGCTCCACCGACGACCGATGGATGGACAATCTTAAAAACTGGATGAAATCAGGTAACTTTTTATAATATCAACACAATCCCGTCATAGTAATGACGGGATTTTTTCATTACATTTATAGTAAGATTCTTATTATGAAGGTAGTAAAAAATTCAGGGCATATTGTTGAGTTCAATCAGGATAAGTTAAAGCACTCCCTGTTACGGTCGGGAGCCCAGCCACACAAGGTGGAGTTTATACTGAAAGAGATAAACAAAAACCTGTATGACGGTATAAGTACCAAACAGATTTATAAAATGGCTTTCAGCCTTCTTAAAAAAGAGGCTAACGTGCATGCTGCAAAATACAACCTGCGCAGAGCTATAGAGATGTTAGGCCCCGCCGGATTTTTCTTTGAAAAGTTTATAGCCCGCCTGTATGCCTCCGAAGGTTTTGCTACAACCACAAATATTACCTTACAGGGAAAATGTGTTACCCACGAAATTGACGTGGTTATTAAAAAAGACGATAAAGTTGGGATTATAGAATGTAAGTTTCACGGAAGCCGTGAAGTACGGTCGGATGTCAAAGTGCCTATGTACATCCTCTCCCGCTTTAATGATGTAAAACATAATACCCATACTATTTTCAATTCGGAAGAGTCTATTGATAACTGTACCATAGCTACCAATACGCGTTTTACGGGTGATGCAGTTGCATTTGCATCCTGCTCGGGGTTATCCCTTTTAAGCTGGGATTACCCTGAAGCAAACAATATTAAAACCAAAATAGATAATAACTGCCTGTACCCTATAACCTGCCTTACATCACTCACGGCAGCCGAAAAGGAAAAACTGCTTATACTGAATATACTGCTGGTAAAAGAACTGGTTAACAACACTGAAAGCCTTGAAAAAATAGGACTAAGTGCCAACCGCATGAGAAATGTTATTAAAGAGGCTTCGGGCATTTGTAATTATATGTGATATGAAAATAAAATTCCTAGGTGGGGCAGGCACGGTTACCGGCTCCAAAACACTTGTAGAGAGTAACGGCGTTCGTTTTTTGGTGGATTGTGGGCTTTTTCAGGGGTTAAAAGCACTGCGTGAACTTAACTGGGAAGTACTACCCGTACCTGCCGAAACCATAGATTATGTATTACTTACACACGGGCACTTAGATCATTGCGGATGGCTACCTAAACTGGTTACACAGGGCTTTAAAGGAAAAATATACTGCACAAGACCTACTAAAGAAATAGCTAAACTCATTTTGCTTGACAGCGCCAAAATACAGGAAGAAGAAGCTGCAAAAGCCAACAAAAAGAAATCATCCAAACATAAGGTTGCAAAACCACTATATACTGTAGAACAGGCTGAAGACGTATTCCCGTTATTCAGGATTATAAAACCAAATGAAACGTTTAATATTGATGCAGAAATCTCGATTACCTATACCAATGCGGGACATATTATAGGTGCCTGTAGTATAACGGTTGAGGCAGAAGATAAAACGCTGGTATTTTCGGGCGATGTAGGCAGGGATAATGATGTACTTATGTTCCCTCCTACCAAACCTAAAAAGGCCGACTATGTGTTTTTAGAAAGTACCTATGGAAACAGGCTTCATCCTGATACCAACCCAAAACTGGAACTGGAAACCTACATCAACAATACTTTTCATAAAGACGGTACGGTTATTATACCCGGTTTTGCGGTAGAAAGGGCTCAGTCTATTATGTTCCTGCTATGGCAGCTCAAAAAAGAAAGCAGAATACCTGATATCCCTTATATACTGGATACTCCTATGGGAGCTAATGTACTGGGGGTTTTTACCGAAAATCCGCAATGGCACAAACTTTCGGCTCATGAGTGCATAGAAATGACAAAAATGTTCTCTGTAATCACCGATTATGAAGACACTATAAAAGTAATATTTGACAACAGGCCTAAGGTTGTGATTGCTGCCAGCGGAATGGCTACTGGTGGACGTGTGCTATCGTACTTTGAACGTTATATAGGATTACCTAATACCACTGTAATATTTGTGGGCTATCAGGGCGAAGGCACCCGCGGACGCAAACTATTAGAAGGATATGAAACCATCAAAATATACGGACAGTACTATCCTGTAGAGGCCAATATATTACAGATTGAAGGATTATCTGCACATGGCGATCAGCATGATTTGATAAACTGGCTGTCGGCTTTAGAGAACAAGCCCGAACGTATTTTCCTTGTACATGGGGAAAACGAACCTGCCGATGAATTACGTATAAAAATAAAGGAACGCTACGGCTTTGAGTGTAACATTCCTTTTATGCATGGTGAAGCCGAAATTTGATTTCGCCCTTATACCTTTGCGTGTTGATTTATCGTCCTTATAATATCATCCTTTTGCAGTACTCCTGATTGCCTCCAGAGCATTTTACCGTTTTGGAACAGCATAAGTGTAGGGACACCTTTTACCTGAAACTGAGGATTTGCCATTAACTGTTGGTTTTTATCTACGTCTATTTTGATAATGGTAATCTTATCGCCCATATCGGTTTTTACATCATGTAATATGGGTGCCAGCATTTGGCAGGGACCACACCAGGTTGCAAAAAAGTCGACCAGTACAGGTTTACTTCCACTTATAAGTTGGTTAAATTTATCCATAGTTATTTCGTTTTATCAGGGTTCGTAAAATCGTAATCTGTTTTTAAGGCCTTCAATTTCAGTTTGCATGTTCTTCATTTTTTGCAGTAAATGAAAAACAGCACCAAGTCCCTCCATATTAATATTAAGTTCATTGTGCAGCCTAATCATTCGTTCTGCTTCGCTTACCTCACTTACCGGCAGGCATTCCTCCTGCTCTATTGTTATTACTTTTACCAGGTTGTATTCCTGTAAGGTATCTATAAAAGCGATTTCTATGCTATGGTGCTGGCAAAATATCTTTACCGGTATGTATTCGTTACTTTCCATTGTCCTGATTATTTTGATTCGTTAGACAATTCCTTAAACAGTTCTTTTTGCTTATCCGTAAGATTTGTAGGTATCTTAACGGTATAGGTTATGTACAAGTCGCCAAAGCTTCCTTCTTTCTTATACACGGGGAAACCTTTTCCTTTAACCCTAACCTTTGTACCATTTTGTGTACCGGGGCTTACTTTCAGTTTTATGGTACCATTCATGGTTTCAAACATCATCTCACCACCAAGTACAGCTGTGTATAGGTCAATTTCCTTATCGGCATACAAATCATCACCCAGCCTTTTAAAATTTGGTGAATTGGTCACGGTAAAAGTAATATACAAATCACCATTAGGTCCACCATTTGCGCCATTACCTCCTTGCCCTGCCAGTTTAATTACCTGACCGTCGGCCACACCTGCCGGAACAGTTATCCTGAGACTTTTACCATTTACGGTAAAGGTTTGCTTGTGGGTAGTATAGGCCTGTTCTAGCGTAAGAGACATTTCGGCGTGGAAATCCTGACCTTTAAAACGCACCTGCCTGCCACGACCACCACCACTGCGGGTATAGCCGCCGCCACCAAACATCGATTCAAAGAAATCAGAGAAATCACCTCCTTCAAAATCCTGCGTACCAAAACCCTGGGATGTAGACTGTCTTTGCTGCTGATGTTGCTGCCTGTATTTTTCATACTCCTCACCGTGTTCCCAATCCTTTCCATACTTATCATATTTCTTTCGCTTTTCAGGATCACTCAGTACCTCATTGGCTTCGTTAAGCTGTTGGAATTTTTTATCAGCCTCTTTATCGTCGGGGTTCAGGTCGGGGTGTAGTTTTCGCGCCAGTTTCCTGTAGGCTTTTTTTATCTCATCGGTCGTTGCACTCTTATCAACGCCCAGTATTTTGTAGTAATCTATAAACTCCATAAATACAATTGGTTTACACTATAAATTTAAGGCTAAAATGGTATAATATCAAAGAACACGAAATGATTTTGATCATTTTTTAACGTTATTCCTAAATACAATCCCCTAAAGATTTTAAGGGGTATTTCCCCCTGTAAAACAGGGTTATAACCTCACAACTAACTGATTATATACAAGTTACTTTGTACAAACAAAAACCAACCAACAGCATCACCCCATGCTGAACAAAATTAAATGCTAAAAAGTTCAGAGTGATGGATATTAAAATTATCATAGAAAAACTTGCAGGACTTATCGATACAGACAACAGCCTAATCGATATTACCAACATAGCCACACTTAATGACGGCGATGAGTTTTTAACCTCAAAAACACCTATAGTAATGTCTATAGTTAATATTGAGGAAGACAAAACACTCAAAAACCAGTCGGTATACCTTAAAGGTACTGCCGATGATACTAATATATCCCGTTACAGGCATCCTGCACAAAACCTTATCCTGTCTGTTCTCTTCAGTTCCTACAATAAAGACCTTTCCAAATACCTTGACGGACTGGATAAACTCAAAAACATTATAAGCTATTTCCAGCAAAACAACACCTTTTACTATAAAAACGACGATAGCGAGCTTATAGACTACACTTCTTATCTGGCAAAAAGCGAGGTACAAAAAGAAAACTACTCCAAGGTGAGCATGGAACTGGTTAGCCTGTCTATGGAACAGCTTAACCAAATGTGGTCGTACCTGGGTTCTAAGTACATGCCTTCGGTACTGTATAAAATAAGATTGTGCGCTGTACAAAGCTCAACTACTACTCAGGAAAAAGTAATCAATAAAGTTAAAATCAATCTTTGGGAAAACGATAAGAACAGCCTGATAGGGCAACTGGAATCACACGAGTTTCAGGCAGATAATGATTAAACAATTAATAACCATACTTAAGAACTAAACCGAAAAAGTTATGAATATAAGTTCTATTAAAACACCGGGGGTATACATCAATGAGATTGATGCCTTCCCTCCTTCAGTTGCTCAGGTAGCAACCGCAGTACCTGCTTTTGTAGGGTATACAGCAAAAGGCCCCACTGTGCCTACCAGAATAACTTCTTTCATGGAGTTTGAAGAGCTTTTTGGCGGCGCACCACAACCTGCTTCAGTAGCAGTGGAGTTAGACGCAAACCTAATGCCTACAAACAATACAACCGTAACCGAAAGCAAGTACAAACTGTACAATTCGCTTAGGCTGTTTTACAGTAATGGCGGCGGTGTATGTTATATCGTTTCTGTAGGGAACTACAGTGATAATATAACTAGTGAAACTACATTTACTGACGGGCTTGAGCTCCTTAAAAAGTTTGACGAGCCAACACTGTTACTTTTCCCCGATGCCATTAATCTAACGGCACAAAAACTGGGACTTGTGCAACAACAGGCGCTAATGCAGTGTGCTGAACTTATGGACAGGTTTACTATAATGGATGTGAAACAGGATACCGGATTAGTTGCCGACAGTGCAGAGTTTAGAGACAGGGTTGGCACCCAGAACCTTAAATACGGATCGGCTTACTATCCATACCTTAAAAGCTCGTTCCCTTACAGTTTCAGGTTTAAGGACATTAACGGAACAGGAGCTGGTAAGGTAAACTTTAAAGGCATATATTCATCAAACACATCACTGAAGGCTTCAATAGAAGAGTTTGAAAAGAAAAATGCCGACTACGATGCCGTGAATACAGCATGGAACCCTTCTCCTGCTCCTTCAGATGCTACAAATCCTAAAAAGCTACACCAAATACCTATTGATACCCACAATAAGCTGAAAACAGCTATAGATAAAATGTGGAACATGCTTAAGGTGTTGGGCAAACCGGCAGATCTTACCAGTACGGCTGCGAAAAACTTTACGTCAGACCTTATTACTAATTTCCTGAAGAAATATGCTCAGGAACTGGTAGACTTCAAGTTTGCTTATGAGGTACTGAAACAATCAAACGGTACGACCGATGTTGATGATCTTACTGCATTAGATAACGACACCAACTTTAAAGATGCATGGGGCGATATATCGGCTTACACAGAATCTGCCAGCAATCCTTACACAGATGTTATAAAAGTGGCTGTAGCTACCCCTACACCACATGATGAGCCTGATTTTGTAAAAATTCAGTTGGTTGTACAAAAGCTGCATGCAGCCATAATAAATGCAATGGACAACGCCGTTAAGAGCCTTAATGATTACATACTTTTTGAAGAAAATAACCTTATCTCACAAATTCCTATTTATCCATCAATAGTGGAGAAACTGTCTCAGTCTATGAATACGGTTCCGCCATCAGGAGCAGTAGCAGGAATATATGCCATTACCGATGCCACACGCGGTGTTTGGAAATCTCCGGCAAACGTGAGCATTAATGGTATAGTAGGTCTTACAGACGATGTTAATGATGCCGAACAGCAGAACATGAATATACACGAAACCGGAAAATCGATAAATGCCATAAGGAAGTTTACAGGAAAAGGATTCCTTGTTTGGGGTGGAAGAACATTAGCGGGAAACAGTAAGGACTGGAGGTATGTAAATGTTAGAAGGCTGGCAAATATGATTGAAGAATCGGTTAAAAAGGCATGTATGCAATATGTTTTTGAACCAAATGTAGCGCAAACATGGGTTAGTGTTAAGGGTATGATAGATAATTATCTCACTACTCTTTGGAATGACGGTGCTTTGGCAGGAAGCAAAGCAGAGCATGCCTTTTTTGTTCGTGTAGGACTTAACGAAACCATGTCGGCTCAGGATGTGCTTGAGGGCAGAATGGTCGTTAAAATAGGCTATGCACCTTCAAGACCTGCCGAATTTATCATACTTGAGTTCAAGCAAATGCAGCAACGATCTTAACCATAATTATTAGATAACCTTAAAATTATAACAAGATGCCAAATATAGATTTTCCGCTACCTAAGTTTCACTTCAGCGTACAATGGGGTGGCAGCAAAATAGCCTTTACGGAAGTATCGGGCTTAAATAAAGAAATGGATGTTATTGAACATCGTGTAGGTTCCAGCCCTGAGTTTTTCAAAAAGAAAATGCCCGGGCTGCAAAAACTAAGCAATATTACTTTAAAACGCGGGGTGTTTTTAGGGGACAATGAGTTTTACGATTGGTACAATACCGTAGCACAAAATACGGTAGAAAAACGTACCATAATCATATCCCTGCTTGATGAAAACCACGAACCTAAAGTAGTATGGACCGTAAAAGACTGCTTTATAGTGTCGCTTAAATGCACCGATTTAAAATCAGACGCTAACGAGGCAGCTATAGATACCGTAGAACTAGCCAACCATGGCATTACTGTAGAATCTAAATCATAAAGAACTATGCCGGGCAGCGATCCTATAACAGGCTTCCATTTTTCAGTCGTTTTTGAACTGGTTCCTCAGTTTTCCATTGACACCAAGTTTCAGAGTGTCTCGGGACTAAAAGTTACCATGGAAACCGAACCCTATACCGAAGGCGGACAAAATAAGTTTAAACACAACCTGCCGCTTCGCTCAGGGTATCAGGACCTGGTACTTAAAAGGGGACTTACAAACGACTTGTCCGGGCTGTCATTATGGTGCAATCAGGCAATGGACGATTTCATTTTCTACCCGGCAAACCTTATTGTCTCTTTACTCAACGAAAAGGGTAACCCTGTAAAGGTTTGGTATGTTGCAAAGGCTATCCCTTTAAGCTATGAGTTTAGTGACTTTAATGCCGAAGAGAACAAAATAGTGATTGAAACCATTACCCTTAAGTATAACTTTTTCAAAGAAATTCCCATTCCCTTTTAATTATTAAAATCTTTAACCATGGTAATAGAAATCAAAGAATTAAGAATAAAAGTAACTGTGGCTGAAAATCAGCGGGAAAGTTATACTGCCGCACCACAATCCGATAATGTTGTACGAAAGGAAATGATATCGGAAATAGTGAAGGAATGTACCCGAAGCGTACTGGAAATAATGAAAGAAAGGGCTGAACGATGATAACCGGAATTTTAGGAAGTATAGACAAAATGCGTATTGAGGTATTCCCTACCAAGCAATATACCGAACCACCACGCAAAACCATTTTTGTACAGCTAAACCCTGAGAAGTATAGTATGAGGCACAATGTGGTGTTTTGTGACGGGCAGGCAATGGGAACTACCGGCAGTGACCTTAGGTTTAACCGTATTGAAGGCGAAGAGGTAAGTTTTGAGTTTCTGTTTGACAGTACCGGAATTATTCCTCCCGGGAAAATAAAAGACGGTAACGGTCAGGGATCAGACTTACTGGATGCGTTTGGCGATGTTGCCGAGGCCTTAAAACCAGCCATAGTAAATCCCTTTGGCGAAGTACAAACCGTAGAGAAAGAGGTGGAAGCGTTTAAGGACCTGTTAATGGGCTTTGATGGCGAAACCCACCAAACTTCTTACCTAAAGCTTTTATGGGGAGGTTACAGCCTTACCTGCAGGTTAAAGAGTATGAATATTGATTATGTTCTTTTCAGGAAAGACGGCAGGCCCATAAGGGCAAAGGTAAACTGCACCTTTAAGGGCACTGTAGACTACAAAGTTATGGTAGCCCGCGAACAGCGCAGCTCACCCGATCTTACCCACGAAAGAACAGTGAAAATGAATGACAAGCTCACCCTTTTAGCTGAAGACATTTACAGGAACAATTCGTTTTACATAGATGTAGCTAAGAACAATAAACTGTTAAGTTTCAGAAACATCAGTCTTGGTCAGAAAATAAAATTCCCACCTGTAAAATAACCTACTATGCCTGATTTACAGCCATATTACCCTTCTTCAGACACTTTACTCAACCTTGAGTTTCTTATTAACGGGGTAAACACAGGGCTAGATGTCCTGCTAAAGGAAGCAACCATACAGTTTGAACTTAATAGGATTCCTACAGCTAAGTTCATTTTTGTAGATGCGGCAAACCATGTGGAAGAAGAAGAGGAACTGCCTATTAATTCGCTTACGCGAAATGCAGGTGATCCTCCTATAGCTATAGAGGTAAAAGTAAATTTTGAAGGCAGCAGTGAAACTATTTTTAAGGGGATTATAAAGTCGCTTGATAAACGTATTGAAAGCGAACAGATAACGGCTAAGGTAGAGTGTAAGGATATTGCATTGCAGTTAACACAATCGTCATCGGAAGAAGAAAACAACAACCATACTTTTGGTGATAAACTAACGCTCTTTACCAGAGACCTAAGTATTAGCGATAACCTAACCAATCAGCCCTGGAGTGAGGAACAGATAACACACAATACCTCAACCACGCCTTGGGATTACCTTATAGGTTTTTTGGATTCCATAGGGATGATGGTCGCATTACGCAATACCGAATTTACCGGAATTGACATACTGAATACCAACCATGAACCTTCTTATAAGGCAGAAAACGGCATTAATGTTTTTACGTTTAACGGTCGTATTGACCCCGAAAAGAGAAGATCGTCGGTTACCATAGAACGCTGGGATATAGAAAGCCAGTCGGTGAGTCGTGTGTCAAGTGAGCAGGATGCCGATGAGAATCCGCATACGGTAAGGGTTAGCCAAACCTCATTGCAGGAATCTACACTGGAAAAAATTGCCAATGCCACACTGGAAAGAAGTAACATCGCCGCTATTCAGGGCAGGGTAACCACCTTTGGTAACCTAAGTGCCAAACTGGGCGATTACATCACCTTCAGTAAGGTTAATAACGACATAGATAATATACAACTGCTTATTTCACAGGAAGTACATTCTTTTGAAAACGGCTGCTGGAAAACAGAATATACTTTCGGACTGGAAAGCGAACGTTCCTTTACTGAAAGTACTTCACCGGGAGTTAACAACACTCAGGCACAGATTGGGCAGTCCAATACTCTAAACGGATTACAAATTGGAGTAGTCACACAAATAGAGGAAGACCCCAACAACCAGTTCAGGATTAAGGTACGCATCCCTATCCTGTCGGAAAACGGAGAAGGTATATGGGCAAGGCTCGCAACCCTCAATGCATCAAACGAAACGGGTAGCTTTTTTATCCCCGATGTGGATGACGAAGTTATTGTAGGCTGTATAGGCAATAACCCCGATACCCCTGTGGTGCTTGGTTGTTTGTACAGTAGTAATAAACCAATGCCCTTTCCTATTGATGCTAATAATTACAAAAAAGGGTTTGTGACCAAAGAAGGTACCCGCATAGTAATTGACGGAGAAACAAAAAGTATTGAAATAAGCACTAACGACGGAAACAAGGTTCTTATAAGTGACGACCAAAAAGGGATTACCCTTGAAGACGCTAACAGCAACAAAGTAATACTCAACGACCAGGGAATTACTATTGAAAGCTGTAAGGACCTCAATATAAAAGCAAACGGAAACATTAAGGTAGAAGGCATACAAACCGGTATTGAAGCAAGTAGCCAACTGGAACTAAAGGGTTCAATCATCAATCTAAACTAATTATGGGAGCAGCAGCCAGAACTACAGATATGCATACCTGCCCAATGTCAGACGGGCCTAAACCTCATGTAGGCGGTCCTATACTGCCGGGAGGTAATACCACAGTACTTGTAGGCGGTATGCCTGCTGCCGTAGTGGGCGACAATTGTGTATGTGCCGGAGCGCCCGATGCCCTTACAACGGGTTCTTCCAGTGTTTTTATTGCCGGTAAATCTGCCGTGAGAATGGGTGACCCAACAGCTCATGGCGGTACGGTAACCGTAGGCTGCCCTACTGTAATGATAGGCGGATAAAAAACCAAACAATTATGAAAAAGGATTCTTTTTTAGGGACAGGATGGGGCTTCCCTCCTACCTTCAATAAACATAAAGCAACAGTAGAAACAGTAAGTGATGAACAGGACATATACCAAAGCCTGCAAATACTACTTACCACCCAGTTAAAGGAAAGGATTATGCGATCTGACTATGGGTGTGACCTTTCAGCTATGCTTTATGAAAGTATAACGGTAACCCTGCTTACCAAAATAAAGGGGATTATTGAAAATGCCATAGTGCTGTATGAACCCCGAATTGAACTTCTTGATACCGACTTCAAAACTGAAGGAACCAATAATGGTGTGGTATACATTGAAATTACCTATCGCATAAGGGCTACAAACTCCAGAAAGAACTATGTATTCCCTTACTACCTGGAAGAAGGAACTTTTGTAAAACAATAACAACAAAATGGGAAACTGTAACTCCATATTATCAATACACAGCGGAATGGGAACTACTCAGTCTAACAGAGTAAACCCTGCTTTAGATCCCACTTACTTCCGTTTGGATGAAAGGAACGAACAGGACTTTATCCTTTTTGTTCAGAAGCTTTCGCAGTATGTAACGTTTTACAACGAGTTTAATATTCCAGAAGGTACATGGGCCGAGTTTTTCGGCAGGGAATCCACTTCCATACTTATACTGATTGCCAACTGGAATATAGAACTGTTACAAAGCTCTTTTGAAAAAAAGAAGAATGAAATACTTATCAATAGCGATAATGCTTCACAAAAGGCAATATTACTGGAGTATTTCAACCAAATAGAAACACAGTTTAACGAACTTAAGGAAAAGGCGGCATTACTGGATGATAACATCCTTGAAAAGGAAGCGCTTATTTCCTCTACTTATACCATAGCCGAAAGGTTTACCTATATCATTACTATGGTAAACACTTCATCTGATATAGCCTCACTGCTAAAAAACTATGTATTCAATAAGGCTATACAGCAGCTTTTCGGGTTATTACTGTCCTGGAAAAACTTTACCCAAAAAGCAGTAGACAATCAGTTAAGTAATTACCCTGACCATTCTCCGCATTATACTTTGTTCCTGTCTTTTGTAAAACTGTTACAGGTAGCAAAAGATAAGTTTAATGAGTTTACCAAAAGGCACCTTGACTTTTACTATAAAAACGTACTGAAGGTTGAAAACCAAAGGGCTAAGCCTGATTATGTACACTTAGTAGTACAGCCTCATAACACCACACCATTCCTTATACCTAAAGGGACTGTTTTCCCGGCAGGGAAAAACAGCGCCGGACAGAAAAAATATTACAGTGCCACTCAGGATCAAACCATAAACGGTATAAAACTCAGTTCATTTTTAAGTAAATATTACAGTAACAACAGCTTTTATAAAACTACACTTACCGATTTAAATACTACAGGAAAAGGATTTGATGCCTTTACTACAAATACCGAAGAAACAAGAGAAGGAATTATGATTGCCAGTCCGCTATTATTTCTTCAAAGTGGTGAGCGTTCCATCTATATTACCTTCAATGATAAGCAATACAATGCTACCGATTTCGATTTTTACATCTCTGGAGAAAAAGAACTTATAGAACTGACTGTAAAGGAGAATGAAAAAGTAAACAACACCGATGCTGTACAAGCAATTAAACTAAGTATCCCGGCTGATGAAAAGGCAATTATACCTTATGATGCCAAGCTACACAAAGATTTAGAAATCAATACTTCTTTCCCTGTATTAAAAATAATACCTAAAAGTACAGAGGTAATAAATATTGTAAGTAAAATAGATATTACTGTAAAGGTTGCCGGTTTCAAATCATTCAAAATTGAATCGGACTTTGGTACAATTGATCCCGAAAAATCCTTTTATCCGTTTGGAGAAATTCCTAAAAGTGGTAACAGTTTTTACATAAGCTCTAATGAGCTGTTTATGAAAAAGAATGCAGAGGCTATATTCGGTTCGTTCTTCTTTAACTGGATATTTTATAATAAGGTTATTACCTATCAGCTTCACAACGGTGTATGGGTACAGTTTTCGAACCAATACAATGAAATCAAAAACAACTATCCGTTAACAGATTACAGGTTTAACGAAATAGCCAGCAGTGATATAAAATCCAATGGTAAGTTTAGAATTCAGTTTAATGATAGCAATTATGCTAATGAAAAATACATGGAAGCTTACATTGATGCCACTAAAAATGACGGAACACTTCCATACAAACCTCAGTATAATGACTTTGGTTTTTGGTATAATGTAAGCGAATCCATAAACCTTACTACCAGAACAAACGAGGCGAATCCGGTAGAGATATTTAAATCAACTCCGTTTGGGTATGAAAAGTTCACTAAAGGGCTGTTTAAATTCTCAACTGCAAGTGCTCAGGAAGGTTTTATGTATCTTGGATTTGAAAATGCAGTTTATGAAGACGGATTAAACTTCCTTATTCAACTGGAGGAAGGTACGGCAAACCCTAGGCTGGAACCTGCAACAGTAAAATGGTCCTATCTTGGCAACAACCAGTGGCAGGATATAGAACCCCAAAATATAGGAGACGAAACTCTTTCCCTAACCCAGTCGGGGCTTGTAAACATTACCGTTCCAAGCTATAACAATGATAACACGCTATTTTCGGCTAAACTGTTTTGGTTGCGTATATCGGTTTCCAATATACAGGCGGTTTGCCGCATTTTAGGCATCCATGTACAGGCACTAAAAGCAGTACTTACTGATTATGAAAATACAGGTACTGAATTTTTGGAACATACTCCGAAAGGAACGATTAGCAAAACTTACACAGCTATTAATCAGGTTAAGAAGATACTACAGCCGTATGCCTCTTTTGGGGGCAGAAAAGCCGAAGCAGACGAATCCCTTTACACAAGGATAAGCGAAAGACTAAGACATAAAAACAGAGCCATAACCGTATGGGATTATGAGCATATAGTCTTACAGGAATTCCCGGAAGTATACAGGGTAAAAACACTAAATCATTACAGGTATGATACTCAGATATCGAACGTAGCTGCCGGCTATATTACGGTAATACCTGTGGCAAAATCACAAAACACAGATAACATAAGCTGGAAACCTCTGCTTAGTCTTAATAAGATGCTTTTAATAAAAGAGCATTTAAGTAAAAAAGCATCAGCGCATGCCCGCATTAACGTTAAGGCACCAAAGGCAGAAATGATTAAGGTTGAGTTTAATGTAAAGTTTTGGGAAGTACCCGGTATGGACAGCAGGCTATACATCAGTCAGTTAAAGGAAACCATAAACAGGTATTTGAGTCCGTGGGCCTATGATGACCCCGAACTGAATTTTGCCAATGAAATTGAGTTTTCATCCATCATTCAACTGGTAGACAATCAGGATTTTGTAGACTACATAACCAATTTTAAGATTACACAATACCTACTGGATGAAAATAACCAGATAACAGACTCCCATATCCAAAACCTAAACAAGATTACACCCCAAACCGATTTTACATTATTTATCCCTAATGAATCACACCTCATAGAGGAAATAAAATAAAAAGCCATGCCGCAGGACTATTATATAGAGAAAGACAGAAAACTGAATCCGTCACAGGATTTTCAGTTCCTGCTACAGGAAGGATTAAAGCATATAGAAACGCTTGGTCATAAATTTTGGACCGACTACAATGCCCACGATCCCGGTATAACCATACTGGATGTGCTTTGCTATGCCATTACCGAACTGGGGTACAGAGCCGATTTTGATATAAAAGACCTGCTTACCAATAAAAACGGGGTTATACAAAACAATACGTTTTTCAAAGCATCGGATATTTTTACCAATGCTCCCCTAATTCGAATTGATTACAGGAAACTGATAATAGATATAGAAGGTATTGCCAATGCCTGGGTTATTGCCTCACAAAAAACTACCGACGAAGATGGGTACAAACTACCTAACGATACCGAAGCCAAGCTGTATATCAATAAAAGGGAAGATAAACTTAGCCTTAAAAACACTGATAATAAAAACAATACAATACCCGAACTGAAACTAAGAGGACTTAATAAAGTCCGTATAGAACTGGAAGATGATCCTGTTTTGGGCGACCTTAACAGTCTTGTTTTAGAACATGCTTTTTGGAGTGAAGACCATTGGGTAAAACTAAAAATCGTTCCGCAATTTACTAACTGGAATCATCCCAACACAGCACTGTTCAAAAAAATGGATAAGCCGTCTAAAATTACTATAGATAGCATTAAAATAACAAATGGTATAGTGTATTTGGTAGTGAACAGGTACAGCAAACCTACCGATTCACTTCACTT
Organism: Flavobacterium sp. C4GT6; assembly: GCF_036347315.1. Taxonomy (NCBI): domain Bacteria; kingdom Pseudomonadati; phylum Bacteroidota; class Flavobacteriia; order Flavobacteriales; family Flavobacteriaceae; genus Flavobacterium; species Flavobacterium sp. C4GT6. The sequence continues at coordinate 32,725 of NZ_JAZGZU010000013.1, forward strand.
CAGGATTTTCCCCGACGATTCCCGTGAATTGGATATTGCCCTGAATTACTTTGGTAAAGAGAAAAACGTATGTGAGGTAATAGCCTTACTTGCTACCAAAAAAGAAAAGATTGAAACTGTTACCGCCAGTGTAGCAAACAGTCTGCAACAAAACAGGAATCTGTGTGAAGACTACCTGTGTGTTGAGGTTATCCAAAAAACAGATATTGGGATTTGTGCCGATATTGATATTGTACCGGGCAGTGATGCCATAGAGGTAATGAGCCAGGTACAAATCGCTATTGATAATATTATCAGTCCGAAAATAAACTTCTATACCCTGTCACAACTGGTAAACGAAGGATATCATTCGGAAGATATTTTTCTTGGTCCAAAGCTAATACATGGCTTCCTTAAAGATGAGGAAATTGAAAAAGCGACCCTTCCTGAAGAGATACATGCGTCAGACATTATCGCTGCCCTAATGGAAATTGACGGTGTTAAATCGGTTAAAAACCTCATGATGACAGCCTACAATGCATTAGGAAAGTCCATAACTGCATCCAGCAATCAAAAATGGGTATTGCCATTACCCGGAGATATAAAACCTGTATTTAACGCCTCAAAATCAAAGCTGTTACTGTTTCAGCAGGGTATACCATTCCTGCTTACCGAAACACAACAAATGCTTACTGAACAAAAGGTTATAATGTACAAATCGCAGTTTAGCCAGAGAAAACTGCAAAATATTAAAAACGATTTTGAGGCAGAAACAGGTAATTACTATCCGTTAAACGAGTATTACAGTATTCAAAATGACTTCCCTGCCAATTATGGGCTGGGTAAAAATCCGGTTTCAGATAAAGCACCTGAGTTACGGAAAGCACAGGTAAAACAACTAAAGGCCTACCTGTATTTTTACGAACAGTTACTAGCTGATTTTTTCAGTCAGCTATACAATGCTAAAGATCTTTTTGATACTAACGGTGCTGCCAGAACTTACTTCCCTGCGTTTCTCGATAAGAACGATGCCGAAGGTGGTGATTTCTATTCTAAGGAAATATACGGGCAGGATTTAGAGTCTAAATTAATAAACGGACTTACCACTAACTATGTATCACTATACGAAAGTGAAAGCCTGTATTACACAAGGAGAAACAAGGTGTTGGATCACCTTATAGCCCGCTTTGCCGAAAGCTTTAACGATTATGTGTTTATGATGTATCGGGTGGCAAATGACACCCAAGGCATGGGCGGACTGGCTTTTGACTATGCCAACCTGATTACCGATAAGGAAAATTTTATAAACTCCTATCCCGAAATAAGCAGTAAAAGAGGTCTGGGTATAAATTACCTTAATGCAAAAAGTAATACTATCCCTCCACAACTTAATGATTTTTGGAATACCCAACATCGTGGCGGTTATGAAAAACGAGTTGCCAGACTATTAGGTATAAATGAAATAGGGCTACGTAATATCGTGACCGAAGATGCTCCGCAAACACAATGGACCGTTGAGACCGAAACAGAAGACTTCCTTTTCAAAATCGTATCTCCTGCTACTAACCTAAAGGAAAAATGGGAATGGTCACAACTGCATTTCCTTGATCAAAACCTCTACAAAATAGACAATTACGGCAGTAAGTTTATGTTGTATCTGGTAGATGACAGTACAAAAATAGCCCGACTGGATAAAAAGTTTGATACCGAACAGCAGTCCTACGATTATCTGGAAAGTATGATTGCCAAACTCAACATCTATTACGAGAACTTTTACTGTTTGGAACATATTTTACTAAGACCTTTTGACAATAAACTATTTACCGATAGTGATTTGCTTTCGGTTTGCCTTAACGACGACTGCAACGACCCTGTTAATAACGATCCTTACTCCTTTAAGGCTACTATTGTACTGCCGGGTTACCTGTCACGCTTTAAAAACATTGTGTTTAGGGAATATGCCGAAAAAGTGTTCAGGCAGGAAGCACCCGCACATGTACTGTTTAAAATATGTTGGGTAGGTATAGAGGATATGCTCCTGTTCCAGCAAAAGTACAGGGAATGGCTTGATGCCTTTCGTAAATACCGACTCCTGTTTTGCAGTAACCTACTAACAGCCACCGAGACAAAGAAATACCAAAAAGTATTAAACCAACTCATTTTGGCCTTAAAAGAACTTAACACCATTTATCCTGAAGGTAACCTTTACGATTGTGAATTAAGCGAATCAAGCAGGCCTCTTACTCTGGGAAAAACATCATTAGGAACTTTATAATAAAACATCATGGAAGCTTATAATACAACTATTTATCCGGTTTTTGAAGCCAATCAGGTTTTAAGCCAAAAAGACCTCAACCTGCTGGTGAGCCATCTTGAAGAGCAGGACCGCATAACCCGTAAAAGCCTTATTGGGTTGGGTATAGTATGTGGCCTTGAAATTTCTTCCCCTAGCGAAAATTCAGTAAAAATATCCTGCGGTACGGCAGTAACATCACTTGGTTTTCAAATCAACTGGAAGGAAAATATATTTACACATTACCATGATTACGAAATCTCCGAACAGTTTTTAAAACCTGATTCCTTACAGGAATCCCATCTGGATAGTATCTTTAAATATGCTACACAGTATGAACCTGTTAAAAACTGTATGGAACTGGTAACGTCGGCATCAGACGACAATACTAAAAAGCCTCTTACAAAAGACTTTTTAAGTGATAAAATAGTTGTACTGCTACTTGAGATTTCCCTAATAGACCAAAAAAACTGTGTAAACACCAATTGTGATGACAAGGGCAAACGTATGGAGTTTAACGTGCGTCCACTTATATTTCCTATTGACGACCTTAATACCGATGTTTTCCATGAGCATACGGTTATGGCAAAAGCTCCTAAGCTTACCTTCCCCCGATATAATGTTGACCCTTACATTAATATCAACACAGGAAATGATGTTTTAAAACAGTTCAATAAAGTATATAGTGACAGTTTTGTTATCTCAGTTTCAGATGCTGTAGCTGCACTTTACAACGATTTTAAAAACAACCACGGCAGTAATACTAACTTCCCTGTACTGCAAAACTGTAAAAACAAGATAAACGAGATTGTAAATAACCATAAGTCAACCATAAACAATCAATACCTGTGGGACTGGATTTATGATATAACCGAAGCGTATAATGAAATCGCTGCCTTCAGGAAAATCAATCCAACAATATGCTGTGTAAACGAAGGTCTGTTCCCTTTTCATGTTGCACTGGGCAATGGTACCGAAACCGGTACACAATACAGGACTCCTTTCATAGCAACGCTAAACAAATCGCAGGAAGAACAAGCTAAGCTAAAACAACTGGAACTGCTGTTTGACCGCCTTAATCATATTATCAATTCGTTTAGCGTTCCGGCAAACGGAAAGATAAAAGTAACTCCGTCGGTTTATGGGAAGGCTATGCTTAGCGAAAAGGCTATTCCGTATTACTATGGTAATGTGCTTCAGCTTAATAAAAAATGGAGTCCGGAACTTACGGAAAATCAGGAAAACGATTCTATACTTTCCTACCATTCGGATATTGCCGGATACAGTAATACTAAAGCAGTAAAACAACCTTTGCTTTTTGATATAGAACCTTATAATTTCTTCAGGATTGAAGGGCATTTAGGCATGAACTACAAAAGTGTATTAAAAGACCTTACGCTTATTAAAAACAGTAACAGTCTGCCTTTTAAAATAACAGCTGTTAATGCTGTTGATTTTACAGACAAGGAAGTAGACATTATGAAGTTTGAAGGACGTTGGGATGATCTTGAAACCGATTACGACCTGGCCCGTAAAAGGCTTTATAATATAACCGAGTTTGTGTTTAACTGGATGAATACCCGCAGGAACAAACTAATTAGTGAGAACATCCTTTCTGGGCAAACCATAGATAACTTTAAGAATATATTACAGGAAATCAAAAACCTGCTAACAAACGATCTAAAAGAATTCCTGCCTAATTTCACCAGCTTCTACGAAATTTTCAAAGAGCTTAATAACGTATTCCTGCTACACCGTTGGTGTATACAGCTTAACAGGGAAACCCTTTCGGTACTGGCAGAGGATTTAATAGACAGGCTGGACGACATTAATGAACTGTTCCTGGAAGATCCATTTGCGGTAATATATGAAGAAGCTTATGTAAGATGGCAAAATGTGTATAAAGATCTATTCTTTTCAACTTTCATAAAAAAACATTCAGGACTTGAACATAAGGCGGGGGTAACTAAAGGCGGTACGTTTATTTTGGTTTATGTAGACTCCTCCATCTTTAAGGCGGCTGCCCCTCCCCCTTCTTATGCTAACCTGCTGGCTTCGGTAAAGGCTTATAAACATAATATTCCAATAGCCGATGATGTTAAGGCAGAGCTTGAAAAAAGTATAAAATTCAAGGATTACAAATCGCAAATCAAAACAAAGCCTACTACAACAATTAATCCATGTAAGGACGAAACCGATAATATTAAGGCTAACCTTATGGAAATAGCCAAATATAAACTGGATGCTACTTACACTGCCGAAATGAGCGGGTTTATACTGGAAAATTTTAAAGACCTGTTACAATTTGCACCAACGGTTACCGGAGACAATCAAAACAACTCACTGGAGCAGCTTGTTATTGCCGATTTCTTCCTGCCATATACCTGCTGTAGTGAAGGCAATACTATAGAGATAAAACTGGAAACAGCGGCTCCTCCAAAAATCGAAATGGAAACACTGGAATACTGTAATAATAATATGGAAGGTGAGTATGAAGTATTTATTACAGGGAAGTCAGGAGGCAGTTTTTCAGGCACTGCAAAAGATGCCATTGTACAACACAGTGACAGGTATTTCTTTACACCGGGTCATAACAGTGTACAAACTCCGCAAACTTATACCCTTCAATATGAAGTGGGCGGAGAAGTAAGCAATACGCTTGAACTTACAATCCAGAGTCCTCAGGAACTGGCCTGGAACTTTAAACGTGACGCCAACAAGCCAAATGTATTCCTTTTTAAAAACACAAATGCCGATGATATCCACAGTTATGAGTTTGATTTTGGCGATGGCAGTGATACGGTAATTGCAGACAATGGGACAACTGACCACAACTTTGATTTCAGTAACAGTCAGGAATTTAACGTGACCATTACTCAATTAGGTGAAATATGCCGAAGCACACAAACTATTGTAGTAACAGCTGTTGGCGATTTTAATGCTAATGATTTCAACTCAAATGATTTTTATACTGATTAACAACAATCAAAAAACGACATAATTATGGAAACCGAATTAAAAGAAATACTGGAATTAATAGCCGCCCTTAAAGATAACGGCAGCAATACTGCCGCACAGGTAAGAGAAGTACTTACCAAAATGACAAATTACAAAGCCGGCGGTACTAATGGTTTTGAAGTAGCTACAGAAAATGTAGTGACAAACGATATACAAAGTTATCACTACTCTTTTAAGGGGGTTGAAAACCAATGCTGCAATGCATATTTAATGCTCAAAAACAATAGTGGTTCTGAAACAGCTGCTGGTGGTCGTTTTCAACTGGAAATAAGTGAGGAACAATACAACTTATTAAGGGCCTTCATTCCTGATGGGGATGAAGACAATATTTCACTTTTCTATACTGTCCCTCAGTTTTCAGATATCAGTAAGACTACATACAGAACAATTACTCTAAATGTAATTAAAGAAGGAACATTTTTCTTACTGGTTATCCGTACAAACCTTGCTCCAGGCGAAATGATAAGCACTTCAATAGCAGTAAACTTCAAAAAATTAACTGTTGATAATATAACAGGAATTAAAAAAGATAAAATGTACATAAAAGCTATGGATACTATTAAAAACAATCTTACCCGATAATGCATTTAATTAAACAAAATACTGTTGATGTTCAGTGTGCATCGCGTTCATTCAGTAACGTGATGCATAACGAGCTTAGTGTGGTACTGGAAAGGCAAATATACCCTAAACTAGCTGTACTGCTGGACAAATATGCTGTTAAGAACCATACCTGGAACATCGATTTACTGGAGATCAATATTCAGAACCTTTCAGAAAAAAACTGGAAAAACGAACTGATAGAATATACCCTTTTCCAAATAGAACAGTATTTAAAAGCCAATAAACCATTAATACACCAACAGGACAACAACAGTAACAGGTTTAATAATCTTTTATCAGATAATCAACATGCCGAAATGCTATTATACCAATTCCTTAAAACCGGTATGCTACCCGAAAACGGCATAGCCGCCAACCCTGAAAAACTAATAAGAAAAATAACGGTTAACGATAGTTTTGTGCAAGAGCTTTCCCAATATTTTCAAAACGACCTTAACACCCTTATCCGCTGGATTTTTACTATGCCCGATGCCTTAAAGGAAAAAGTACTGACAACATCATTACTTTCCGGCTACTATCCTGAGGCAATTACAGATATAGTTACAGCTTACCCGGCAAAGGTATTTACAGGAAAAAACAAAGCCTCCATACAGCAGTGGATGCGCTTTTTACAATGGATTTATGTTTTACAGCAACAATCACTCAATAAAAAACAGTTTTACTTTGAAGAGTTGGTAAAAGCATCAAAAATCCATTGGGATATTAGTTTTAATGAACTTAAAGAGTTTCTTTCTCAAACCACTACTCTATTAAAAGCAGAAAAAAAAGGCTGTCCTGCACAGGTAAAAGCTTTTTTTAAAGGTCTCGAAAAAAGATTGTACAAAAGTCAGTCGGTGCCTATTTATAAAAACCAAACTGATAGGCAAGCCAGAACTGATACTCCCGAGAACGATTCAATGTTTACAGACGGCGGTATAAATGCTGTTTTCATAAAAAATGCAGGGGCTGTTATACTACACCCTTTTCTTAATTCCCTTTTTGAGCAGCTTGATCTTTGCAATGACGGAAAATGGCTTAAAAAACAAGATCAGCATAAGGCTATACTACTTATTCAATATCTGGTAACAGGAAAAGAACAGTTTTTTGAAAATGAAATGCCGCTTAACAAAATATTATGTGCCCTGCCGGTAAGTAGTACTGTAAACACTAAGCTAAAACTTACCAAAAAAGAAAAAGACAAATGTCACAACCTCCTGGAAGCAGTTATTGAATACTGGAAACCTCTAAACGGTTCATCTATTGAGGCATTACAGCAAACCTTTTTACAACGTGACGGAAAAATAGACCTTAAAAACTCAGGCTTTGAACTATGGGTTGAAGAGAAAGGATATGATATACTACTGGAAAAACTTCCGTGGGCTATTAATATGGTAAAAACACCATTTATGGAAGACTTCCTTATTTGTAACTGGTATTAAACAGAATATGTATTGTTATGTATCAACAGCTTCAAAATAACGAACCAAAAGCCAAGGCAGCAAAATCCAATGCTCCGGTTTTTACACCTGTGGTACAGAAAAAAATGAACGTAGGTGCAGAAAATGATGCTTTTGAAGCTGAAGCTGATACTATGGCCGACAAGGTGATGCAAATGCAGAGTACCCCCCTACATAGCTTTACACCTACACCTCCGGCAATACAAAAAAAATGTACCAAATGTGAGGAAGAAGAAAACAGGATCCAAAAAAAAACACTCTCATCAGCTTATACTTCCATACAACTCAAATGTTCTAAATGTGAAGAGGAAGAGCAAAAAATACAGAAAAAATCACTTTCAGAAACCATAACTCCATTTGTTCAACGTTCAGGTACTGGAAAAGCATCAGTCGCTCCTACTCATGTAGAGAGTAATATCCTTTCTTCAAAAGGTACAGGAAGTCCTATGGATATAAGTACTAAAAATTTTATGGAGAATAGGTTTGAAGCTGATTTCTCTCAAGTACGTATCCATACCGGTAGCCAGGCGGTACAAATGAGCCGCGAACTTAACGCGCAGGCATTTACCGTAGGCAACGATATTTATTTTAATGAGGGTAAATACAACCCCAATACCCACTCCGGCAAACACCTGCTGGCGCACGAACTTACCCATTCTATACAGCAAGGTGGCAGTGTCTCAAAAAAAGTACAAAAAAAACCTGCTACAATCCAGAGGAATTTACTTGACGACATAGGTAATGGCATAAGCAGTGCTGCATCTACAGCATGGGATTATACCGGTGGAGCAGCGATACGTTTTGGTGGTCAGGTTATAGAATGGGTAGAAGATCAGGCGGTAGACATTATTAACCGAATTGCCCCCGGATTACTTCCGTTTTTAAGAGGTAACATTTGGGAGAACATCAGGGATATGATAGGCAGAGGTATTGATGCTCTTACCGGAGGATTATTTACCCGACTTCAGGAAGAAGGACTAGACGGGGTACTATCTTCCTTTATTGACGGAATTGTACTGAGCCTACAGGGACAGGTTGAAGAAGCCTGCCGTAGTTTTGCCATACTTGCCGATAAGATTTTTAACTTCCTGAAAAGCATTGGCGGAGCAGCATTAGCAAGGTTAAGAACTGTGTTTAATAAAGTAAGTGGTTTCTTTAGTTCGTTATGGACTAACTACGGGAAACCTGCCATAGATGCTATTAAACATTATGCAAGAACTGCTTGGGACTGGATTGTTGATAAGGCTAAATGGGTATGGAATCTTATAAAACCTATTATAAACGGACTTAAAAAAGCCTGGGATTGGATAAAAAAACAATTCAATATTGCCTGGAGCAGTGCAACATCTGCCTGGGACTGGCTCGTTGAAAAAGCAACCGAAGCCTGGAACTGGATTAAGGAAGCGATTGAGCCTATAAAGACCCCGTTAATGATTATTGGGGGTATTATACTTATGCTCTCCCCTGTTGGTCCGTTTTTACTGATAGGTGCTGCAACTTATGGTATTTACAGGGCTGTGGTATGGATTAAGGAAAACTGGGATAACGAGGTTTTTGTAAAATTTAGGGAAACCATACGGGAAACAATTTTGAACCCTATACAAAGCGGACTACAATTACTTAAAGTACTGGTAAACCAGGCTGTACAGTGGTTAAGTAGCCAATTTGAACGATTACAGGCTGCCTTTGGTTCATTGGTTAGTGCTGTGGCAAGATCAACCATATTCAGGGCATTACGTGCTGCGGTAGCAAGGGTAACATCTGTTATAAGGCGCGTAGGTAACATGGTAGTTACAAAATGTAAGGAAATTGGAACTGCTATTGCCGGCGTGGTACAAAGTGTATGGCAGGTAATAAAACCTTACGCTATAATTGTAGCTAAACTAATATTCCTGGCACTAAACCCATGGTTACTACCTATTGTCATAGCCGCATGGTTTTGGAGACTGCTGCCAGACTGCTTTAAACCACCTATCATAAATTTTGTATTAAAGGTAATGATAGCTGTACTGGGAGCCATGCCAAACTTTGCCATGTTTGGTGATACATGGGTACAGGTAAAAACATCTATAATACAGTTTTTACAGCAAATACTGGGAAAATCAGACGAGGAAAAAGTAATTGCAGCTAACAGGGTAGCAAAAATGGTATCTGAGCTCGACCTGAGTTTGCTTAGTAATCAGGTAGCTGCCGCAATGGGCGCACCTGCCGAATTTGAAGGTCAGATGGAAGAAGAACTGGTTGGATCAAACCTTACCATACCATTACCTTTTGAAAAAACCGATTTTAGTGAACCTTCATTAATGTCGCAGTTAAGAGCATCAGGACTGGAAGACAGTATTAGTCTTGAAGATGCAGCTTTATTTGGCCGTTCGGTTTATACAGATGAAGATATCGATGTTGACTCGGTTGGCGAATTTGAACCATCAAACGAACTACAGGAAACTATATTAAGAAGAACCGGTGGTGACGGCACTATTGAATTTGGTCAATCAGATGACAGTTCAAGAACCGTACACGGTATATTATCTGAAATGGTTACAGCCCCTACAGATGATGTAGAAAATGACAATGATGAAAACGGCAGTTCATCTTCTTTAGCCGTATCAGAACCTTTAAGTCATGAGGAAGAAACCGAATTGCGACTTCAGGAAATGATGACTCAAAGCAATGAACAAATGGCGTCTTTAGCCTGTAACCCTCCTCAGGAATCTCAAGGAGAACAGGGACCACAAACAGAAGCTTCATCTTATCCTGAAGAGGCTAAGTTTGGTCCGTTAACCCGTAATCAGAGATTTAGATATACTATTAACCAAATGAGGTCGGGCTTAGGTTTTTGGTGGCGCTGCAATAAAAGCTGGCTTATACCTACCATAATAGGTAGTTTAATAGTACTTGTACTTGCCGAGATATTAACGGGTGGAGCAATAACAGCCGCACTCCCTGCCATTTTTGGAGCACTTGCCCCTATAATGATTGGAGTGGCGGTAATAAGAGCCGGTGTTTATTTGGGTGAATATGTTTATAAATCAATTAACGGAGATATTCCGGGAGCAAGTAAATCGTTAGCAAGAGCTTTTGCTGTAGCCGCTGTTGAGGCCATATTTGCCTTACTGGGTAGTTCGGCTTTATGGCGAGGTATAGCAAAAGGAATTGGCGCTACCGCCAGGCTTGCAGGAAGGGGCGCAAGAGCTATAGGACGCGGGGTAAGAGCCATAGGCAGAGGGGTACGTTCTGTATACCGAGGCACAGGTAGAGCTATCTCTTCTGCAGGAAGATTTAGTATGAGAGCTTTAAGAGGTATTGCAGGCGGTAGTAAAACCCTATTAAGAACTTCAAAAGCTATAGTACAAAGAGGAAAACTAATACTACAGGGTATAAAAGGCAAAATAGGTAAAGGAATAAAAACACTTGATGACTTGGCCGAAAGGTTATTTGCCCGGGTGCGCTTTAGAGGATTCAGGATTATAATAAGAAACGGATGGTACAGGCTTGAAGGTTATATAAATCCGTGGGAGCTGTTAATGTCGGGCAAAGTAGTTAAAATTGACGATCTTCCTGAAGGGCAACCATTAGGACCGCAGGGTAACCGCCTTATTATAGGCTCGAGAGCTGAAGGTTCTAACCTTACCCGATACCTTGAACAAAACGCCTTAAAAGGTGGCAGAGCTCTGGATGAAAACAGGGAACTATATGAGCTTATAATGAGCAAAGGCATTAAAGGTTCTTCCAAAATATATGATGAAGTAGTACAAAACTTTATAAGATATTCAGATCAGGTTACTGAACTCAGAAGAATGGGAATGAGCCTTGAAAACATAGAAAAAATAGTTCAAAATGTTTTACAGTACCGCAATGCTGCCGATTTAAAGAGCACCATTACATATCTTAAAAGGATACAAAGGTTTAATATTGATACCTACTCAAGATTAGTTTCTGAACTCACACACCCTTTCCAAAATAAATTTGCTGGAGGAGAATTTTTACTCAAGTTCCTTGGAGGACAGTCAAACGAATTTATTGCCGGGATAAAAGGATTTGAAATTGTAAAAACCGGACGAAGGGTTGACATGGCTCTAATTAACGGACTTGAATATGAGTTTAAAAACTGGGGTAACTTTAGTAATGTAGCGGGATTAGCAAAACAAATGCAAAACGATTTTAGAGCCGGTGCCGGTCTTATGAACTCCAGATATGTAATTTCAAACCGTGCCGGTAGCACAGCAGACCTGATTAGTAATATATCTGAACAAATAACTAAAACTTTTTCCAATCCGGTCGAGGCACAATTAGCAATACAACAATTAAATTCAGTAATTTTAAGATACTGATATGAACTATAACTTTTTTAAATATAACAATCACAGGGTAACTAGCATACCTAACGGTGACATTGAACTTATCCTAAAACCAATGGAAACACGTTTAAGTGCATTACCCCTTGTGGCTGAAGGAAAAATTCTTTTGGCTTACGGCAACAAAAAAGTCGTATTAAAGGATAGTATTACTAATAACACATTATGGAGCATTACACTTCCATATGTTATGAGGGACTCTCTTATACATGGAGAACAAATTTTCCTTTCAAACAATACATCATTGTTTGTACTTGATTTTAAAACAGGTGCAATTACAGCAAAAGAAGATAATTGTAACCCTAACCTCATAAATGCTGTAGTATATGACAAGTATATTATTTGGCCTACATTTATTGATAATATTAATCAGGCTATAATTTTTGATACGGCAGAAAGGAAAATTTCAGGTAATTATACCTTACCGGGAATTGCTTCGTTTATGTTACTTGATGATGATAATATTATATATAATACATACCCCGATAAGATATATAGCCAAAAAGCTATAACCGGAGAAAAAAACTGGGATCAGGTTATTACACAAAAAAATCCTGCTGAAGAATTTGTAAACGATTATCCGTTTATAATAAATAATAGCGTTTACCTAACGTTATTCCCACATACAGTTAAAAGCTATGATCTCATAACAGGAGCATTAAATTGGGAATTTAGCTCGGGTACAGGCATTAATTCGTTCTTGGCTAACTTTTGTAATAATAATGAAATTGCTTTGTTTTCAGGAAACACCATTTTTCATTTAGACAGTAAAAACGGAAACTTAATTAAAAAAACAGAACTCGGCGGTGCTTTAGGTATTAGTTCGGGAGCTTATCAATTAAGTTTTATTGATAGTGAAAATGCTGTGTTTTACTCTTACACGTTACAAAATATTATTGTTATTGATATTATTACGCTAAAAGAATCAAAAAAATTCAGCTTGAAAAAAGGTGTAAAACATCCGCCTTTTATTGCTAATAATAAACTTTTTGTATTAGATAAAGACGGTAACTTATATTATTAACAGCTATGTTTTTCAATTCACTCAAATCGTACTTAAAATATATACTGCAGTCCACCACATCGGAAAACGGACAGCATAACTTTCAGAATACTTTCTCTGAAGTACTTAATCACGATACCACTCATGAAGAAGCTTTTACATTACTTATGGCACTTGTACCCCATGTACTGCCTAACTTTTTTGATGAGACAATTAGGGAAGTATACCCCGAAGGTGGTGAGTTTCCGGAATTAGCCGGAGTAAAGGAAGGAAATCACAGAGGGATGATATGTACAGGAGAAACCATACTTTACCTTTTAGCAAAAAACGATGTAAATTACAGGTTACAAATCCAGCAGTTATTCTCTCCAAATCATTGGTTTTACAAAAAAAATATCCTTATGCTGGAGGATGTTAAACCCGGAGAACCGCAAATGAGCGGTAAACTCATACTCCCTAACGATGTAATCCATTTGCTTTGCTATGGTGAAGCCATTAAACCCAAGTTTGGAGCCAACTTCCCTGCAAAAGAAGTAAATACCGAAATGGAATGGGAAGACCTTGTGGTTAATGAAAATATTGATTCTCAAATAAACCAAATAAAGCTTTGGCTGAAATATCATGATACGCTCCTGCATGAATGGGGAATGAAAAAACACATACTGCCTGGTTACCGTACTTTACTTTATGGTTCTTCGGGAACCGGTAAAACCCTTACGGCAACATTATTGGGTAAAGAGTTTAATCGTGAGATATATCGTGTTGACCTATCTCAGGTGGTATCAAAATACATTGGTGAGACCGAACAAAACCTTGAAAAAATATTTACCCAAGCCGAGCATAAAGACTGGATATTACTTTTTGATGAGGCAGATGCTCTTTTCGGGAAACGTACAAGTACAAAATCGTCTAACGACAGGTATGCCAATCAGGAAGTTAGTTACCTATTACAAAGAGTAGAGAGTTTTAGCGGACTGGTAATACTTACCTCAAATTTTAAGAATAATATAGATGATGCTTTCCTGAGGCGATTCAATTCAATTATAAGATTTTCCAAACCAACTTTTGAAGAACGCATAAAACTTTGGACCAACACCCTCCCGGAAAATATTGAAGTTGAAAAAGGGCTTATCCCAAAACTGGCACAACAATATGAACTAACCGGAGCCCAAATTGTTTCGGCTATCATGCAAGCTTCCCTACTTGCGTTAGGTGAAGGCAGTAAAACATTATCAAAAGAAAATTTACTGCTGGGCATTAAAGAAGAATTCAATAAAGAAGAAAGGCAGTTTACAGCAATTTAAAATGTTTTTTTCCTTATTTTTAAGTCAGTTATAAAATACTCCCCTTACAAAAAGGGGTTATTTCCCCTTGTAAGATAAGGATTAATAGACATAGATTTGTCGGGAATCAAAAAACCAAATTAATCATGGAAACAGAAAACTCTAAATCACTTACACAGCCAACACAGCTTATAAGCTATTCTAAAGCAAAAGAACTAAGTGCAAACTTTGTTGCTCAAAAATCAGGTAAACACGTTACATCAGCAGGTCAGGAAGATACAAATGCCGTTTGGTTTTCTCTTGAAGAACTTGAAAAATTTGTAGAATATATTAAAACTGAAGGTAATAATCAGGGCTTTACTGTAGATGGAGTAAGAATTTACCTTGGTGTATACTCAAACAATGAAACAGTAGGAAGAGCCGGCTATACAACAATGTTTATGACAGCTACAGGTCGTCAGGCAAATTCTGCTACTCCTTTATCAGGAGGGGCTACATCACAGGATCTTACTACTGTTAATCCGCTTAATTATGGTTCAATGGGTAATCCTCCTAAAATGCAATATGGGATTTAATTTATGTTAGAAGATTTAAGATTTGGTATAGTATACTTGTCTTTGTTATCGGGTATTTGTGGACTGGTTTTTTTACACAAACTACCCGGTAATAAAGCTAAATCCATTTTATTGTTAATATGGTTATCCACAGCTACAGAGCTTGTAGGGAAATACTTTACTATATGGACAGGTTTATTAAACTACTATGTCTTTAATCTTTACATATTAATGTCATTTTCCATATATATATTATTATTAAAGTCTCTTATAAAGACCAGGACACATAAAAATCTGGCTTCACTATTACTCGTTATATTTTTAGTATTTTATTTTATTAATTACTTTTTTATTCAAAACGAATTTGGTCAGATTTTAACTAACAGTTATACAGTAGGAGTATTAAGTATAATTATACTTAGCTTTCTCTATATGTTTGAGCTATTTAGCTCTAATTTGGTACTTAGTTACAGCAAGTCAGTTTTTTTCTGGTTTGTGTTGGGTATACTCATTTTTCATGTTCCCTTTTTACCGTTTATGTTGTCGCTAAAGTGGTTTTTGATAGATTATAATCCATCTATCTACGGACTAATAATATTTTTCTTAAATTTACTAATGAATTTTTGCTTTTTAGTAGGGTTCATATGGAGCGAGAAGAAATACAACTACTAATCATATCATTTAGCATTGTACTTTTTACACTGTTATTGACGCTGTTTATACTTTTTTACTTTTTTCAGAAAAAGAAGTCTAAGTTCTTAATAGAAAAGATGACTGCCGAACTGGTTTTTCAGTCGGAACTGACCAAGTCTAAAATTGAGATAAAAGAACAAACGTTAACAACTGTAAGTAAAGAGCTGCATGATAATATATGCCAAATTCTGTCGGTAGCATTAATGCAGGTAAACATAATATTGTCTGACGAGTCCAAGTACACCAAAGCTAACATGCTTAACCTTAAAGACCTTATAAATAAATCGTTAGGTGAAATAAGGATGTTATCAAAGCTAATGAACGGTGATATTGTACTGGAGTCTAGTTTTATTGAGGCGCTTAACGAAGATCTTGAAAGAATAAAGCAGCTCAAAACAATTAAATGTAGCCTGAACATAACCGGAAAGGTTCATGATATAGACAAGGAACACGAGACTATTATATACAGAATTTTACAGGAATCCATTTCAAACATATTAAGGCACTCACACAGTGAGACCATCGATATAAATATTGCTTTTACTGATACGAATTGTAACATTATTATTACAGATACAGGCAAAGGATTTAGCCTGCAAAACATATCTAAAGGCAACGGATTTACAAATATGGAAACAAGAGCTCAGCTTATAGGAGCTACTTTTAAAATTGATTCTGAATTGGAAAAAGGTTCACAGGTAACCATAAGTTATCCAATCGCCATAGAAGAATATGCTTAAAGATGAGTAAAATAAAAATTATAATAGTAGACGACCATTTATTGTTTTCACAATCTCTTTCCTATCTTGTAGGATCGTTTGAAAACTTTGAGGTTGCCGGGATTTACAACAACGGTAAAGAATTTATTACTGCTGTAAAAGGAGGTATTAAACTTCCGGATATTGTTTTGCTCGATGTGAATATGCCTATAATGGACGGCATTGAAACCATGAAGTGGATAAAGCAAAACCATCCTGATCAAAAAGTAATAGCGCTTTCGGTTAACAATGACGAGGATACTGTAATGAGAATGATTACCAACGGAGCAAAAGGTTACCTTTTAAAGGATACCGATCCAAAGAATTTTAAGGAAGCACTGGAGGAAGTATACAGCCGTGGCTTTTACTACTCTGAAATGGTATCGGGCTACCTTATCAATAAGCTCAATATTGACAATAAGATTGTACTGAAGGAAAGGGAAATAGAATTTATAAAACTAGCCTGTACCGAAAAGACATACAAAGAGATTGCCGATGGCATGTGCCTTAGTCCAAAAACCATTGACGGCTACCGCGAAAACCTCTTTCAGAAACTTGAAATCAAAACACGAATAGGCCTTGTGCTTTATGCTATAAAGCATAAAATAGTTTGCATATAGAGTTTATCCCTACATTAAACTTTATGTTTAGAAAAGCAGCCCAAGGGCTGCTTTTCGCTTATTATTACTTATTATTTTCGAACTTAAATATAGTTTTTTGGTAGTACTTCTCCCCTTTCTTTAAAACTGATGAAGGGAAATTATCCCTGTTTGGCGCATCAGGGAAGTTTTGGGTTTCAAAGCATATACCGCTTAATGAGTGGTAAGCAGCACCTTCTTTGCCTTTTAGTTCACTACCACAATTACCGCCCACATAGATATGTACCGAAGGTTGATTGGTTTGTACCGTCATTTTCAAACCTGATTTCTCACTGGTTAATACAGCCGCAACCTCATTATTATCCTTAATTACAAATGAGGTATCAATTACCTCCGGGCAAGGATTTGGTGTTAGGAAATGGTATCCTTTATCGGCAGCAGCAATAAAATTGCCTGTTGGTATATTCAGGTCATCTGTCTCTACAATTGTATCAGTAAAAACCTGTAGCTGCTGATCTTTTACATTACCTGTATGTCCGTCTAGGTTAAAATAACTGTGTTGGGTAAGGTTAACTACGGTATCCTTATTACTAACAGCAGTATACTCTGTATTAACTTCGTTATCTTCTGTTAACGTATAGGTAACTTCAACAGTCATTTCTCCCGGATAATTTTCTTCTCCGTCTGGGCTTATATATTGTAACTTTATAAAAGGATTAGCTTCAATTCCGGCTTCGGTCATTTTCCATACCGCTCGTCCAAAACCAGCTGTCCCCCCATGCAGGTGGTGTTCTCCTAAATTAGTATTAAGCTGATAGTCTGTTCCGTTAAGGGTAAACTTACCATTTTTTATACGTCCGGCATAACGCCCCATTACAGCTCCAAAATAAGGTACCGATGGCAGGCTGTATGATTCCATATAACCCTGTACATCATCAAAACCCAATACAACATCTACAGGCTGTTTATTATTCCCTAAAACTTTTAGTGATGTAATGGTAGCCCCATAATTAGTTATGGTAAGCTGTGTTCCTTTTGAGTTTGTAAGTATATAACTTTTAATTTCTGTACCGTTAGGCAGGGTGCCAAACGACTTTTCAATAAAATTGAGTGAGGTTGTATTATTCATTAAATGCGGTGAGGTTAAAATAAAAAAACAGGCCCTTGAGCCCGATTATTAAAATTCAAAATTGAAGCCTTTTTTAGTTAGTTTCTCATATATTTTCTGGTCAAACTCATAAAGCTTTGCGGCACGATGGGAAACATCTTTCTGTTTTTCATCAAGCTCAACCAAAAGCTTCATTCTTAATATTTTGCGTCTAAAGTTCGACTTATCCATTTCAATTCCAAGTATCTCCTCATACAGCTTCATAAGCTCAAAAAGCGTAAACTTTTCAGGCAGCAGATTAAACCCTACAGGAGCCTGCCTTACCCTGTTGCGAAGGTGCTCAAGGCTATAGTCTAAAATATCGTTATGATCGTAAATAAGTTTTGGAATATCGGCTATTTTATACCATTTAGCGTCAGATGCTGTAAAACCGGCTCTAACATCATAATCTTCTTTTTTAATAAGGGCAAAGTAACCTATGGTAATTACACGTCCAAGCGGAAAACGATTTGGCTCTCCAAAAGCTTTAAGCTGTTCCAGGTAAATACTGTCAAGGCCGGTAAGGTCGGCCAAAAGCCTATGGGCTGCATTATCAATACTTTCTCTCTCTCGTATCCATCCGCCGGGTAAACCCCACTCACCTTTTCTAATACCTTCACCGTGCTGTACAAGTAACACTTCAAGCGATCCTTTATCGAAACCAAATATAACGCAGTCAATCGTAATGGAATTCATTACCGAACGCTCTATTACTTTTCCTGACTCTTTATCGATAATTTTTTTCACCTTCATTTCTTTTAAAACGTCAACGAATATAGGGATTTTTTTGAAAATGCTAATATCTGTACTTTATTTTCAATTCTGTTACATATAGGGGTATAAATTATTAAATGCAAATTTTTTTAGACATTATTTTGTTAATATTAAAAATAAGTTTTATACTTGTGGTCAAATAAACCATAAGTGAAAACGTTTTAGTGCTTTATGAATTTAACATCACAAATAAGTAAAAGTAGTATTTATCTTATAACAGCTGTTGCTAGTTTGGGCGGGTTGCTGTTTGGTTATGATACTGCAGTAATCTCTGGAGCAGTAGGTGCTCTTGATGATTTTTTTATTAATAAAATTTCAAACGATGTAATCGCTGCTTCAGCAGCAATTACCGAGTTTAAAATCATAATTACATTATGCACCGTAGCAGTTATTGGTTTAACTGCTTCTTTTATTTTAAGGTTTTACAAACGCAGTACTGCATTTGCCATTATTACAGGATTAGTGGTTATTGGTGGGGCATTTTATTATTATCAGTTTTTAACACTTCCTCCGGTACTTACAGAAAACCTTCAAAATTCAATTTTAGGATTTATGGTGAGTAGTGCGCTTGTAGGATGTATTATTGGTGCCGCTGCAGGCGACAGAATCGCAAACTCTATAGGTAGAAGAAACGGGTTGCTGTTATCGGCCGCCCTATTTATTGTATCTGCTACAGGCTCGGCTTTCCCAGAGGAAATGAACATATTCTTTGGCAGCAGCAGTCTTACTTCGTTTATTATATATAGGATAATAGGTGGTATAGGTGTTGGACTTGCCAGTATGCTTGCTCCGCTTTACATAGCCGAAATGGCTCCTGCTGATATTCGTGGTAAACTGGTGTCATGTAATCAGTTTGCTATTGTAAGCGGTATGCTTATAGTATACTTTGTTAACTACTTTATTGTAAAAGGACAATCTACCGAATGGATTAATACTGACGGTTGGCGTTATATGTTCCTGTCTGAGAACATACCTGCTACCCTATTCTTCCTTTTCCTGTTGTTTGTACCAAAAACACCTCGTTTTCAGGTAATGAAAGGGAAAGAGGATGAAGCTTCTGCCGTACTAACAAAACTTAACGGGCCGGAAAAAGCAGGAAGTATATTAACAGAAATTAAAGGCTCTTTTAATGTAAAAAAAGCACATTGGCTAACTTATGGCTGGGCAATAGTAATAATAGGTATTCTGTTATCGGTATTCCAGCAGTTTGTAGGTATTAATGTAGTGCTTTACTATGCTCCCGAGATTTTTAAAGGGATGGGGCTGGGTAATGATGCTTCTATGATACAAACTATAATTGTGGGTGCCATTAATATGCTGTTTACCGTACTTGCCATATTTACAGTAGATAATTACGGACGAAAAAAACTAATGCTTATAGGTAGTATTGTAATGGCAGTTAGTATGGTGGGGCTTGGTTCTGCGCTTTACTCACAAAGCAGCTCAATGGTATCACTATTACTAATGCTACTTTATATTGCTGCATTTGCCATGTCGTGGGGGCCTATAACATGGGTACTACTGTCTGAAATATTCCCAAACAAAATAAAAGGTGTTATGGCAGTGGCAGTTGCCGCTCAATGGCTGGCAAACCTTGTTGTATCATGGACATTCCCTATGATGAACAATAACGAATCCCTTACACAAATGTTTAACCACGGCTTCTCTTACTGGATATACGGTATTATGGCACTGCTTTCGGCAATTTTTATCTGGAAGTTTGTACCTGAAACTAAAGGAAAAACGCTGGAAGAAATGGAGCAGTTGTGGCTAAAGGATAAAACAGAATAATAATTATCATCTATTAATAATAACAAATGTATTTTCTAGGCATAGATTTAGGAAGCTCGTCAATTAAACTTTCGGTACTGGATGCCGAAAGGGGGACTACTGTATCATCTGTAACCGTACCGGAATTTGAAATGGAAATCACCGCCCCACAGTTTGGGTGGGCAGAACAGGATCCGGAGAACTGGTGGCAGTATGTAAAAAACGGAATTGCTTTACTTAAAACAAAACACAATACCGATATCAGCAAAATTGCAGGTATTGGTATAGCATATCAAATGCACGGACTGGTACTTACCGATGAAAAACTGAATCCGGTAAGACCTTCCATTATATGGTGCGACAGCCGTGCGGCACAAATTGGTGACACTATATATAATAATATAGGAGCACAAAAATGCCAGTCACAAATACTGGGTAGCCCTGGCAACTTTACCGCATCAAAGCTTAAATGGGTTAAAGATAACCAACCTGAACTGTTTGACAAGGCAACATACATGATGCTTCCGGGCGATTATATTGCTGCAAAACTATCGGGTGTGGCACAAACCAGTACATCCGGACTATCGGAAGCAGCACTTTGGAACTTCCCTGAAGGCAGACTTGCTACCGAAGTGTTAGACGCAATGGGATTACCGGAAAGATTAATCCCCGAGATTGTACCAAACTTTGGCAATCAGGCACAAATACACCCTGATGTTGCTGCTGAATTAGGACTTAACCCACAGGTAAAAATCACCTACCGTGCAGGAGATCAGCCTAATAATGCCCTATCACTTAACGTATTCAAACCGGGAGAAATAGCCACTACCGCAGGTACATCTGCTGTGGTTTATGCCGTTTCTCAAAATGATATTTATGATGCCAATAACCGCATCAACACCTTTTTACATGTTAACAATGCGCCAAAGGACAAGCATAATGGCGTAATGCTTTGCATAAACGGATCGGGTATTTTATACCAATGGCTACGTAAAATAATGAGTACCGACAGGAACGGACTTATTTCATATGAAGCATTGAATGCCGAAGCTGCAAAAGCACAGCCAGGTAGTAAAGGACTTCGCTTCTACCCTTTTGGTAATGGTGTAGAAAGAATATTTAATAATAAACAAGCAACTTCGGGTATACAAAACCTGAACTTCAATATACATCAGTCGGCACAACTGGTACGCTCTGCCTGCGAAGGGATAGTGTTTGCCATGAACTACGGTTTTGATGTAATGAAATCTATAGATGCCGGTGGCGATTTGGTTCGCGCCGGGAAAGCCAACCTGTTTTTGAGTCCGGTTTTCAGAGAAATTTTTGCCAATACTACCCAAACCACAGTAGAGCTGTACAACACATCGGGCGCCGAAGGTGCTGCCCGTGGTGCGGCATACGGCTACGGGTATTACGCTTCAATTGGCGAAGCTTTCGAAAAACTGGAATGCTTAGAACGCATCGAGCCTACTGCACACCTCACTTCGCAGTATGCTGATATATATAATGAGTGGAAGAATAACATTAATTTACAGGAATAAAAATGGACACAAAGACCCAATCTTTTTTTAGTACAATAAACAAAATACAATATGAAGGCAGAGAGAGCAGCAACCCGCTTGCTTTTAAATGGTATGATGAGAACCGTGTAGTTGCAGGTAAAACCCTTAAAGAACATTTACGTTTTGCAATGGCTTACTGGCATACACTATGCAATACCGGAGACGATCCGTTTGGTAGTTCTACCGAAACATTTGCATGGAACAAAAACGAAAATGCTATTGCAAGAGCAAAAGATAAAATGGATGCAGGTTTTGAGTTTATGTCAAAACTATCTATCCCTTATTACTGTTTCCACGACGTGGATATGGTTGACGAAGCTCCTACCCTTGCCGAGTTTGAACAACGCATCCAGACTATGGTAGAGTATGCTAAGCAAAAACAAGAGGAAACAGGTATCAAACTATTATGGGGTACTTCTAACCTGTTCACTAACCCTCGTTACATGAACGGTGCTTCTACTAACCCTAACTTTGATGTAGTAGCATATGCTGGCGGACAGGCAAAAATCGCTATTGATGCTACTATCGCCCTTGACGGAGAGAACTATGTATTTTGGGGTGGCCGTGAAGGTTACATGAGCCTTTTAAATACCGATATGAAAAGGGAGCAGGAACACCTTGCCATGTTCCTTAGTACTTGCAGGGATTATGCAAGAAAACAAGGCTTTAAAGGTACTTTTCTTATCGAGCCAAAACCAATGGAGCCTACAAAACACCAGTATGACTTTGATGCTGCTACATGTATTGGCTTTATCAACAAATTTGGATTACAGGATGACTTTAAACTGAATATAGAAGTAAACCACGCTACATTGGCGGGACATACTTTTGAACACGAACTTCAGGTTGCTGCCGATGCTGGCCTTTTAGGAAGTATAGATGCTAACAGAGGGGATTACCAAAACGGCTGGGATACAGACCAGTTCCCTATTGACATTTATGAGACTACACAGGCAATGATGGTATTACTGCAAAGCGGTGGCTTAACTACAGGTGGGGTAAACTTTGATGCTAAAGTGCGCCGTAACTCTATTGACCTTGAAGATAAATTTATTGCACACGTTGCCGGTATGGACACTTTTGCCCGCGGACTTATTTGTGCTGAACATGTACTTAAAAACACAGATTACTTAAAATTACGCAAAGAGCGTTACCAATCTTTTGATGGTGGCAACGGTGCTAAGTTTGAAAAAGGAGAGCTCACTTTAGAAAAACTTAGTGAAATTGCACGTCAGCAAGGTGAACCACAACCTATAAGCGGAAGACAGGAATTATTTGAACAGATAATTGCTAACGCTTACTAGGAAGCAGAAACAAACAACGAACACTAACTAAACATTCTAACTATTATGGAAAGTAAAAATTGTCTTTCGTCAAAAATGCGCACAATTTGCTTGTCATTGCTCCTTTCTGTATTACTGGCTCCTGCGGCTTTTGCCCAGCAGTCGGTTGTAGTAAAGGGGCAGGTTATCTCTTCTGATGACGGCCTTGGATTACCCGGGGTAAACGTTATGGAAAAAGGAACCAGCAATGTAATAAGCGCCGATATTGACGGTAACTATCAAATTAGCGTTAGTCCGGACGCAACACTGGTATTCAGCTACATTGGCTTTTCTTCACAGGAAATACCTGTGGCTGGTCAGTCTACTATTAACATTACCATGCAGTCTGAAGCTTCAGAACTGGATGAGGTAATCCTTGTAGGTTACGGTACCCAAAAGAGAAAAGTAGCTTCGGCTGCTACCTCTGTGGTTAGCGGTAAAGACCTGCAGCAAACTAACAGTATCGATGCGGTTGGAGCTTTACAGGGACAAAGCTCGGGTGTATCCATTACCTCTACATCGGGTCAGCCGGGAGCAGGTATGTTGGTTAACATCCGTGGTACCGGGACTGCCGGAAACAGCACTCCGCTTTATGTGGTAGACGGTGTTGTGGTAGACAACGGTATCGGTTACCTTGACCCATCTGTTATCGAAAGGGTTGATATCCTTAAAGATGCTTCTGCTGCCTCTATTTATGGTGCAAGGGCTGCAAACGGTGTTGTTTTAGTAACAACAAAAAAAGGATCTCAGGGTAAAATGAACGTATCGATTAACAGCTACACCGGTTTCCAAAATGCATATAAAAAACTGGATTTACTAAATGCCCGCGAGTATGCTACAATTATGAACGAAGCCCGTGTAAACTCAGGTTTTGCTCCGCTTTACTCTCAGGATCAGATAAACAATATGGTTGATCACAACTGGCAGGATGACCTGTTTACTGATGATGCCGTTAAACAAAACCACTCCCTGTTTATTAACGGCGGTGATAAAAAGGCTACTTATGCCACAGGCCTTTCTTACTACGGTCAGGATGGTTTAATAGGTGGTGAGAACAACCAGTCACACTACGACCGTATCACTTTTACAATGAACTCAACTTATAACCTTATTGACGATCATTTAAAAGTAGGTGAAAACTTCTCTTATGCCAGGACAAAAAGCAGAGGAGTACAGGATGACGGAATATATAACAATTCAATTAGAGGGTTTATGAATACCCCGCCAAACTTCCCTACTTTTGATGAGAACGGCGAGTATGCTTCTTCAAACTTAAGTTCAGATATTACAAACCCTGCCGGATTAATGTACTACAACAACTTTAACGAAAACAAGTTAAACCGTTATGTAGGTAACATTTTTGCCGAAGCGAGCTATGCAGGATTTACATACAGAACAAGCTTTGGTATAGATATTAGTGATTCAAACTATCGTTCATTCACTCCGGAATACAACCTTTCATCTATATCGTATAACAACATTTCATCTGTTACTCAAAGTGCTAACCATAACTTCTCATGGATTTGGGAAAACACTTTAAATTACAAAACCACTTTAGCCGATAAACATAACATTGATGTATTAGTGGGTATGTCGGCAAGGGAAAGAGTATCAGAATATCAAAGTGCTACAGGTCAAAACCTTATTTTTGATGATTTTGAGCACGCTTACCTAAGTAATGCTACTAACCAGCAGCAAAACATCGTATCGGGCGGACGTACAGATTATAACATCCTTTCTTATTTTGGCAGGTTATTATATGATTACGATAACAAATACCTGTTTACTGCTACAATCAGACGTGACGGTTCTTCAGAATTTGGACCAAACAACAAATTTGCTGTTTTCCCGTCGTTCTCTGCAGGTTGGAACATTGATCAGGAAGAGTTTTTCCCTACAGATGCTTTTGTAAACTCCCTTAAATTACGTGGTAGCTGGGGTCAAAACGGTAACGATCAGTTTGACAAAGGTTTTGCTTATATGTCAACCATCAGCTCTTACGACAAAAATTACCATTTTGGTACAGGAAGCGACGAATTACCTTTAGTGGTAGGTTCCAGCCCTGATAACCTAAGTAACCCTGATTTGAAATGGGAAACTTCAGAACAGTTAGACCTTGGTTTTGATGCAAGGTTATTTAATGACTTTACTTTATCTTTCGACTATTACGACAAAACTACTAAAGACTGGCTTGTACTAAAGCCAACACCACTTATTGCAGGTGCAGGAGCTCCTTTTGTTAACGGTGGTGACATTAACAATAAAGGTTTTGAGATTGCTGCAGGCTATTCTACAAACATGGGTAGCGACTGGAGAATAACAGTTAACGCTAATTTCTCTCATAACAAAAACGAAGTTACACGTGTTGCTACACAAAACGGAATTATATATGGTGAATCTAACCTGTTATTCCAGGGTATTGACGAGATTAACCGTGTAGAGGAAGGTCAGCCTATTGGTTACTTCTATGGATTACAAACAGACGGTATTTTCCAAAACCAGGCAGAGATTGACGCTTATGCTCAAAACGGAAATCCTGTACAGCCAAACGCACAGCCTGGTGATGTGAAGTTTGTAGACCGCAACGGTGACGGTGTTATTAATGCTGACGATAAAACCAAAATTGGTGACCCTAACCCTGATTACTACTACGGTTTAAATGTACAGTTAAACTACAAAGCGTTTGATTTCTCTGTTTACACTTATGGTGCAGGCGGTAACCAAAACGTTTATGGTGTAAGAGATTACTCAAGACCATTCTTTAACTATACTACTGATATTTTTGAGAGATGGACTGGTGAAGGAACTTCAAACAGCACTCCTCGAGTGACTTATGGTACTACATCAAATGGTAATTACACCAAATTTTCAGACCTTTATGTAAAAGATGCAGGTTTCTTCAGGATTAAAACCGTAACTGTAGGCTGTGATTTAACTAAACTTACAGATGCGCTTAAATTTGCTACACAGTTCAGGATTTATGCTTCTGTAAACAACCTATTTACATTTACAAAGTATAAAGGACTTGACCCAGAGGTTGGTTTCGGTAACGTAAACCAGTCGTGGGCAAGAGGTATTGATGTAGGGTACTACCCGCAACCAAGAACTTATATGATAGGACTTAGTGCTAACTTCTAAAAATGGCTGAAAAAATGAAAAATTACATTAAAATATTCGCACTTACATCCTTATTTGCTTTAGGTTCATGTTCTGATGACTTTATCGAAAATGAACCCTATACAGATAAGGTAGAAGAAAACTTCTATAAAACACCACAGGATGCTTTTGAAGGTCTTGTTGCTGTGTATGACGTACTACAAAGAGAAGGTTACGGTGGCTGGTTACTTACAACCGAAATAGCTTCAGATGATTGTTATGGTGGTTTTGGTACTGCCGATAACAATGTATCTTTAGACTGGGACCGTTTTGAATTCTCTTCAGATAAAGAAATGAATAAGCCCGTATGGGAAACCTGCTATATAGGTATTTACAGAGCTAACATCCTTCTTGAAAACCTTGATAATGTAGAATGGGGAGCAGATGAAGATCTTAAATTAACATATGAGGCCGAAGCACGTTTCCTAAGAGCACACTTCCACTTTGAATTAGCAAGGGTATTTGGTGACATCGTTGCTTTAGATCATACTCTTAGCAGTGAAGAATTTGAAACTCCAAGATCATCGGCAGAAGTAACTTATGCGCTTATCGCCGAAGACTTTAAATTTGCTGCAGATAACCTGAGTGATGACAACTACTCTCAGCCTTCAAACAGCAACTATGGTCGTATAACAAAATGGGCTGCAGAGGCTTACCTTGCTAAAGCATTCCTTTTCTATACTGATTATTACAACGCTTCAGATCTTGCAGGTGTAGTATCTAAAACAGAAGCTACTGCTTACATCAATGATGTGGTTAACAATAGTGGTCACGACCTAGTGGGTGACTTTGCAAGCCTTTGGGTTGCTGCTTCATACTCTCAGGATATTCCTTATGCAGGCGAAGGAAATAACGAAATGGTATTTGCTATTCGCTACAACAGCTCTGGTTTAGGAGACTGGAACCTTCATGAAGGTAACCGTTTCCAGGTTAACATCGCTATAAGAGGTGGTAATTTAGGCCCTTATGCTCAGGGATGGGGTGGTGCAACTGTAACTCCGTCTTTATATAATGCTTATGAGACAGGTGATACAAGAAGAGATGCAACCATTATTGACTTTGCGGGTGAAGAACTTGACTTTGATGCCGAAGCAAGAGGACAAAGACAATTTACAGGATATGCATGGAAAAAATTCTGCCCCATTACAAACGAAGCCGGAGAGGCTCTTGTTGCTGCAAACGGCGGTGATTTCCAAATTGACAACTACGAAGATTATCCTGTAATACGTTTCTCTGATGTACTGCTTATGGCTGCCGAACTTAACCTTGACTCTAACGCAGGTTTTGCACAAACTTGTTTAGACAGAGTAAGGGAGCGCGCCTTTGGCGATGATACTCATAGTGTTACAGCCTCTATGGAAAACATTATGAATGAAAGACGCTTAGAACTTGCTCTTGAAGGTCATCGTTATTTTGACCTTATAAGACAAGGTGTTAATACTGCCAAAACAGCTATAGATGCTTCTGGCATGGGAGGTGAATTTGAAGTAAACTTCAGGACAGAAACAGAAGGATGGTTTGCTCTTCCTCAGTCTCAGGTATTACTTTCAAATGGTACTATACAACAAAATCCGGGTTGGAATTAATTATTAATTTAAAACGTATGATTATGAAAAAATACTTTAAAATAATCACGGTACTTGCTTTTGCAGGAGCTTTATTTTCCTGTGATCCACAAGAGGATCGCGATGATTTTCCTGCTTTGACACTAAGCTCAACAGACCTGAACATTAGTGTGACTCAGGATCCTGAAAACGCGAACCGCGTTATAATGACAAACAGCACACAAGGCATTATTCCTTACTGGAATTATGTTGATGCAGAAGGTAATGATCTTGGTCACTCTAACAAGCACCAAAATGCAGTTATGTTCCCGTTTGCGGGTACTTATACCGTATACTTTACAGCTTATACCGAAGGTGGTCCTGTAGCAGCAAATCCTATTGTAGTTACTATAGACTCTAATAATGAAGAATACTTTAGCGATCCTGAATGGGGTATGCTAACAAATGGTGTAGACGGTAAAACATGGGAGCTTGACTTCTTTGACCCTATCGGCTGGGCAGGTCTTGACTTCCCTTATAATCCTGATGGTAGTGACTACTGGAACTGGTTCCCTGATTATGCAGGTAACAGCTGGGTTATGGAACAAAAAGACTGGGGTGAAATGAGCTTTAACCTTGATGGTGGTTACAACTCAAGTGTTACCCAAACAGCTTTAAACTCAAATGACCAAACTACTAAAGACGGTGGTTTCTCTTTTGATGTTGATGGGCATAACCTTACGTTTACAGGTGGTGTAGAACTGCTTCATGGTGGTGATTACTACCCTGATGTAAGCAACTGGACAGCTACAAAAGTTGTTGAACTTTCAGATAACTCTTTAAGGCTTGCAGTTATTCGTGACCAAAGCCGTACTGGTGAAGGAGTGTGCTTAATTGTGTTCCACTTCAAACCAAAGGAATAATACTTAATAAATATCGATAAGTGGCAAAAACCACTTATCGATATTTTTCTATAAGCACCATGACAGTAAAACATTTAAAAGCCATACAGTTTTTTGCCTTAACAGGCTTATTATTACTTGCTTCCTGCGGGGGTAAAAACAATACTGACTTTAGTAATCGTGAAGTAAGCTTTAACGAAAACTGGCAGTTTTACCTTAGTAAAGACAGCAACGATACCATTATTGATAAAAGCAGGGCAAGAACACTTAACGTTCCACACGACTGGAGTATTGAGCTACCTTTTGATGAGAACAGTCCTGCCGGAATTGGCGGAGGTGCCTTAAACGGTGGTTTAGGATGGTATACAAAAACATTTAAAATAGCTGAGAAAGACAGCACAAAAATCACCTCTGTTGTTTTTGACGGAGTTTACATGAATAGTGATGTTTGGGTAAACGGACATCACCTGGGCAATCGTCCAAACGGGTATTTAGGATTTGAATACAACCTTACCCCTTACCTTAACTATGGTGAAAAGGAAAATGAAATATTAGTTAAGGTAAACAACTCAAAACAAGCTAATTCAAGATGGTATTCGGGTTCAGGCATATACAGGAATGTATGGCTAAAAACAACCGATAAGGCACACGTAACGCAATGGGGAACTTTTATAACTACCCCAACAGTTACAGAGACCGAAGCTGTTGTTAACCTAGAAACAACCATTAAAAACGAATATCCTGAAGCAAAAGAACTTGTAGTTACCACTACCCTTTTTAAAGAGAATTCAGAAATCGCATCTGTCTCAAAAAAAACTAATATAGCCGCAAACAAGCAACAAAACCTGGTACAGGAGGTTAAAGTAAAGAACCCTGTATTATGGGAGGTTGAAAAACCACAAATGTATACGGCTGTAACACAAATCTCTTTAAACGATGTAGTTGTAGACCAGTACAAAACACCTTTTGGTATAAGGACATTTACATTTGATTTGAAAAAAGGATTCCTGCTTAACGGTAAGCAGGTAAAAATAAAAGGTGTTTGCCTGCATCATGATTTGGGTCCGCTTGGATCGGCAATCAATACAAGGGCTATAGAGCGTCAGCTGGAAATAATGAAGGAAATGGGTGTTAACGGTATCCGTACCGCACACAACCCACCTGCACCTGAGCTTTTAGACCTTTGTGATAAAATGGGTTTTATAGTGATGGACGAAGCCTTCGATATGTGGGCACAGTCCAAAACACCATACGATTACAGTAACTACTGGGACGAGTGGCACAAAAAGGATCTTGAAGACCAGATTTTAAGAGACCGTAACCACCCTAGTGTGTTTATGTGGAGCATAGGTAACGAAATACCGGAACAATGGAGTGAAAAAGGAGCCGAAATAGGCCGTGAGCTTTCGGCAATCGTAAAGGCTATGGATAATACCCGCCCTGTTACGGCTGCCATGAATCCGCCAATAATAGTAAACAGTGATGAAGTAAGTATACAGTTCCAAAACACTGCCGATACCCCTAATGCTCTGGCAGCATCGGGAGCTCTGGACATTATTGGTTACAATTATGCACATCAAACCTATGAGAAGCATCCGGTAAACTTCCCTAAAGTTCCGTTCATTGCTACCGAAACCACTTCGGCACTGGCTACAAGAGGGTATTATGATACCAAGTCAGACACCGTAAAAATGTGGCCTAAGCGTTGGGACATTCCGTTTTACGACGGTAATCCTGGCAATACCGTATCGGCTTACGATCAGGTACAGGCACCTTGGGGTTCAACCCACGAGGCTACATGGAAAATCATTAAAAAACACGATTACCTTGCAGGGATGTACATCTGGACAGGTTTTGATTACATAGGTGAACCTACACCTTACCAATGGCCATCCATAAGTTCGTACTTCGGTATAGTAGACCTTGCAGGCTTCCCTAAAGATGTGTACTACATGTACCAAAGCGAGTGGACTGATAAAACGGTACTGCACGTTTTCCCACACTGGAACTGGAAAGAAGGACGCACAGTAGATGTTTGGGCTTACTATAATAATGCCGATGAAGTGGAACTGTACCTTAACGGAAAATCGCTTGGAAAACGCAGCAAACAAAATGACGACCTGCATGTAATGTGGCACGTTCCGTTTGAGGCAGGTACTTTAAAAGCAGTTTCCAGAAAAGACGGTAAAACCGTATTGGAGAAAGAAGTAAAAACCGCCGGAGAACCTGCACAGCTCCAACTTACAACTGACAGGGAAACCATAAAAGCTGACGGTAATGACCTATCATTCATTACTGTTGATATTACAGATGACAAAGGTGTATTTGCTGCTACAGCCAATAATGAAATTCATTTTAACGTAAAGGGCAATGGTACAATTGTAGGTGTTTGCAGCGGAGATCCTGTGAGCCATGAATCCTACAAAGGAAACAGTCATACTGCCCTTAACGGTAAATGCCTGGTTATAGTACAGGCAACAAAAGAAGCCGGAACCATTACCCTAACCGCATCGGGAGATGGATTAAAGGAAAATACTATCACTATAAATACAATAAGTGACCAAGAAGAATAAAAACTAATGAAAAACAGATTAACACAAATTTCTTTAAGCCTCTTTATGGCCACCGCAGCCATACAGGGTGTTAGTGCGCAAATACAAAACGCACCTGTACTTAATGCCCCCGTGGATGTAAGTACCGACTTTGAGAATTATACCAATACCTTTTACTTTGCCGACGAACTGGCATCGTTTGACCCCAAAACAGGGAAAGGCACTGTAAAATATACCCGTTACAATTACAAAACACGTCAGGCATTTAACAACATGATGATGAAGCCTGATACCGTAGCAGCAAACGAATTCCCTGCTACAGAGTATGAGGCTGCTCCTGTACTACCTTTTAGTATAGAGTTTGTTTCAGAGCGTGCCATAAGAATAAAAACAACATCGGGTCCACAATTCAATCAACCGAAAGAGTCGCTGATGCTTGTAAACGGCACAGCACCAAATCATCCTGAAAACTGGAAATACAGTAAAACAGCAACAGGACATAAATATACAAGCCAATACGGCAGTGTGGAAATACAAACCAATCCGTGGCATGTAAAAATATATGATGCAAAAGGTAAGCTGCTTACCTCAACACTTCATAATTCAGACCTTCAAAACACTTACACCCCGGTACTGCCGTATTCTTATGTTCGCAGGAACAGTGATTACTCCCGTAGTGTAGCTCCTGTTTTCAGCCTTGAGCCAGACGAGAAGATATTCGGTTGTGGTGAGTCGTTCACCCAGTTCAACAAACGCGGGCAAAAAGTTGTTTTATGGACAGATGATGCAAATGGTGTTCAAAATGAAACCATGTACAAACCTATTCCGTTTTACATGAGTAGCCGTGGGTATGGTGTTTTTATGCATACCTCTACCCCTGTTACGGTTGATTTTGGTAAGTACTTTGCCGGTGCTAATAAAATGATGATTGGCGATGATGTTGCTGATCTTTTCATCTTTATTGGTGAGCCTAAAGACATCCTTGATGAGTATACCGATCTTACAGGTAAGGCTTCAATGCCCCCCTTATGGTCGTTTGGTTTCTGGATGAGCCGTATTACTTACTTCTCTGAAAAGGAAGGACGCGAAATTGCCAAAAATCTCCGTAAAAATAAAATACCAAGTGATGTTATCCACTTTGATACCGGATGGTTTGACGTAGACTGGAGAAACAACTACGAGTTTGCTTCAGAACGTTTTGATGATCCTTCCAAAATGATGGCAGATATGAAAAAGGACGGTTTTAATGTATGCCTGTGGCAGTTACCGTACTTTACCCCAAGAAATACCCTGTTTAACGAAATAGTAGATAACGGTTTAGCTGTTAAGGACAGGAAAGGTAATCTTCCTTATGAAGATGCCGTACTGGATTTCTCTAACCCTGAAACCGTAAAATGGTATCAGGCAAAACTAAAACACCTAATGGATCAGGGTGTGGCAGTATTTAAGGTTGACTTTGGTGAAGCTGCACCTGCCGAGGGTATTTACCACTCAGGTCGTACCGGCTTCTACGAGCACAACCTGTACCCGCTTCGCTATAACAAAGCTGTAGCCGAACTTACCCAAAGGGAAAAAGGTTATACCCTTATATGGGCAAGAAGTACATGGGCTGGTAGCCAGCGTTATCCGCTACATTGGGGAGGTGATGCCGCTACTACAAACGGAGCAATGTCGGCTACACTACGTGGCGGACTTTCATTAGGACTTTGCGGATTCAGCTTCTGGAGTCATGATGTGGGAGGTTTTGTTACCAAATCGCCTGAAGAACTTTACAAAAGATGGACTCCGTTTGGTATGCTTACATCACACGTAAGAAGCCACGGTGAACCGCCTACAGAACCTTGGTTATACAGCGAAGATTTCCTTAAATCATTCAGAAATGCCGATAACATGCGTTACGAACTGATGCCGTACATCTATGCTCAGGCGAAGGAAAGTTCTGAAAAAGGATTACCAATGATGCGTGCCCTTTTTGTAGAATATCCGCAGGATGCTGGTTCGTGGTTAATTGACAACGAATACCTGTTTGGTTCAGATATGCTTGTTGCCCCGTTATTTGAAGAAGTAACCGAAAGAGATGTATATCTTCCGCCGGGACAATGGGTAGATTACCAAACTAAAAAAGTATACAATGGTGGATGGCACAGAATTGCTGCCGGAGAATTACCAATTATCGTATTGGTTAAAAGCGGTACAGCCATCCCTCACATAAAACTGGCTCAGTCTACAAAAGATATGGACTGGAGCAAGCTTACCCTTAAAGTATATGCTGCCGAAGGTACCACTACAGCTACCGCTAAGGTATATCTTCCGGAAGGGAAAGCATTACAAAACATAAAACTTACTAAAAAAGGTAACGGATTTGAAGTGGACAGCAACCCTCTAAGCGGTGAAACCACCTTTAAAACCGAATGGATTAAATAAATTAAGTTGTTTTGGGTTAGTTATTACTCACTCCGGGGCCAGCGTTTAGACTTCCTGTCCCCGGTTTTATTACTTTTAAGCACATCTATTATTTATAAATAATTATCATGACCTCAAGAAAATTTATATTACCAGCCTTACTTGCCCTACTTGTTGTAGGCTGTTCGGAAACTAAACAAACCACACACGAACTGGCTTCGCCAAACGGTGAAAACAAAATTACCTTCTCCCTAAACGGTAACATGCCTACATATACCGTTAATCACGAGGAGAAAGAGATCATTACCCCTTCGGCACTTGGATTCGTACTTAAAAACGAAGACCTTACCAAGGATTTTGAACTGGTAGATGTTCAAACTTCAACACACGATGACACCTGGGAACAGGTTTGGGGCGAAAAGAAAAACATCAGGAACCATTATAACGAAATGGTGGTTAAGCTTCAAAGCAAAGAAAAACACGATCTGGAAATACAGTTCCGTGCTTTTGACGATGGTGTGGCCTTCCGTTATGTATTCCCGAAACAAAATATAAAAGACAGCATCTTCATTATGGACGAGGTTACGGCCTTCAACCTAAAAGAAGACGGTAAAGCATGGTGGATCCCTGCCTATCAGGAAAACCGCTATGAGTACCTGTATGAGGCCTCTCCGGTAAGTACACTGGATGTGGTACATACACCATTAACTGTAGAAAATAAAGACGGAGTTGTAGTTAGCTTCCATGAGGCTAATCTTGTAGATTTTGCCAGCATGGTACTTAGGCATACCGAAGGTTCTAACCTGAAATCAGAACTGGTTCCATGGGCAGACGGAGTTAAGGTACGTACTACAGAAACCTTTACTTCACCGTGGAGAACCATCCAGATAGGTGAAAAACCGGGCGACCTTATCACTTCTTACATGATTCTTAACCTTAATGAGCCAAATGTATTAACCGATACTTCTTACATTGAGCCGTTTAAATATACCGGTATATGGTGGGGAATGCACATAGGTAAATATACTTTCTGGGAAAGTGAAAAACAGGGCGCTACTACAAAAAATGCTAAAGAATATATCGACTTCAACAATAAGGAAGGGATTAACTACCTGCTTATTGAAGGATGGAATAAAGGTTGGACTCCGGCATGGTATGAAAACAGGATGCACATGTTCAGTTTTACCGAAAATGCTGATAATTTCGACCTTGAAAAGGTGGTGGAGTACGGTAAAAGCAAAGGTGTAAACATTATTGGTTATCATGAAACAGGTTCTAACCTTATCAATTACCTTAAAGAGATAGACGAAGGTTTTGCCCTTTATAAACGTTTAGGCATACACAACGTAAAAATAGGACAGGTAGGTTCTAAATTGAATATGAAAGAATGGCACCACGGTCAGTTTGGTGTAAACTACTATCGCTATGTGCTTAAAAAAGCGGCAGAATACGGTTTAGCGGTTAACTTCCACGAGCCTATTAAAGATACAGGAGAAAGACGTACCTACCCTAATATGATGGCGCGCGAAGGATCTCGCGGTATGGAATACAATGCCTGGAGCGAGGGTAACCCGCCAAGCCATGAAACCATCCTTCCGTTTACAAGATTACTATCAGGCCCTATGGACTTTACTCCGGGTATACTGGATGTAGAGGTTACTCAGGGATATCCTGGTAAAAGGGTACATACTACAGCAGCAAAACAGCTGGCTCTTTATGTTACCATTTACTCTCCTATCCAAATGCTTGCCGACCTTCCTGAAAATTACGAAGGAAATCCTGCATTCCAGTTCCTTAAAGATGTACCAACAGACTGGGAAGATACTCAAGTACTTAACGGAGAAATTGGCGAATACATTACCACTGTCCGCAAGGATGTACACAGTGCCGATTGGTATTTAGGAAGCATTACTAACGAAAAAGCGCGTGACCTTGAGGTAAGCCTTGACTTCCTTGATGCTGATGCCCAGTATGAAGCTCAGATTTATGCTGATGCCGAAGGTACCGATGAGACACATAATCCTGCGAAGGTGAG
Source organism: Flavobacterium sp. C4GT6 (assembly GCF_036347315.1). Lineage (NCBI taxonomy): Bacteria > Pseudomonadati > Bacteroidota > Flavobacteriia > Flavobacteriales > Flavobacteriaceae > Flavobacterium > Flavobacterium sp. C4GT6. Next base: position 68,487 of record NZ_JAZGZU010000013.1, read on the forward strand.
CATTACAAAACAAAACGTAACAGCAAAAGATAAATTAATCCTTAAGATTGGTGCTTCAGGCGGTACAGCTATCAGGTTTAAAAAACTGTAAGTAATGAATAGGTATTGTTTCTACTTCTTATTATTAATAACAACATCGTTAGCCGCACAGCAAAAAGGCTACCAGTACCCTTTTCAAAATCCTGACCTGGATACCGAAAAGCGTATTAACAACCTGCTATCGCTAATGACACTGGACGAAAAGATAAATGCGTTAAGTACTGATCCTTCGGTTCCGCGTTTGGGTGTTAAAGGCACAGGGCATGTGGAAGGACTTCATGGCTTGGCATTGGGCGGACCCGGAAAATGGGGAGGAAAAAACCGCGAACCTTTACCTACCACCACTTTCCCACAGGCGTATGGCTTAGGCGAAACATGGGATCCCGAACTGCTCCAAAAAATTGCTGCGGCAGAGGGTATGGAAACCCGCTTTGCCTATCAGCATTATAATCGTGGCGGACTGGTAGTACGTGCCCCTAATGCAGATTTGGCAAGGGACCCGCGATGGGGACGTACCGAGGAAAGCTATGGTGAAGATGCTTTTTTTAACGGAACTATGACTGTAGCCTTTGTAAAAGGATTACAGGGAGATAACGACAAATACTGGCAAACTGCTTCGCTTATGAAGCACTTTCTTGCCAATAGTAACGAAGACGGACGCACCTATACCTCATCTGATTTTGACGAAAGATTATGGAGGGAGTACTATTCGGTTCCTTTCAGGATGGGCGTTATTGAAGGCGGTTCACGTGCCTATATGGCTGCTTACAATAAAGTAAATGGCATTCCCGCAATGGTACACCCTATGCTTAAAGATATTACGGTTAACGAATGGGGACAAAACGGAATCATTTGTACCGATGGTGGTGCTTTCGGCTTATTGTTATCGGATCATAAATATTATGAAGATAAATTTCTTGGGGCAGCTGCCACGATAAAAGTAGGCATCAACCAGTTTCTTGATGAGTTTACCGAAGCTGTATATGGAGCTATTTCTAACGGTTATCTTACCGAAAAAGAAATAGATGAAGTATTGAAAGGTGACTACAGGGTAATGATAAAACTAGGAATGCTGGATGCTACAGGTAATAACCCATATGCTACAATAGGCATTGACAAAGATGCTAAAGACCCGTGGCTTAGCGAGAGTCATAAACAACTAGCACTTGAAGCTACCCGAAAATCAATCGTACTTTTAAAAAATGACCCTGCCAAACAATTGCTTCCTCTAAACAAAAACAACATTAAGCGTATTGCTGTTATCGGGCAGTATGCCGAAGATGTGTACCTTGACTGGTATAGTGGTACTCCGCCTTATAAAGTGAGTCCATTACAGGGGATAAAAAATAAAGTCGGTAACAACATAGAAGTTACTTATGCTAAAAACAATGCCGATGGTAAAGCAGCCAAAATAGCCTCCGAAGCCGATGTGGTAATTGTTATAGCCGGAAACCATCCTTATTGTGATGCAGGCTGGGCAGACTGCCCTGTACCAAGTAACGGTAAAGAAGCGGTAGACAGGCAGGCAATAACCTTAGAGCAGGAAGATCTTATCAAGGTAATTTACCAAAGTAACCCTAATACAGTGGTTGTGTTACAAAGTAGTTTCCCTTATGCCATAAACTGGACACAGGAAAATGTTCCGGCAATAGTACATATAACACATAACAGTCAGGAAACCGGAAACGGACTGGCAGATGTGCTTTTTGGCGACTACAACCCTGCCGGAAGGCTAACCCAAACTTGGGTGAAGGACATTACCGATCTCCCTCCCCTTTTGGATTACAACATCCGTAACGGGCGTACCTATATGTATTTTAAAGGAGAACCATTATACGCCTTTGGTTATGGATTAAGTTATACATCCTTTGCTTACAGAGGCATTGAAACCAGTAGCAATACCCTATCTAAAAACAAGGAAATTGAAGTCAAAGTTACTGTAAGCAATACTGGAAAAAGAGATGGTGAAGAGGTGATACAGCTTTATGTAAAACACCTAAACTCAAAAATAGAACGCCCTGTAAAGGAACTGAAAGCTTTTAAACGTATACCTTTAAAAGCAGGAGAAACCAAAACGGTAACCCTAACATTAAGGGCAAAAGACCTTGAATACTGGAACACAGCAAAACAACGATTTGAGTTGGAACCCGAAGACATAGAACTCCAGGCAGGAGGATCATCTGCTGCAATCGCACTCACAAAACAGATTACCATTAAAAAATAATATACACCGCATATATGAAGAATAAGATTTTATGCCTTTCGGCTGCACTGGTACTGGTTATAGCCTCGTGCAAAGAAGACAAAACATCAAACGACACGGCAGCTCAGTCGGAAACTGCTCAATATAAGGGTACACCTATGAGTGATGAGTTTGATGCTAAAATAGACTCTATTGTAGGGCAAATGACCCTTGAGGAAAAAATAGGCCTTTTACATGGCTACAGCATGTTTACCAACGAAGGTGTGGAGCGCCTTGGAGTACCTGAATTGCATATGGCTGACGGTCCGCTTGGTATTCGTGAGGAATTGCAGCGTATGAGCTGGGCTCCGCTTGGACTGGATAACGATTTCGCGACCTACTACCCTGCAGGTGCCGGACTCTCGGCTGCATGGAGCCCTGAATTAGCCCATACCTTTGGTAGAAGTATTGGTGAGGAAGCCCGTGCTCGTGGTAAGGATGTATTGCTTGCCCCTGCTTTCAATATTATCCGTACACCGCTTGGAGGACGTACATATGAGTACATGACAGAAGACCCTTTTCTCAACAAAACACTTATTGTACCTTATGTAGTGGGTGTTCAGGAAAACAACGTGGCTGCGTGTATTAAACACTATGCTGCAAACAATCAGGAAACCAACCGCGGTACAGTAAACGTACTTATGGACGAGCGTACACTTCGTGAAATATACCTTCCTGCTTTCCATGATGCTGTTGTAAAAGCAAATGCTTACAGTGTTATGGGAGCTTATAACAAGTTCCGTGGGGATTACCTTTGTGAAAACCCATACATGCTACAGGACGTGCTTAGGGACGAATGGGGCTTTAAAGGTGTGGTAATTTCCGACTGGGATGCGGTTCACACTACCAAAAAAGCACTTGAAGCAGGTACTGATCTTGAAATGGGAACAAATGCTCCGTCGTTTGATGAGTTCTGGTTTGCTAACCCGCTTATACAGGCAGTTAAAGACGATAAAGTTACCGAAGCTGAAGTAGATGTACATGCCAAAAGAATACTTAAACTGTTGTTCAACGTTAAGGCTATGGGCAATACAGAAAGTCGTGCCGAAGGAAGCATTGCTACCGAAGCACATTACAAAGATGCTTATAACATCGCAGCCGAATCGGTTGTATTGCTTAAAAATAACGAAAGCCTTTTACCTTTAAACACTCAGGAAGTTAAGAGTATTGCTGTAATTGGCCCTAATGCCACAGCTAAACATTCTCAGGGTGGTTTTGGTGCCGGTGTAAAAACCAAGCGTGAGGTTACTCCACTTGAGGCTTTAAAAGCAAAACTTTCGGAATCGGTTACTATTAACTATGCCGAAGGTTACAAAACACTTTTCAAGCCTAAAAAAGAAATGAAGTTTGGTGAGGTAACTCAGGAAGCTAAAGAAACTGTTACCGATGTTGACCCTAAAATGATTGCTGAAGCTGTTGAAGCAGCTAAAAAATCAGACATCGCTATATTATTTGTAGGAGCTAACCGTGACTATGAAACCGAAGCAAGTGACCGTATTGACCTCAGCCTTCCGTTTGGGCAGGAAAAACTGATAACAGCCGTAAAAGCTGCTAATCCTAAAACGATAGTGGTATTTGTTGCCGGGGCTCCTTATGACATTAACAATGTTGAAAAGGAAAACTCAACTATCGTGTGGAGCTGGTATAACGGATCTGAAGGCGGAAATGCCCTTGCCGATATTTTATTAGGTACTGTTAACCCATCGGGTAAATTACCATGGACAATGCCTAAGCAGTTATCTGACTCTCCTGCACATGCTACGAACAGCTTCCCGGGTGAAGATACTGTAACATATAAAGAAGGAATCCTTGTAGGATACCGTTGGTTTGATACTAAAAACGTAGAGCCTTTATATCCGTTTGGTTATGGTTTATCATACTCTGCTTTTGAGTTGGCTAATGCTGTTGCCAATAAAAAATCATATAACGAAGATGAAACAATTGCCGTTACTGTTGATGTGAAAAACACAGGAAAACAGGATGGTAAAGAGGTTGTACAGTTATATGTTTCCAAAGCCGACTCAGCTGTAGAACGTGCTGCTAAAGAACTTAAAGGTTTCAACAAAGTACTGGTTAAAGCAGGTAACAGCGAAAAGGTGACTATAAATGTCCCTGTAAAAGAACTGGCTTACTATGACGAAAACAGCAAAGGCTGGGTAGTTGAAAAAGGAGACTATACTTTCAAACTGGGTAATTCAAGCAAAAACATAACTCAGGAAGTAACGGTAACCATTCAATAAGTTATAATTATGATTAAACGTAACTTATTATACGTATTAACATTTGCAGCCCTAACAGCCTGTTCTCACAAGAAAAAAGAAGAAGAACAGGTCAATGATGGGCCATACCAACCCAACTGGAAATCCATGAAAGACCACGATGCTACTGCCGAATGGTTTAAGGATGCCAAATTTGGTATATATGCCCACTGGGGAGTGTTATCGGTTCCTGCTTATGCTAACGACTGGTATGCACGCCTTATGCATGTTGAGGGCAGCGAGGAGAACAAACATCATATGGAGACCTACGGTCAGCCATCTGAATTTGGATATCATGATTTTGTACCGATGTTCAAGGCCGAAAACTTTAACGCTGATGAGTGGGCCGACCTGTATGTACAGGCAGGTGCAAAATTCGGCGGTATCGTTGCCGAACACCATGACGGTTGGGCTAACTGGGATAGTAAAATCAATCCGTGGAATGCAAAAAATATGGGACCACAAAGGGATTTAGTGGGCGAACTTGAAAAAGCCATACATGGCAGAGGGTTAAAATTTGTTACCTCTTTCCATATGGCGCGTAACCTGCAAATCAATAAGGATAACCCAGATAAATGGCTTGATGATGAATCGTACTTTCCGTACAATCCGGATATGCCAACCTCATCAGAAAATCCTAAACTGGCTAAACTTTACGGTAATATCCCTAAAGAGCAGTTTTACCGTGAATGGTTAGAACAACTGGAAGAAGTTATTGATAACTACTCCCCTGACCTGATTTATTTTGACGGAAAACTTTCCAAACTTCCAGATACCCTTAAGGCTCAGTTCTCGGCTTATTATCTTAACCATGCAGCTAATGAAGGCAAGCAGGTTATTATAACCCATAAGGAAGGTGAACTGCCAAAAAGCGTAAGTATTGAGGATTTTGAAAAAGGACGTGCTAACCAAATCACTAAGGAGTTTTGGCTTACAGACGAGACCGTATCTGTAGGAAGCTGGAGTTATACAAACGATTTACAGCTTAAAACAGCCAATGATATTGTAGATATACTTGCTGATATTGTTAGTAAGAACGGGGCACTTATGCTTAACATATCGCCTATGGCAAATGGTACTATTCCGCAAAACCAAAAGGATATACTTATCACTATTGGTAAATGGCTAAAAGTAAACGGAGAAGCTATTTATGGAACCCGTACCTGGGAAGTATTTGGCGAAGGCCCTACCAAACAGGAAAAATCCGGAATGTTCCTTGATAAGCTTGACTATACGGCACAAGATATTCGTTATACCAAAAAGGACAATATTATCTATGCTATTGTATTGGGCTGGCCGGGAGAAAATACGCCGGTTGCCTTACAATCATTTACCAAAAATACTCTTGGTGAAAAGATGCCACAGGTTGAAACTGTTTCAGTATTGGGGTCTGATGAAAAAATTGATTTCAACATTGATGATACCGGACTGCATTTTACAACCCCTAAACAAAAAGTAGACAATAAAGCCTTTGTGCTTAAAATTGTTACCAAATAAAAAAAAGAGGCCAATGGCCTCTTTTTTTATTGATAGTATTACCTATTATCATATTTCTCAAAAAGCTTTAAAAGCTCTGTATCTTCCAGAAGTTCCGAAAGCATTTTTGGTGTCTTGCCTACATTATTAACATGATGCATATTTGCTCCTGCATTTAGTAAAACCTCAACTAAGTCGAGAGTTCTCCCAAAACCTCTGTTTTTAATTGCTGCATACCATAGGGGCTGATTTCCTCCTTTATCTATTAAATGTATATCTACTCCCTTTTGTATCATTTTTAGCATCAATTCAGCATCCCAGCTTTCATCCCAATTCCACCGGCAATGATAATGAGCAATATTTTCACGATTTACAATCGTGTTTAAATAAACATTTCTTTCTAAAAGATAATCTACCAGTTCTTTTTTCTTATCTAATAATGCCAGCATTACAATACTGTATCCAAATTCATCTCTGGAATTAATATCAATCCCTTTCTCTTCAATCTCATTAATCATTTCCTGAGAACTCTTATAACTGACTATACTAAGCATTATTTATTTTTTTAGTAATTATTGGATTATGTATAAATATAAAAAAGGCAGAGCATAACACCCTGCCTCTTTAATCAACTAATATTAAATTCCTATTCTTTAATAAGTTTGGTTGTAAACACTTTACCCGATGCATCTGCCGCTTTTATAAAATAAACGCCTTTAGACATATCGGTAATATTTACCGTGTTAGCGCCGTTAACAAACTTACCGTTTGCCACTGCCTGTCCTAACATATTATATACAGTATAATTTACATCTGTTAGCTCCTCATTAACAGAAACTGTGTATATACCTGCCGAAGGGTTTGGATATACTGTTATTGGGTTTTCAGCAAAATCGTCAAGACCTGCCGAATTGTCAAGCCTGAAAGATATCGACTCAGTACTTCCGAAATCACCTCCCTCAATAATTACATTGTTACCTACAGCTACCGAATAATTTCCGCTGCCTAATCCATCGCCTCCGGTATCTGTTATAGTAAATGTATAACATGCTTCAGAGTTCATTAGGTATTCGTTAGTATAGCTTTGGTTATTACCATAAGTTGGTGAATTATAAAGCACTAATGGATTAGCCCCATTATTCATTGTAATTTGCCAGCTTACCTGACCGCCATTACTATCTGTATTTATATTAACAACAACATTTTGTATTCCGTACACAGGAGCTACATTAATGATATTGGTAAGTGTATTATTTTGAACAAACATATCTTCTGATTCGTTAGGATTTAATACTGTTACAGTAACAATATTTTGTCCTGTAGATAATGGTAATTCAGCAAGTTCTATAAGCTCTCCTTCATTCTCGGCCAAATCACCTGTCCATTCAATAATAACAGGTTCTCCATCATTTATAGAATAAGATATTTGAGCTGAAGTAAGGTTCTCAATACCATTATTGATTAGTCTTACTGTTGGTTCGACATTGTTACCGCACAGCTCATATCCTTTGTCAAAAAACAATACTTTAGCATCTATAGCAAAAAGGTTTTGAGGCGGATAATAACCTATAGATGTTTGACCTACACCAATTATTCCGGCAGGATCCAACCAGTCTTTTAATCTTGTAGCAGCACTAGAGCCTGTATTCCATGATTTATCAAACCTACCATAGCCGGTGCTTTGATTTGTAGCCACAGTACCGTCACAAAAATCAGGATTAGATACATACCATGCCTGCCCTCTTACAAGCCCATTATCATCAAACATTGCAGAACCTGATGATCCTTGCTGTAAGCCGGTAAGATCCCATTCTTCAACTGTCCAAACTTCTGCACTTACCGGTCCGTCCCCCACATCAACCTGAGTAATCTCTAAAGTAGGTGCATCAAAATCGGCACTAACTTTCATGATATCACCTCTTGGATGGTGAATTCCGTATAAAAATGGAGGTATTGTAGTGCTAATATCCCAGCCTGCCCATTTTAAATCCCATTCATCCGGTAGTTCGGTAGTAATTTCAACTAAGCAAAAATCACTTTGTGTTCTTCTTGCACGTAAAACTGCACCACTGGCCGTTAAATGGTAATCTGTATTTGAAGTACTTCCGGGACTTCCTGCACATACAGGGTTAGGGTTTACCCAATTGAAAAGGAAAGCCCATTGTGCCGGGTCGTCATTACCCTCGTAACAGTGATTTGCTGTTAAGAAATATGGTGTACCGTCTTCGGCTGTGTTATTTACAAGAGTTCCGGTACAAAAACCATTACCTCCTGCAATTAACATTGCTACCGCTTGTTTACTTATCTCTTTAAGATTCTCAATACCTTCCACATAACAGTCTACATCATAGTGACAGTTACCTGATTGGTTTAGTGAATCGTCAAAAGCAATTTCAGTAAAGGTTTTAGTTCTGTAACCGTGTACAACCTTAAACACTTCCAGTCTTCCCTGTCCGCTTACTGCTGCAGGTTCATAATATTCTATCCAGATATCTTCACCTTTAACAAGCCATGTACCCAGTATTCTCCTTTCATTATTTTGCTTGTCATCATAAGCACCAAGTAGATCAGTTCTGTCATTATTATACAGATATACTTTTGCTCCTTTAGGGATAAAGTAATCAGAGAAAACAAAGTTCATGGTTTTTGCACCATTTGAAGTATAACGGATTCTCCATATCCTGTCTCCGTTTTCAAGAGTTTTCCAGCTTCCGCTGTTTTCCAGGTTATTATCAACCAAAAACTCATATCCAAAACGCCAGGGTTTGTTTTGCTGGGCATCCCTGATTTTGTCTTCTGCCTGAATGGAATCGAGATTGAATGACGGCATTTGAATAGGTGCCACATCCGGTAATTGTGTTAATCTCCAACTGGTTGGCTTTCCGTCATTAGATACCTGTCCGTATGCCGATGCTATAAACATAACGGACAGCAATAGTAGTTTGATTTTCCTCATAGTTCTTTTTTAGTGGTTTCTGCTAATAAAAATATTAACATTTCTTTAAGATTGAGAAAATGAGGTGTTAAAAAATCTTCACCTACTAAAATTGTAACATTTTTCTTAAAAAAAAGATTTTATGTAACATTACATACAAAAACATAACACTATAAAAATCAATAATTTATATTACATAATAAGGCGTACTCCTCCAAGTTCAGATACCTTATAAGGGAATTTGTCTCCCGGCGATCCAATAAACATAAAGTTTTTTGGTATACCCCATTTATTGGATAATTCATCTATAAGCTCTGGGCCAAAGTTACCCTTCATTTCTACAAACTCTATATGTATTTCAGGATAAGCCCTGTCTAACACCTCTAAATCCTTTTTAAGTTCTTCATTACAGGTATTATCTTTTTTAATATTTACAATCTTTAATTTTTTAGTGGTCTCGTTGTCCTCTACATATTGCATAACTTTGTTTAGTATGGCAACATCATCACCTTTAGTAAAGAACACAAATTCCTGAGAATGAAGCTTACGGTTAACCCTTTCAAGGTAACGGTTACTTATAATGGCAAACTTCCTAATTGGTTTATAGAAATAAGAAAGTACACTTACTGTAGTTCTTATGAGCATTGACCTGTTTAGCATAAGGAAAACAAAAATTAGTGCAGGGACTAAGTACTGTATAAAGGTATTAAAGGCCTCCTTGCTTAAATACATATTACCTACAAACCCTGTAATAATAAAAGCAATGGCAATTACTACAACCAGTCCGTTTGCCTTTTCAGGCCTTGGTAGTTTTCTCCTTTTAATTTTAAGCATAAGGTTACCAATACCAAAAAGTGCCATTACAGCAAGAAAAGAAAAGGTATATACCCCTGCCAACGATTCAAGGTGGCCTTTTGTAGCTATCATTACCGATATACATAAAATTAAAAACACAATAACTATCCTGTAGCTACTACCATTTTTATTTTCCTTTAAAAAGTAATTAGGTAATATCCTGTCAAGCGTCATACGCTTAAGCAACCCTGATACCCCCACAAAAGAGGTAAGCACAGCACCACAAAGCACTAATACAGCATCTATTGATATTACCCATGCCAACCATGAACCTCCGGTTGTTTGTCCTAAATAAGCCAAAAGAGACTCTTTATGCTCATCAAGCTCAATTACAGGAATAATAGCTATAAGTATAATAGCAATAACAGGATTAAAGAAACTTACTATAGCCCACATATTTCGAAGCGTTTTCCTGAAAACTCCCGGTTGTTGCTCTTCCACAAAGTTAGCCGAACTCTCAAAACCGGAAATACCAAGCATTGCTGCCGAAAAGCCCAAAAACAACGTGTAAGCTATGCCCCGGGGGTGTGCGGGTAGTTTCCAGTTAAGGGAAAAGGTTTCGGTACCGTGATTAAGTATAAAAAATAGCGCAGTACCTACCAGTAGTGTTAATGATATTAAGTGTATTATAAAGATAAATACAGCTACTGCTGCCGATTCCCCTATACCTACAATAGCTATACATGTAAATATAAGTAGTACTATTGCCGTAGCAATTTGTACATTGAGACCGGTAAAGATATTATGAAGATAATGCATAGCTTCACTGGCAGATATGACCGCTGTTGCCATGTATGATAGTACCGTTAATATAGCCGCTATAGATGCAATACGTTTACTGGAAGTGTTAAGCAAAACATTGTATGCACCTCCATTTAAGGGTAAAGCCCCTACTACTTCTCCATATATTTTTCTAAACATAAACAATACTACTGCAACAACAATTAACGAAATCCAGGCATACTGACCTGCATAACCAATAGTAAGTGCCGATACATATAAACAGGAAGAGCTAATATCGTTACCACAAATAGCTGTTGCCTGTAACTCATTTAGCTTGTGCACTATTTTATCTTTCATAGTAAGGTTAAATTATATTGAAAAAGTAGGGTTAAATTACAGCTTCATAAATTTTAATCGAAGTAAATTAACAAAAAAATACGTATTGTTTAAAAACTGTTTTCCTTAAAACAGAAAAAGTCCCCGTAAAACGGGAACTTTTTATCTATAAAATGACTATGTTTTAGTAGTGATTATGGCAAGCTGTTTAGCATATTAATAACATCTGCCTGTGTAGCCGTTACCAGAGACCCTGCATTAACAACATAAACTCCATTAGGTGTTATAGTAATTGTTTGTACTGCATAAATCCACTGTCCGCCTTGCCCTGATGCAAAAATAATATGGCATTGTTCACCTACTGGTAACAGGTTATATGTTTCGCCAAAAAGTTGTGTTCCCTGATCGTAATGATCTAGTGAAACTAACATATTTTGCTGACCTTCAAAAGCAAGATAAACTTTTGAGTTAGTATCATCAAAACCATTTGGCACATCAACAAAAATAGTAGTTTTTTCGTTTGGATACTCAGCAAGTTTATCAATATTACACCACCCGAATTCTTTTAATTTAAGTATATACTCTCCGTTTTCAACAGGAACATCCTTATCTCCGTCACCGTTATCGTCATCACCATCACCGGCTTCATCCTCATCCCAGGTAACATCGCCTTCATCATCGCTGTCACCGTCACCATCAGTATCTTCCTGATCTCCTGTCCATGAAGTCATATCCTCATCAGGCTCACCCCCGGTAAGCTCTGCCGGTACTTCAAGTTGGTATTCTGCACCTTCGTCAATATTCTCACCTTCTTCGGTTGTCATATTAACATAAAATTCCCCTCCTGAGATAAGTGGCTGTGGCCTTGTATCATCTTCAGACTGTGGCTGATTTGTTAAACCAGATGTGGTTTTGTTTGCTGTTAGCATGTCTCCTCTTCCAAAAACTTCAACATACTCAACTATAACCGGCCCAAAATAAGGTTGTCCGCCTACTTTTAATGTGGCAGTTTTTACCCTAATCTTAACGCCGCTTTTTACCTCTACTAAAGCTTCTTCACCATTAGCTTCAAAAACAAATTTTTGTTTTAGATTTTTCATAGCGTTTGCCTGTAAATTGGCAATAGAATACTCTTCTGATGCTTTAAGCGTAAAATCGTTTGTGTTTTGGTTTTCATCTTTGCTACATGCCGCAAACACCAGTGCTGCGCAAGCGCCCAAAATAAATAATTTGGTTTTCATAAAAAGTAATAATTAATTGGTTAGACATTAAGCAGTTATGGTTTGTTTTTAACTGCTTGTCTAAGTTAGTTTTACAAGCAACCATTTAGTTATAAATCAATTAGTTATCGATATAATTAAACTTTTTATCTATTAAAATCACTTTTTGTTATATATCAAACCAATCTTAAATGTTAATAAAATATTAATTTTATTATTTCTAACCATTTTTAAAACTCCAGAATAGAATATATTCATTCATTTTATTAAAAAAACAAAAATAAAACAACTATATGCAGTTCATCTATATTTATGAGCAACACATAGATATATTTTGTTCTTTAGCATTGAATATTCTATTTTTGAAGAAAGTAAATTAAAGCCTATTGCCTATAGTAAAAACAAAACATAAGATGTTTCTTACTATTTTTGCATACATATAAACTTGTATGTAAAGATGACCTCCTGCCACTACTACCTTAATGCTATATAAAATACCAGAGTATAGCTTTTAAACCTAAACCAATCCCACGCCTAACTATGAAACAAATTATTACCGCAATAGTAGATGACGACAATTTAGTCTCCAAACTTCTTGAAAGTTACCTTAATAATCAGGAAAACATAGTTGTTAATTTCACAGCAGAAAACGGCAACGAGCTCTTATTGAAACTTAAAGAGTCTTCAAAACTGCCCGATGTATTACTTTTAGACCTTAAGATGAAAGAAATGGACGGTACTGAAATTACCCGTATACTAAAATCAGAGTATCCGTCTATTAAAATTATGGTGATGTCTTCTCATTATCAAAAAACCTTTTTAGATTTTATGATAAAAAGCGGCGTGGCTGCATTTATACCAAAAGGTATCTCACCCACTTTGCTTATTAAGGCTATAGAAACTGTTCATAAAAACGGAGTATATTTTCTTGATGATCAAATAACTAACATTAAAGAGGAAATACATGATAAAGAAGAACTTTCTATACTAGAAGACGATAAACTATTAACAGAGAGGGAAAAAGAGATATTACGACTTATATCTATGCAGAAAACTGCAAAAGAAATAGGTGAAATACTTACCATAACTCCCAGAACAGTTGAAGGACATAAAAACAATATTTTTATTAAAACAGGAACCAAAAACATTGCCGGACTTGTTATTTATGCCATACAGCACCATATAGTAACGACCGAGGAGTTACCGCTTATATAAAATATTTAAAGCAAAAAAGCGGACTAAATAGTCCGCTTTTTTATTCAACTCAGATTATAAAACTACTCGATCATTAGTTTTTTAGTTTGTTTTTTACCATCTGCCGTCAGTGTAACAAAGTACATTCCCTGTGTTAAAGCAGATACATCAAAACTGTTTGCGCTGTTGCTAATAGTTTTAGCAAGTACAATTTTACCCGAAATATCACTTATCGATAAGCTAACATTATTAGCAACCGAATCTCCAAACGCAATATTCACAATGTTTTTTGCCGGATTTGGATATAATGTAAACTGATTAAGTACATTGTCTCCAAGCCCCATTATTGACTGGATTTCGGTAGTAGCTGTATTAGTAACAATAGCCTCATTGAAGTCGAAATAAATAGAAGCAGTTGCTTCAAAAATATCGCCTATCTCTGCTCCTGCTTTCGGTTTTATCCTGTAGGCAATATAACCATGGCTTTCAGGCTCATTTACCTCTTCACCCGGCAGGTTTATATTATCAAAAATAAACTGAACTGTATTATTTTCTACCTCTACCCTGTAATCATGACTGGCTGATAGTGGCTGCAAGGTTTCCCAGTCTAACTTATCGTCAAGAACATCTTCTATTCTAACATTGATAGCATCGGCGTTACCTGTGTTTTGAAAACGTATGTAGTAGTTAAGGTAACCTTCTGCTTGTTCTTCAGAAATATAATCTCCTTCACGACATGCTATATCATTAGGGTCATAAGAGTTTACAGCTATAAGGGTTAACACATCCTCGTTATTAGAAATGTCAACATCATCACCATCTGTAGTAACACTGGCTGTAAAAGTAATTTCGTCACCAAGGTTAACTGTAGGTGGCTGCTCTACTAAAAACTCCATATAATAAACAAGGTATTGTGCTCCTTGCAGTCCGCTATAATTTGCAGATAATGTATTACCAGACTGTGACATACCAGGTACAGAATTTACAAAACTTACCAAAGAATCATCAAATTCAAGTGAAACGCTACCATTTGCAGTAGTATTACCTAAATTATGTACTACCATATACCCATACATTGGGAATCCCGGCCTTGGTGCCTGCATAATTAAATAAACACTTACATCATCAATAGGTTCCGGTGATTCAAGGCAAAAATAAATATCCTCAAATACACCTGGTGCAGTAAGCTGATAGGATATAGGCTCTGCGACATAAGTGTAAACGCCCTGTCCCAATACACTTATTTCATTAACACCGTTGGGAACGTTATAGAATGTATAATGGCCATTTTCATCTGTATAGGTATAAAAAATATCATTATCATGAGTCATCTTTACCATAACATGTGCTGCCGGCGGACCATCAATACAACCAAAGTCAGCCATATCTCCAAATCGCAAATCACCAGACACAGTGCTATCTGTACACTCAATTTCAACTAAATTGATAACAATCAATGTATAGCATCCAGACATATTATCTTCTATTCTTACCCAAACTATTTCAATTTCATTAGGGTCCCACTCATACGCATCAGGATTATTTAAAGCATTTACTCCCATTTCAGAATCGGTAGCGCCCAAATAATAAGTAAAAGAATATCCCATAATGTTTTCAAGTATTTCATCTTCCTTACTTGTCAAATCAATAGTATAAGTAGTAGTATTTTCATCCAGGCAAACTACAAGGTCTGTAGGTTCATTGGCAGGGATACTTTGCCATGTAGAAATAATAAGATTAAACGAGGTAACATCATAAACATCTACATCCGCCATACTGGTTAACCTTGCATAAACAACAGAAGTAGCGGTATTAGGAACATACGATTGAGGCATGTCAATTGGGTTAGTATTTGCTTCGGCATCCGCTTCGGCTTCGAAATAAGTTACAGTATAACTATTTGGAGAGTAGCTTCCTAAAAT
Source organism: Flavobacterium sp. C4GT6 (assembly GCF_036347315.1). Lineage (NCBI taxonomy): Bacteria > Pseudomonadati > Bacteroidota > Flavobacteriia > Flavobacteriales > Flavobacteriaceae > Flavobacterium > Flavobacterium sp. C4GT6. The sequence continues at coordinate 83,687 of NZ_JAZGZU010000013.1, forward strand.
AGTAGTATTCTGTTGAGTTAAATCAAAAACCTCAAGACTGCATTGCACCATATCAGGCGGCTGGTTTGCTACTATTTGAGCAAAACCATTAGCTCCAATAAATAATAATAAGGTCAGGAAAAATAATTTTCGTTTCATAGCATTGTTGGTTTTGGTTAAAATTTTGATTTATCTTTATAAAATCAGCTGATATATTACCAAAACAATTAAAAACTCAAATCCCCTACTTTAAAATCCAATTTAATTTTATAGCCTACTCACAATAACACGGTAGTTAACTTTTATACCTATCTTTGCACAAAATAAAATGTAATGACCACATTTCACGATCTTGATTTACCTAAATCGCTTCAAAAAGCATTAGACGAACTTGGGTTTGAAAACCCTACTCCTATTCAGGTAAAATCGATGCCTGTTATACTTTCTGGCCGCGATATGATGGGGATTGCACAAACCGGTACCGGTAAAACCTTTGCTTACCTGCTTCCCGTTTTAAAACAATGGAAATTTGCCCCTACAGATACTCCCCGTGTAGTAGTAATAGTACCTACACGTGAGCTTGTTGTACAGGTAGTTGAAGAAGTAGAAAAGCTTACAAAGTACATGTCTGTACGTGCATTGGGCGTATATGGTGGTACTAATATCAATACACAAAAAAATTTAGTATATCAGGGTGTAGACATTTTAGTAGGTACACCGGGTAGGTTAATGGACCTTGCACTTGATAATGTGGTTCGTTTTGACAACCTGCAAAAACTTGTTATCGATGAGTTTGACGAGATACTGAACCTTGGATTCCGCTTTCAGGTTACCTCTATTCTTTCAATGATGAAACAAAAAAGGCAAAACATACTTTTCTCGGCTACTATGACCGAAGATGTGGATGAAATGCTTGATGAATTTTTTGATTTCCCGGAAGAAGTTTCGCTGGCAGCATCGGGCACTCCACTGGAGAAAATACAACAGCTTGGTTACCGTGTACCTAACTTCCTTACCAAAATGAACGTATTAAAGCGTTTACTGGAAATGGATGAAGGCATGAGCCGCATACTGGTATTTGTGAACAACAAAAAAACTGCCGACATTTTAATGGAGCAGCTTGAAGAAGCTTTCCCTGAGCAGTTTGGTGTTATTCACTCTAACAAATCACAAAACTACAGGCTTAACACTATGGCTACTTTCCAGGAGGGTAACCTTAGAGGTATAGTTACTACCGATGTAATGGCGCGTGGTTTGGACATATCAGATGTTACGCATGTTATCAATATGGAATTCCCTGAAGTGGAAGAGCAATACATTCACCGTATAGGGCGTACTGGTCGTGCCGATAAAACAGGTATAGCCATAAGCTTTATAAGCCCTAAGGAAGAGGAACTGCTTATTGAAACCGAGTTGCTGATGGAAAAGGAGATTGAAATAATCCCTATGCCGGAAGATATTGAGATAGCAGAAAGACTACTTGAATTTGAAAAAGACAAAAAGAAAATAAAATTCCTTTTAAAGAAACCTAAACTGGAGGGCGGAGCCGCCTATCACGATAAGAAGGATAAAAATAAAAAGGTTAACCTTGGTGGTCCGGGTAAAAGAAACCCAAGAAAAACAAAACCACGTAACAGAGCTGCCGAAAAGAAAAAGTCACAAAAAAAGAAAAGAGGGAAATAATCCCTCTTTCTTTTTTATATCTCTTATAACTTATTTCACTGCTGTAAACACCAAACATACCGGTGAGCAAAGTTCAATACATTTTTCCGTATCGGTTAGCATACCTGTCGTTCTATCCCTTTTAAAAATAATTACATCATTGCTAATTTGGTTAGCAACAAGCAGGTAATCCTCTTTAGGGCCAAAGGCAAAATTTCTTGGTCCTATTCCTTCGGTAATGGCTTGCTGTACTAAATTTATCTTTCCGTTTGCATGCACCCTGAAAACAGAAATAGTATTGGCATCACCCCTATTTGTAGCATATAAAAACTTACCGTCGTGTGATATATGAATATCGGCAGCACCCGTTTGCCCTGTAAAAAACGGAGTCACAATTGTACTTTCCTGTATCTTCTCTATTTTACCTTTTACATAACTAAAAGCTGTTAAAGTACCGTCCAGTTCCTGCAATACATAAAAGAAAACATTGTTAGGACTAAACACTAAATGCCTTGGGCCACTACCCTTTTTTACCTCTACCGTATCGGCTAGCGTTAGTACTTTACTGCCATCTGTAGCATTTTTATTATATTTATAAACAGATATTTTATCTGTACCAAGATCATTAGCAAAAACATAATTCTTATCAGGAGAAAAGTAAACCATGTGTACATGAGGCCCTTCCTGTCGATCTTTATTAATACCGCTACCACTATGTTTTATTACCTGTTTGGCTTTTGTAAGTCCGCCATGCTTATCCTTCCCAAAAACAACTATGGTACCTCCGGTATAATTGGCTACAATAACATGCTTATCATCATTAATTAAGTAACATGGGTCGGCACCTTTAGAGTCCTTTTTATTAATAAATTCAATCTTCCCACTCGAAGCCGTGTAGTTAAAGGCACTTACTGTGCTTTCCTCTCCGTTTTCATTAACGCTGTATAAAAATTTATTGTCGGCAGAAACCGTTACATAACTGGGGTTAATAACTCCTTGTGAGCTGTTTTTTAAAGTAGCTTCGCCTGTTTTGGTATTAAAATCATAAACATAAATTCCTTCGCTTTCGCAGGCATTGGTATAGGTTCCTATAATCAGGTTGTAATTGTCCTGTGCATTTAAACTAATGCATCCTAACAAAATAAGTAATCGGGTAATTTTCATGAGTGCAAATTAATGATAACAAAAATAGGGTATTTAAATATTATGTGAAATTTATACTGTAGTTATGCACTTTCATTTAGAATAAAAATTTGTATTTTTGACAAACTTTCAACTAAATGCAGTTCAAACATCCGGAAATCCTTTACTTCTTATTCCTATTGGTAATCCCTGTTCTGGTACACTTGTTCCAGCTGCGACGCTTTCAGAAAGAATACTTTACAAACGTACGTTTCCTTAAGGAACTCAACATGCAAACCCGCAAGAGTTCTAAAATCAAGAAATGGCTTTTACTTTTTACAAGGCTGTTATTACTTACCTGTCTTATCCTTGCTTTTGCACAGCCGTTTTTCAAAGCCAGCGACGATAACAACAAGAGTAACGAAATGGTTATCCTACTGGACAATTCTTTTTCCATGCAGGCAAAAGGCAGTAAAGGCGAACTGCTTAAAAGAGCCGTACAGGACATACTGGAAAACACACCCGAAGATCAGCAGTTTTCGCTTATAACGCCAACTAATGCATACTGGGATACCGATGTAAAATCCATACAAAAAGAGTTACAGAATATTAATTACGGTTCGGTACCTTTTAATCCTGATTTCCTGATTACAAAAGCCGAGACAAAAAAGCCTAATACGGGTAAAGATATAGTGGTTATTACTGATGCTGTTAATTTGGAAAGCCAGAGCATAAGTAAACTTGACCCAAAATCTCCTGTTTACTTTATAGTACCTGAAGCCCAAAACAAAAACAACGTAGCAGTAGATAGTGTATACATTTACCAAACTCTGGAAAACTTCTACGAAATTGCGGTAGACTTAAAAGCAAACGGAACAGTTAACGATGATACATCGGTAGCGCTATACAATGGTAAAGAACTTACAGCCAAAACGCTGGTTACTTTTGATCAGCCATCAAAAACACTAAACTTTACCATCCCTAAAAAAGATTTTCACGGCTATGTATCGGTTTCAGATAACAGTCTGGCTTATGATAATGAGTACTATTTCAGTATCTCAAAACCCGAAAAATCAAATGTACTGGCTATTGGTGATGAAGCGAAAAACAAATTCCTTTCACGCATTTATACTGACGATGATTTTGTATTCAATTCGGTACAACCCGGCAGTGTAGACTACAATAGCCTTGAAAAACAGGATGCCATTATACTTAATGAGCTTACTGAGATTCCGCAGGCACTTATCACAACATTAAAATCGCTTTACGAAAAAGGTGGTAATATTATTGTAATCCCTTCGGCAGAAGCATCTGTGCAAAACCTTAACAGCCTTATGGCTGCTTTTGGTAATACATCCCTTCTTACCCTTAACAATAACGAAAGGCAAATAACTAAAATATCATTTAGCCATCCGTTATACCAAACCGTATTCGAAAGGCAAATTAAAAACTTCCAGTACCCTAAGGTAAATAACTCATTTACCATTAAAGGAACTGCACTACCGGTACTATCGTATGCAGACCAGACTCCGTTCCTGGCATCGTTAACTAACAGGCTGGGTAATGTATACCTGTTCTCTGCACCTATCAATAAACAAAACACTAATTTCCAAAACTCCCCGCTTATTGTGCCTACCTTTTATAACATGGCTCAAAACAATAACAAAACCGGAGTTTTTGCATATAAGATAGGAGAAAACCAAAACCTTATTATTGATGCTCTGCTGTCTAAAGATGAAGTGGTAACCGTAAAGAACGATATAAGCGATTTTATCCCAATGCAGCAAATACTAAACAATAAGTTAAAACTGTCGTTTGGCGATTATCCCGAAACTGCAGGTAACTATAGCGTGGTAAAAAATGAAAATGTATTAAAAAACATCAGTTTTAACTACCCAAGAACAGAAAGTGACCTTGGCCTTCAAAACAGCAACATTGTAAAAGACTATACTAAAACAGATTCTGTTTCAACCGTATACAACGATATTAAATCACTAAGGACTGCCAGCGAATTATGGAAATGGTTTATTATTGGCGCGCTGGTATTCCTGTTACTTGAACTCTTTATCCAAAAATTTGTAAAATGAACCTGATCTTTAAAAACGCTACCATTATTGATAAAAACAGCAAATTCAACAATCAGGCTGTTGATATTAAAGTAGAAAATGGTGTAATAACTAAAATAGCTAAAGATATTGCCGAAGAAGCAAATTTTGAAGTTATACAGCTGGATAACCTTCACGTTTCACGCGGATGGTTTGACAGTTCTGTAAGCCTTGGCGAACCTGGTTATGAGGATAGGGAAACTATTAAAAACGGACTTAGCGTAGCTGCCCGTAGTGGTTTTACAAACATAGCCCTACAGCCTAACGCAAACCCTATTGCCGATACTCAGGCAGATATAAGCTTTTTATTAAGCAAAGGGCACAATGCCGCTACATCATTACACCCTATAGGTGCGCTTACGAAAAACAGCGAAGGACTTGATATAGCCGAACTTTTTGATATGCAAAATGCCGGAGCCGTTGCTTTTGGCGATTATAATAAAGACCTGCCGGATGCAAACCTGTTAAAGATTGCTTTACAGTATGCTCAAGATTTTGACGGACTGGTAATTACTTTTTGTCAGGACAGTAAAATTAAAGGTAAAGGTGTAGTACACGAAGGTTTTGTTAGTACCCGTTTAGGATTAAAAGGTATACCTGCCCTAGCCGAAGAATTACAGGTAGCACGTAACCTGTACCTGTTAGAATATACAGGTGGTAAAATGCATATCCCTACTGTATCTACAGCAAAATCGGTACAGCTTATACGAGAGGCTAAAACAAAAGGATTAAATGTAACCTGTAGTGTTGCCGTACATCACCTTGTACTTAACGATGATACTCTGGTTAACTTTGACACCCGTTACAAAGTAGCTCCGCCATTACGACCTGAAAATGAAAGAAAAGCTCTTATAGAGGGAGTACTTGACGGAACTATAGATATGATTACCAGCGACCATAATCCGCTTGACATCGAGCTAAAGAAAATGGAGTTTGATATGGCTAAAAATGGTACTATAGGACTGGAAACTGCTTTTGGAGCACTTGCCAATATACTAGCGGTTGATGTTATTATTGAAAAACTCACTGCCGGTAAAAACGTATTCAAAATTGAAGACCATGCTATGGAAGAAGGTGCAACAGCATCTTTCACCCTATTTACTACCGAAGGAAAACATACCTTTACTAAAGCTGATATTCTTTCAAAATCTAAAAACTCGGCTTTCTTAGGTCAGGAGTTAAAAGGTAAGGCATATGGTGTATACCACAACGGAAAACTAATTTTAAACGAATAGCATTATGAAGTCACCTGTCCATTTTCTAATCACCGCTTTTTGTGCATTAGCAATATGCTCCTGTCAAAAGGCTAAAGAAACGATTAATAAAGGCGGAGAAGCTGTTGGGGAAACTGCTACCGAATTTATTGAAGGGGTTAGTGAAGGTGTTGACAGGACTTTAGAATGTAAAATCAGCCTATCTGAAAAACGTATTAATGAAGGAATTAAAACCGGTAAGTTTTACATTGAAGATGAAGGCAATAGTAAAGACAATAAACTGGTAATTTATATTATTACCGAAAAAGCTGTTAACGACACACTTACTTTTACCGTAAAGGACAAAAAAGGTGTTGAGTTTGGTCGTGAAAAACTGGTTCTTAACACAAAGGCCGGAGATGCATCTTACTATGATGTAATATTTGATGCACGAACAGATATAGAAGCAAAAAGCACGATAGAAATATATTAAAATGAATACGCAACCTGAAAACAACAACGGGAAAACATATGCCATAGTAAGTTATCTTACTATTATTGGCTCAATTATAGCAATGGTACTAAACAGTGAAAAGAAAGATGCTTTTGCCTCATTCCATATTAGGCAGGCTCTGGGTTTAATGCTTACATTTTTTGCATTAGGATACCCAGTAGGCTTTTTTGATAGCTGGATGGTAAGCTCTGCTTTTTATCTTTTTTTCTTCATATTATGGATATTTGGTTTCATAGGGGCATTACAGGGACAAATGAACCTTATGCCTATACTGGGCCCTTTTTTCCAAAAACTATTTAAAAGCATTTAATCAATGAGCAATTCATTATACTATTTAATACGGGAACCTAAAGTAAAACAGGAAAAGAATCCTTTAATACTGTTACTGCATGGTTATGGTAGTAATGAGGAAGACCTGTTCTCGTTTGCAGGGCAGCTTCCCGACGAGTATTATATCATTTCGGCAAGAGCACCATACCACATCCCTCCTTACGGAAATGCATGGTATGCTATTAATTTTGATTCGGATATGAATAAGTTTTCCGATGACAATCAGGCAATAGAATCAAGGGAACTTATCGTTAAGTTTATTGATGAACTTATAGACCAATACCCTATTGATGCTCAAAAAGTAACCCTGCTTGGGTTTAGCCAGGGCGCTATACTAAGCTATTCCATAGCACTAACCTATCCTGAAAAAATTGACCGTGTTGTAGCCCTTAGTGGTTACCTTAACATGGATATTATAGACAAAGGTTTTAATACTAACGATATTTCTAAGCTACGCTTCTTTATTTCTCACGGAGTGGTAGATCAGGTTATCCCTGTAGACTGGGCACGTAAAGCACCGGAGGTTTTAAAAGACCTGAAACTGGATGTGGAATATCACGAATATCCTGTAGGGCATGGTGTTACACCACAAAACTTTTACGACCTGTTAAGCTGGATAAACAAGACTAATCAATAATAAAAAAGGCGGTTTAAAAACCGCCTTTTTTATTGTATTACTGTATTAGCTTTGGGCATTATCATCGCCCGTTACTCTTTTTTCCTCAATAAGGGCTCCCGCATACAACGGACTCCCTTCTTTAGACAAAGTATAATCTTTTTTTACTTCAAGCATCCAGTCGTCTGCTTTGTAAATACCTTCTTCCGTTTTGGAAAGCAGGAATGTTTTAGATGAATCGGGTAAAAAAACCTCTACCACACTCTGGTCATCGTTAAAAACTACAAAAGCACTGTATGCGGTTCCTGTGTCTTTCAGTTCCTTTACAGGATTAAGCCTGTACCCTACATCATAAACCCTTATACACTCTTTTCTTAATAACGACCACCGGTATCCGGCAGAAGTAACACAACCTTTAGCATCTTTATCGTTACCAATAACCACCTTTTTTACAGGCTCAGCCTCAGGTTCCTCACCACGATCTTTCATCATTTGCTCACAGGAAATTAAACTCATCCCCGCCAGCAGCAGTGGCAATAACTTTTTCATTCGTTTTTATTTGATAACTCTAAAATACGAAAAATTTAATTATTCGCATGTAAAAGTGTTTCGGCCGGTTCAAATGTTATACTACCGTCTTCCTCAACAAAATATTTAATTATAGATTCACCGTGTAGAGTCCCGTTACTAAAATCAATTATTACCCAACGATTGTTAAGTATCCTGTAATTATTAACTAAAAAAGGACTTCCTATTTGCGGATAGTTAACAAGAGGATTTCCTCCGGCTTTTGCATTACCTGCATAAATAGCATCTCTTATTGCAATTTGAATTTTCTGTAAATCCTTATCTCCAAAATACAATTGTGCATCTTCATTTTGATCAAGTGTAAAGTAGTTGGCTTTGTAAAGATTATCCTCATTTGCGGTTACAGAATCTTTTAAGGCCTGTACTCTCCCTTCAAGAGTTTCTATATTTGTAGTTTGAAACTTATCCTTATTAGTAAAATACATATAAGTAAACACATTAATAAGTAACGAAAAAATAAACAGGTATAAAAAAAGGTTCTTTTTCATAATATAGTTAAATGGTTATCTGTAAGTTATCGTAAGCTAAAAAAACATTTTCAGGCAATTTTGCCTGTATTTCCTCATGTAGTCCCATAAGGTGACTTATGTGGGTTAAGTAAGCTTTTTCGGGTTTAATCTCATCGATAAACTGTAAAGCTTCTTCAAGGTTAAAATGAGTAGGATGTTTAGTTTCCCTTAGTGCATTTACTACAAGCACCTTTAAACCTTTAAGCTTTTCCTTTTCGGCAGGCTCTACGGTTTTCACATCTGTCAGGTAAGCGAAATCATCAATTCGGTAACCAAAAACCTGCAAGTTTCCATGCATTATATTTACAGGAGTAACGGTTTTGTTACCTATAGTAAATGGTTCATTATTTACAACAATATGCTCTTTAACAGATGGTGCTCCGGGGTATTTATTTTCCTTTTCAAAAATATAGTCAAACCGTTTTTCCAGTTCGCTAAGTACCCTATTATGGGCATATATGGCTATATCTCCCTGCCTGAAGAAAAAAGGCCTTATATCGTCAAGTCCTGCAGTATGATCGGCATGTTCATGTGTAAACAGTATACCGTCCAGCCTGTTACAGCCACAGGTAAGCATTTGCTGCCTGAAATCAGGGCCGCAATCAATCACAAAAGAGAAATCGTCCCACTGTATCCAAACGGATACCCGCAGACGCTTATCTTTAGGATCATCACTTTGGCAAACAGCATCAGTACACCCTATAACCGGTATGCCCTGCGATGTTCCTGTCCCTAAAAACCATACTTTAATCACACATTAAATTTTTACAAAAATAGGATTTATCTTTTATTAAAAGTCCTGTTTTTCCTAACTTTGCAAATATCATTGCACTTCCATGAAATTAAAAGATTCTGATATCACTCTGAAAGGAGACAAAATTATAGAGCACGTACCTTCCATAAAGGACAAGGCTCTAAGGATTAACCTAAACGAGAACATATACGGTACTTTTGCCGAAATTGGTGCCGGTCAGGAAACTGTCCGCCATTTTTTCAGGGCAGGTGGTTCATCAGGAACTATCGCAAAGGCCATGTCTGCTTACGATAAAGACTTTAGTGATGCCATTTATGGCGCTGAAGACGACGGCAGGTATGTAACCGAAAGCCGACTTAAAAAAATGCTGGCACACGAGGTAAGACTTACTGAAAACCGACTTAAAAGGGATAAGCACCCTAATAAAGTTTTCTTTAGTTATGCCAATACGGTAGCAACTATTGATTTCGCTAAACAGTTTAAAGGTCACGGCTGGGTAGGTATTAAATATCAGGTTGAACCGGAAGAGGACTATAACGAAATTACCCTGCACATCCGTTTTAAGGAAACCGATGCCCGCCTGCAACAGGAAACACTGGGTATACTGGGGGTTAACCTTATTTATGGAGCTTACTACAAATACAACGATCCTAAAAAGCTATTACGCTACCTTTATGATCACCTTGATAAAGATCAGTTAGAGATTGACACCATCAATTTCTCGGGTCCGCGATTTGCTACTGTAGATAACCGCTTAATGAGCTTACAGCTTGTTAAGAATGGTATGACCGATGCGGTAATGTTTGGCCCTGACGGTCACAACATACTTCCGGCAGCTATATTATACAAGAAAAATATTCTTGCACTAAGAGGTAGTTTCCGTCCGGTAACTAAGGTGAACATGGATATGTATGAGCAATCATACAAAATGTTTATTGAAGAAAACAAAGTGGAGAAAGATAAAGCCCTTGTTGTTTTTGAAATTACACTTTCTAACCTTAGATCTGAAGGAGAAATTGACGAGCGTGACTTTATGGACAGAGCCGAACTACTTTGTTCATTAGGCCAAACCGTAATGATATCAAACTTCCAGGAATACTACAAAGTTGTTGAATACTTCTCAAGCTATACCAAAGCTCGTATGGGGCTTGCCATGGGCGTTAACAACCTTGTAGATATATTTGACGAAAAATATTACCGTCACCTAAGTGGTGGTATACTGGAGGCTTTTGGTAAACTGTTTTACCGTGACCTTAAGGTATTCCTATACCCTATGAAAGATGAGGAAGGCGAAATAATCACTTCAGAAAACCTAATGGTTCACCCTCGTATGAAAGAACTGTACAAGTTCTTTAAATTTAACGGTAAAGTGATTGATATTGCTGATATTGATGCCAGTTATCTTGACATTTTCTCAAGAGAGGTGCTTAAAATGATTAGCAAAGGACAGTCTGGATGGGAAGATATGCTTCCTCCGGGGGTTGCCGAAATCATAAAGAAAAACCAACTGTTTGGTTATGATCCGAAAAAACTGGTAGCAGAACAGAACTAAATAAAACGGTACAATAAATAAAAAAGCAGCTATTATATAGCTGCTTTTTTATTTATATTTACGCTTAAGCACCTTAAGTCATAATGAAAAAATTTCTGCTTAGTATAATCATACTATTTTACTCCCTAAACGGGTATTGCCAACAAAATACAGATAATCCGTATTATACTATTGATAGTACAGCTATTCACACTGAATACAAAAACGATATTCCGTTATTAGTTAATGACTTAACCAAGCACTGCACTACAGATCTCGAAAAAGTACGGGCTATATTTATGTGGATAACCGAAAATATTGAATACGATTACAAAGCCTTTAATAACGGTGACACCAAAGTTGAATACTCCAAACATAAACAAGGAAAAGATTACGGAACCCAATATGCCAAATGGGAAGATAAGTTTCTAAAAAACATAATAAATAAACAGAAAGCAGTTTGTTTTGGCTATTCCTTTTTATTTAAAAAAATGTGTTCGTTAGCAGGCATACAAAGTTCAATAGTAAATGGGTATACAAAACAATCTCAAAGAGAGATAGGAATACTGGGAAAAATAGACCATGCCTGGAATGTTGTTATAATAGATAACCAATACTATTATTTTGATGTTACATGGGGAGCAGGTCACTGTCCAAGAGATAAAAACATGAAACCGACAGGATTTATAAAAGAACGCAATTACTCTTATTGGTGTACACCTTATGAAAGAATGCTGCTAAACCATTTCCCTTCAGATCCCGAATGGATAAGGCACACAACATACATTAATGCTAAAGAGGAATATAAAAACCTACCTCTATATTCATCTTCAGCAATACCATACTTTACCCTTATAAGCCCGGAATCAGGAATAATTGACGCCAAAGTAGGCGATACAATTCACTTCAAAATACAGGTGAGTGATGACTACACCCTACAGAACCAAATAATTATAGATACAAATTTTAAACCCGAAGAAAATCGTATCAAATACAGTAGCGATCAGGTAAAATATTCTGATGGTATTTTAAATTTCGACTATATTATTAAAGACAAAAGAATAAGAGAATTAACAATATACTCAGGCATATACGGAATGCTTAGCTTTAAAGTAAAAGTTCAGTAAAAAAGGAGCCTATAGGCTCCTTTTTTATTAAGTTGTATTTATAATTATAACTCAACCTTTCCGTTTATGTATTAAACCAATCCAACTAGTATGAAAAAAAATATAATGCTTCTTTTGCTTTTCACATGCTCCTTTAAAGTTTTGGCTCAAAAGGCAGAATTAATAGACAATTACATTAATGAACTCTACCAAAAAAATGCTTTTAACGGAAATATACTGGTAGCAGAAAAGGGACAGGTAGTTTTTGAAAAAAGTTATGGGCTGGCTAACGAAAAAACACAGCAAAAACTAAATACACAAACCTGTTTTGAGCTTGCCTCTGTTTCAAAACAATTTACTGCCATGGGAATTGTGCAGTTACAAAAAAAAGGTAAACTATCTTATGACGACAAAATAAGCAAATACATTCCCGAGCTTTCGTTTTACGGCAATGTAACAATAAAAAACCTTTTGACCCATACAGGAGGAATACCCGACTATATGGATTTACTGGCAAAAGAATGGGACAAAAGTAAAATAGCAACCAATAGTGATGTTATAAAAGCATTTGAAAAACAGAAGCCTGCACCACTCTTCTCTCCTAACGAAAAATGGGAATACAGCAATACAGGATACTTACTTTTAGCTACTATAATTGAAAGAGTGAGTAAACAATCGTATGGAGAGTACCTTAATAAAACCATATTTAAACCATTAAAAATGAATAATACTTTTATTTACAGAAGATGGTTTAAGCCGGAAATTAAAAACAACTATGCATTGGGTTATCTTTTCTCGCGTGAATTAAACAAAAAGGTAACCCCTGATGAGTTTGGATCTGATTTTTATGTGGTTTATCTGGATGGTATAGTGGGTGACGGAATGGTAAACTCCAACCTTGAAGATTTACTAAAATGGGACAGGGCATTATATGGTAATGAAATTATTAATGACAATGACAGGAAAATGATATTTTCCTCTTATGAAATGTCAGGACAAAGAAGTACAGATTATGGGTTTGGATGGATGCTTACCAATTCTCCCGATTATGGCAAGATAGCTTTACACAGCGGTAGCTGGGGAGGTTATATAACCTATATTGAAAGACATTTAGATAATGACAAAACCATTATTGTACTTCAAAACAATGCCTTATCCACAACAGAAATACCAGTAAAAAACATTAGGCGTATACTTTACAATCAGGAACCTGAAAAACAGGTTAAAATAGATAATAATATACTACAGCAATGTGAAGGAAAATATGTAACCGAAACCGGTAAAACAAAAGAGATTATTTATGAGGACGGTAAAATTTATGTTCCCGTAGGTCAGGAAGAAAAGCTTGAACTCATACCGGTATCCCAAACAAAATTTATTGTTGACGGTTTCAGTCCTGAGGTAAGTTTCGAGTTTACTTTTAACAGCGAAGGGAAAGTTACAAAATACAGGGTACAACAACCCGAGCAGGGCATAGATTATGAAGCAAAGAAAATAGAATAATAAAAAAAGCAGCCAATAGGCTGCTTTTTTTATTTCAATATCTGTTCGGCATGAGCCTTAGTTTTTACTTTTTCTATAACCTCATCAATAATACCGTTTTCATCTATTACAAATGTGGTGCGATGTATACCGTCGTACTCACGCCCCATAAACTTTTTAGGACCCCATACCCCAAAGGCATTAATTACTGCTTTATCTTCATCGGCAATTAGCGGGAAAGGAAACTCATACTTATCCTTAAACTTACCCTGAGCCTTTTGCGAATCGGCACTCACCCCTAAAAGTTCGTAGTTATTGGCTTTAAAACGTTCAAAATTATCCCTTAAGTCACAGGCTTCGGCAGTACATCCCGGCGTATTGGCCTTCGGGTAGAAGAAAACAACCAGCTTTTTGCCTTTATAATCGGCTAATGAATGTTTGTTTCCGTCCTGGTCAACTCCCGAGAAGTCAGGTGCCTTATCTCCTTTTTTTAATGTAATCATAAGTGTATATTTGTTTTTCATAAAAATACATAAAAATGACCAAAGCAGAAAAGGTTCAGTTCACTATAGATACCCTTAAGGAAATATATCCAACCATACCTATCCCGCTAGACCATAAAGACCCTTATACCCTGCTTATTGCCGTATTGATGTCGGCACAAAGTACCGATGTGAGAGTAAACCAAATAACTCCCCTGCTTTTTGAGCGTGCCGATAACCCTTATGACATGGTCAAACTCACCGTTGAGGAAATAAGGGAAATAATAAAACCGGTAGGACTTTCGCCAATGAAGGCAAAAGGTATACACGGACTATCGGAAATACTGATAGCTAAACATAACGGCGAGGTTCCGGCAAATTTCCCTGATCTTGAAGAACTGCCTGCCGTAGGTCATAAAACAGCCAGTGTGGTTATGTCTCAGGCATTTGGTATACCGGCATTCCCTGTAGACACACACATACACAGGTTAATGTACCGATGGGGATTTAGTAACGGAAAAAGCGTAGAGCAAACAGAAAGAGATGCAAAGAGACTGTTCCCTGAAGAATTATGGAACGACCTTCACCTACAGATAATATGGTACGGAAGAGAATACTCTCCTGCCCGTGGCTGGAATTTAGAAAAAGATATTATTACCCGCACCATTGGGCGGAAAACAGTAATAGATGAATATAATAAAAAGAAGTCCCGTTAAAAAACGGGACTTCTTTTTATTAATTAGCGATGCTCTCAAAAGTAAGATTACCTGAGGTCTTAACTATTTTTAATGCTTTTGAATAGTTAAGCAAAAACGCTATTGTTTCTTTTTTTGGTAACATTTCCGGAGCTTCTTGTTTCTTTTTAGAGTAAAGTTTTGCCATGTATTTTGTACTTAATTTTCTATACAACGCAAAACGAAGCCACGATATTGTTTAATTTGTCAAAATTATTTTATTTTTTTCTATCAGTTTTCTCAAATTCATAAGTGCATACCTCATTCTGCCTAACGCAGTATTAATGCTTACGTCAGTCAAATCAGCTATTTCCTTAAAGCTAAGATCTTGGTATATCCTCATTTGAAGTACCTCTTTCTGATCGCCAGGAAGCTCTTCAATCATTTTTTTCAAATCACTTTCAACCTGATTAGTGATTAGCATACTTTCAATATTAGGACTATCATCTGTCATAATAGAGAAAATAGAGAACTCTTCGGTTTCACGGTGCATAGGCATCTTTTTGTTTCTCCTGAAGTGATCCACAATAAGGTTGTGCGAAATACGCATTACCCACGGAAGAAACTTACCCTCTTCGTTATAAGCGTTAGACTTAAGGGTTTTGATTACCTTGATAAAAGTATCCTGAAAGATATCGTCTGCAATATCCCTGTCAGTTACTTTAGAGTAGATAAAACCGTAAATTTTTGATTGGTGTCTGTTAATTAAACAGGCAAGAGCATTTTCGTCGCCGCACATATAGTTCTTAACCAATACGGCATCTGGGATTACAACATTAGCCATAGCAATACTTTTTAGTTTTTGAATTTGGGTTCTCAATAAATAATCAGAAACTGGGTTTCTTTTCTAAAAAGTAATTTTTTCTATAGGCAATGTTAATTTTGAATTAATTATATCCCAAATATAAAGGAATTTAAGTTTAACATGCAAAAAAAAACTTAAATTTTAACATTTGAAACGCAATAATACGGGCAATATTCTTGAAAAAAGTCATAATGCTAAAGGAAATTTCAAACTTTTATGAAATTTATAACATTTCGCCTTTATCCAGCATTTGCAGCATTTTCGCAATGCGGTCGGCTTTTGTTTCCTCTTTTTGGGCAGCATAAATCCAGTCTATAAATTTTTTTTGCTCCTCTTTTTTGTATTTCATGATTTTTCCTTCTGCCTTGGGCTCAAGTTTAAGGCATTGTAAAATTTCTTTCGGTATTTCAAACTCACTTTCATCCCTGTATAATGTAATATGTACATAATCGCCAGCCTGCTTTTTTATCTTTTTACGTATTTCGGCTTTAACAGGCAAAAACAGATTACCATTACCCATAGGCATAAGGTGATAACTATTTATCTCATACCCGTCAATACTGCCCTTTACCTTAACCAGGCCAAAGGGCATATCGCCGTTAGGTTTTATTTCCGATAGTACAGCATAAGTCCACCCTCCTTTCCCCGGAAACTTTTCAAGCAGGTATTTTTTATCGGTTAAAAGCATAATTATTAATAAATCCTCATAAAAAAGATTAGATGATTCAAAACTAATTAAAAAGAAAACCTCAAGGCATATTAATATTTGTTAAAAAAAACTTAATAGGTATATTAGCTGCTCAAACAAACCAATTACAAAAAAATGATCAAAAAATTTATGAGTGTCCTTATGGTCACTATGTTATCTGCTGCTGTTTATGCACAGGAGGAGCTAGAGCTAACCGATGCCGAATTACAGGCTGTTTATGACTCTATTGAAAATTCATTCACCTATCAGCACGGTAAAATTGAACTTAAAAACGGAGTTGGCGCCATTAATGTACCGCAAGGCTTTAAGTATCTGGATGCAGAACAATCCAAACATGTACTGGTAGACTTATGGGGAAATCCTGATGAAGAAGATATCACCATGGGACTTATTATGCCTGAAAAAGATGGCGTTCTAAGCGAGCATGGATATGTTTTTAATATTGAGTATAATGAAATTGGATATGTAAAAGATGATGACGCCGATGATATTGACTATGACGACCTGTTAAAAGAAATGAAAGAAGGAACCCTTGAAGACAGTAAAAACAGAGTACAAATGGGTTATGCTCCTCTTGAACTTATAGGATGGGCAGCACCTCCTTATTATGATAACGATAAAAAAATATTACATTGGGCTAAGGAAATTAAATTTGGAACTGATTCTATACATACCCTAAACTATAATGTAAGGGTACTGGGTAGAAAAGGTGTACTGGTATTAAACGCTATCGGTTCAATGGAAGATTTAGCTACTGTTCAAAAAGACATCCCGCAGGTATTAAACATAGTAGAGTTTAATGACGGATTCAAATATAAAGATTTCGACCCATCTGTAGACGAGGTTGCTGCATGGACTATTGGCGGACTTGTAGCCGGTAAGGTGCTGGCAAAAGTAGGTTTCTTTGCAGTAATTGCTAAGTTTGGTAAGTTTATCGTTATAGGCCTTATCGCATTCTTTGGAGCAATATACAGACGTATTACAGGCAAGAAGAAAAAAGAAGACGAAGATACCGACAGTGAGAACCAAACTCCGGAACAACTTACTCCTGAAGCATAACAAGTAAACAAGAGTAATACAAAAACGCCTTAAAGCATGCTTTAAGGCGTTTTTGGTTTTTCAAGGCTTTTATCTATAATTTCGGTTATTACACCTGTACCTATAATGATATTACCTTTACTAAAATCAAACTCCATCCCTACTTCAAGTCTCTTTTCAAAATAGGGAAAAGCAATGATATATATGGCAGCTTTTACTGTTTCTCCGGGACATACTTTTTCTTTATCTAAAAAATACTGTACCCCTGTAGTTATCATAGCATCAAAAGCAAATTTTAATGCAGGTCTGTAACCACTATGAGAACAGCTTTTCCTTCCTCCTTCTTCTGTGGTGCGGTACTTAAGCTCTGCTATAAAATGAGATTTTTGTATCTGTAAACCCTTTTCTAAACGTTCTGCCAGGTCTTCAATAAATAGGCGTTTAGCAAGTAAGCTAAGCCAGTGTGAAGGTATTGTTTCCTCACCATACAACAATCCTGCAAGTCCGCCTGTAACTGCAGCGGTAGTATCGGTATCACTACCCAAATTTACAGCTTTCAACACAGCATCTTTATAGTTCTTTGTTGTCATTAAACACCATATCGAAGCTTCAAGGGTATGTAGCACATATCCGGAACTTTGTATTTCATCTTCCTGCAACCTATATATATCATACTTTAAAAGCCTTTCAAAAACAGCTATCTCTGCGGGATTTATCTCTTTTTTCACCAATAGTTCATTAACCTCCCTTTGTACAACACTGTAAATATAAGTAAGGTCGGTAGTACGGTTTAAATGGCGCGCAAACTCCAAATAGTAAAAACAGGCTATAACCGAACGTACGTGACCGTGTGTTATGGATGATACTTCTTTAATAATACGATAACGCTCTTCTACAGGCTTATCCTCAATATAAAAAAGTAAAGGCAGTATACGCATTAACGAACCGTTTCCGTTTGAGTATTCGTCAAATCCTCCGGCATGTTGTGGTTCACAACCTTTCTTAAAACGAATCAAAGCCTCCCTGGTAGCTATTCCTATATCAAATACATTTCCGTGTGCTGTCCAGTATCCTTCATACAACCATTTTAAAAAATTTTCGGCTATGCTGTTAAGATCATACTTTTCTGTAAGGGCTTCTGCAAGGCAAAAAGTAAGCGAACTGTCGTCTGAAAAAGTACCCGGTGGCTGGTTGTGTGTCCCATAGCCTTTCATATCGGTTACAGGATTATCTCTTAATACGCCACGTCCTAAAAATTCTACAGGTACACCAATGGCATCTCCTACGGCTACTCCTAATAAGGCTGATTTTATTTTTGACATTAAAGTGTGGTTGGTTTTATAATAACTATACCTCAAATATAACGCTTTATCCCTTCATCTCTTTAACAAAAATTTCGGTGTAAAACAGTATCTTTGCACATTACCATTTTTGCTATGATAAAAACCGATATATCAACACTCGAACCTAAAAAAAACATCCTTATAAAAGGGGCGCAGCTTCACAATCTTAAAAACATTGATGTTGCCATTCCGCGTAACAAACTGGTTGTGGTAACCGGGCTTTCGGGCTCTGGTAAATCAAGCCTTGCTTTTGATACGCTTTATGCCGAAGGACAACGCCGTTATGTGGAAAGCCTTTCGTCATATGCGCGTCAGTTTTTAGGCAGGCTGGACAAACCAAAGGTAGAATACATTAAGGGTATAGCCCCCGCTATTGCCATTGAGCAAAAGGTAAACACTACCAATGCGAGGTCTACCGTAGGTACCAGTACCGAGATTTACGATTACCTAAAACTGCTTTTTGCCCGTGTAGGCCGTACCTACTCCCCTGTTTCAGGGCGTGAGGTTAAAAAGCATACAGTAACCGATGTGGTTGAAGAGGTTAAAAAACAGGAAGACGGCAGCCGATGGTTGTTACTGGCACCTGTACACATAGAGAAAGGGCGTACTATTGAAGAAAAACTAAACGTTTTACTACAGCAGGGTTTTGCCCGTATACTGGTAGATAACGAAATGCTGCGACTGGACGAACTGGGCAATACCGACTTTGCCAATAAAGAGGTAATGCTTATTGTAGACCGTATTGTGGTAAAAGATGAAGAGGAGTTTTATAACCGACTGGCAGATGCCGTACAAACCGCTTTTTACGAAGGTAAGGGCGAAACGTACCTGCAGGATGTAAAAACCGGAAACCGACTGGCTTTTAGCAGTAATTTTGAATTGGACGGACTTACCTTCCTGGAGCCAAACGTGCATCTTTTCAGCTTTAATAATCCTTATGGTGCCTGTCCGTCGTGCGAAGGTTACGGCAGCATAGTAGGTATAGATGAGGAACTTGTTGTTCCAAACACAGCCCTTTCGGTGTTTGAAAATGCCATTTACCCGTGGCGTGGTGAGAGCATGGGTTGGTATCGTGACCAGTTGGTTAACAACAGTCACAAGT
The DNA here is from genome assembly GCF_036347315.1 of Flavobacterium sp. C4GT6. Lineage (NCBI taxonomy): Bacteria > Pseudomonadati > Bacteroidota > Flavobacteriia > Flavobacteriales > Flavobacteriaceae > Flavobacterium > Flavobacterium sp. C4GT6. Next base: position 103,391 of record NZ_JAZGZU010000013.1, read on the forward strand.
TTAACTTCCCAGTACACAAACCTTACTTCCAGTTGTCTGAAAGTGATAAGGCACTTATATGGAAAGGCAACCAGTACTTTACAGGACTAGACGACTTTTTTGCCGAACTTGAAGAGAAAAACTACAAAATACAAAACCGAGTGATGCTTTCGCGTTACCGTGGTAAAACCAAGTGTCCGGCATGTAAGGGTAAACGTCTTAAACCGGAAGCCAACCATGTAAAGATTGACAACCATACCATATCAGACCTTGTGGATATGCCTATCAAAAACCTTATTGAGTTTTTTAAAGGCATACAGCTTAGCGAATACGACCAAAAGGTAGCTAAACGCTTGTTGGTAGAAATCAATAACCGCCTTAGCTTCCTGCAGGAAGTAGGGCTTGATTACCTTACGCTAAACCGTAGGTCATCAACCCTTTCGGGTGGTGAATCACAACGTATCAACCTGGCAACATCACTGGGCAGTAGCCTAGTGGGCTCTATGTACATTCTGGATGAGCCAAGTATAGGGCTTCACCCTAAAGATACCGAAAGGCTTATCAAGGTACTTATCGGGCTTCGTGATTTAGGCAACACCGTTATTGTGGTAGAGCACGATGAAGACATCATGAAAGCTGCCGATATGATTATCGATATAGGTCCGGAAGCGGGTACACACGGTGGTCAACTGGTAGCTCAGGGTACTTATGACGAGATCCTGAAATCAGAATCACTTACCGCAAAATATCTTAACGGCGATATGGAAATCAAAGTGCCTGCAAAACGTCGCAAGTTTAAAAACCATGTGGATATTGTAGGTGCACGCGAAAACAATCTTAAAAATATAGATGTAACCTTCCCGCTGGACTGCCTTACGGTTATTACCGGAGTTTCGGGTAGTGGTAAGAGTACACTGGTAAAAAAAATATTATTCCCTGCCATACAAAAGAAACTGGAAGGTGTGGGCGAAAAAGCCGGACAGTTTACCGAACTGCAAGGCAGCTACTCACACATTAAGCATATTGAGTATGTAGACCAAAACCCTATTGGGCGTAGTTCACGTTCCAACCCGGTTACCTACATTAAGGCTTATGATGATATAAGGGATCTGTACTCTAAACAAAAGCTTTCCAAACTGCGAGGTTATCAGGCAAAACATTTCTCGTTCAATGTAGATGGCGGACGCTGTGAAACCTGTAAAGGAGAAGGCGAAGTTACTATAGAAATGCAGTTCATGGCCGATGTTCACCTGGAGTGTGAAACCTGTAACGGTAAGCGCTTTAAGAAAGAGGTACTGGAAGTGGCTTTTGAAGGCAAGAATATCGATGATATACTTACCATGACCATAGATGATGCCCTTCAGTTTTTTGATAAGCACAAACAAACCAAAATTACCCAAAAACTACAACCGCTACAGGATGTTGGTTTAGGGTATGTACAATTGGGTCAGTCGTCCTCTACCCTTTCGGGTGGTGAGGCACAGCGTATAAAACTGGCATCGTTCCTAGTTAAGGGTAATACGAAAGATAAAGCCTTATTTGTGTTTGACGAACCTACCACAGGGCTTCATTTTCACGACATACAAAAACTAATGGCATCGTTTGATGCTCTTATCGATAAAGGACATTCGATTATCGTTATTGAGCATAACCTTGACCTTATTAAGTGTGCCGACTATATTATAGACATAGGTCCCGAAGGTGGTGAGAATGGCGGACATTTAGTTGCCTTTGGTACACCAGAGGAAATTGCCAAAAACCCTAAGTCGGTTACTGGTGAATATTTAGGAGAGAAGTTGTAATTGGTTTCAGGTTTGAAGTTTCAGGTTCCCTGTTATACTTTGTCATTTTGAGCGTAAAGAAGTGGAGTCGAAAAATCTTTAGTAAGTTGAGATTTCTACATACTAAAAGATTGCTCAGCAGTGTCTCATCGCAATGACAGCATTTAATACAAATTTAAACTAGAGTCCAAAATTTCCTATTTTTACAATCACAACGATTACTAAATGAAAAACCATTATGAAATACTGGGTGTTTCCCAAACCTGTACTCAGGCCGAAATAAAAAAGGCTTATAGAGTAATGGCGGTAAAATACCACCCCGATAAAAATAATGGTGATAAACAGAGTGAGGAAAACTTTAAAGCCATACTGGAATCCTATATCATATTAAGTGACGAGGAAACCCGTATGGAGTACGATTACTTTAAGGGTTTTAAAAAAGGGAACAAACCACAATATAGCGAACCGGGCAAACCCAGTCCCATAAAATATCTGGTACAGATAAAACGTATTAAAGATGCCGTATTGAGTGCCGGCGGACACGTTAATAAAAATGTACTGTACAATGCTATTGACAGGTTGCTAAGTGAGGAGAACATTAGTTTCCTGATACGCAAACAGGATTTAAGCATTAACCACCTGATTATTGACGAAGCACTTACCTGCGCCATATTTATAGACGAAAACCTTAAACATGAGTTTCATGACAGGCTCCTAAAACTCGCCGACGGTAACGTAAGGATGGTTAACCGTATTAACTTACTAAATAAGATTAACGACAGTATTACAGCCACCAATAATCCTTCCATTCAACAGCAACCACAGGAAGTAAAAGAAACCCCGCCCACACTAATTGCAATAGTGATATTCGTGCTGTTTATTATATTGTTTTTGGTATTCCTGTACATGGAGAACAGCTAATGTAAAACAGCTATCCTTATTTTATATCTTTAAACCATACAAACCCTTAAACCATGAATCATAACGCTAAATCGATACGTCCGTTTATAGGAGCAAAAGACTTTGAGGTTTCACGAATGTTTTACCGTGACCTTGGTTTTGAGGAAACCGAACTCTCTCCCGATCTTTCGGTTTTTAAAACCGATAACGGAATCGCATTCTATTTACAGAAAGCCTACGTAAAAGACTGGGTAGATAATACCATGCTTTTTATGGAAGTGGAAAACGTTGATGTTTTTTGGACAAACTTAAACGAACTAAACCTTACAGCAAAATATAAAGGCGTTAGGCTGGTACCTGTACGTAATATGGAATGGGGTAAAGAATGTTTTGTACACGATCCGTCAGGGATATTATGGCATTTCGGAGAATTTTTTTTGTAACCTAATGATTTTAAGCACATTTTAAGAATAAAGCAAAACCCCAGCTATAGCTGGGGTTTTCAATGTTTTTTAACTGCCTCTTATAAAAAAAATTCAATTAAAACAAAATATTTAAAAGACAAATGATAATTTATTAATTAATTATTCGTTAACTTTGTATTACAATTCGGGTCAACTAAATTAACTCATGGTTGATTTCTGGCACGATAATTGTAATTATTTAATTAAATCTCAGGATTTTATAATTTTGAGGTTTGTTAATAATTGGTTGGTTGGTTTGTTAAGTCCCGTTATTCTCTCAGAATAGCGGGATTTTCTTTTTTAACAGCCTAGCCTAAAGGTTAGAATTTTATATCAGTTAAAAAAACAACCATAACATTTTTTAACTTTGTTTTAACAAACTTGCTAACTGTTTTGTTAAATTCCTACGCGAATATTGCCGCAACCCTATAGCATGCGCTTTTAATCCTTCACCCATAAACTGTTCAAAATAAGATTTAAGGGTATCCTTAAGCTTTTCTTTTTCTGTATACTCAACAAACACACCTGTATTAGTCGTTTTAATAATATTGGCAAAATCAGCCCCTTGTGGCCCTATACCTATAACAGGCCTTTCAGACGCCATGTATTCAAACAGCTTGCCCGGTATAATACATCGTGTATCCGGAGAATCAATCTCCACCAGCACCAATACCTGCGACTTACGTTGTTGCTTTACCGCTTCGCTATGCGACACATAACCCACATTATTAACGTAATCGTTAAGTCCGTGCTGTTCTATGGAAGCGAGTACTTCCTGACTAACAGCCCCTATAAGTTTCAGTTCGAATTTATCTTTAAATTCAGCATCCTCATTAATAAGTTCGGATAGTGACTCCCAAAGTATCTTCGGGTTACGTTCTGACAGAAACGAACCTATATGTGCTAACGTGAATTTCTCATCAAGCGGTTCTTTAGCCACCTGTTCCACATCATAACCGTTAGTGATTACTGTAACAGGCTTATTAGTTAACTGTTCAAACTCGGCTTTAGTAGTAGGACTGGTTACAATAATACTATTGGCAGTATTAAGTACATCGCGCTCCATTTTTTTATGCCTTTGCTGAGACGATTCACTTAACCTTAACTCTTTATGGTAGCCAATGGTTGTCCACGGATCACGAAAATCAGCAATCCATTTAACCCCGAATCTTTTTTGAAGCTCCATCCCTATTAAATGCAAGCTATGCGGAGGTCCGGTAGTAATAATCGTATCAATACCACTGCCCTGTAAATAGTTGGTCAAATAGCTTACCGAAGGCCTTACCCAAAGTACTCTTGCATCCGGAATAAACATATTACCCCTAACCCACAGCATCAGCTTTTGGAGTGCCGACTGCTTTTTCTTATCAGGTATAATCCCCGAACTTATTTTCTTTGTATTCTTTTTTGAAAATACCGAGGCCCAACCGTAAGGCTCAATAATATTATTTTTAAGGATTGTGGTATTGTAACTCACATCCTTTTGTAACTCCTCGTCTATTAAAGGATAGGTAGGGTTTTTAGGTACATACACTACGGGTTCAATACCATACTCTGGCAGGTACTTTACAAATTTTAACCAACGCTGTACACCCGGTCCACCCGCAGGAGGCCAGTAATACGTTATTATAAGTACCTTCTTCATAACTCCTAAACCTTATATATTATTCTGCTGCTTCGCTTTTCTTTTTAGTACCAAAGTATATTCCTGCTGCCAGTAACACCAACATCAGAATAAAACTGATAAGTGTAATAGTACTACCTTCTTTAACTACCTGTGGCTCAAACTTAAATTCAACAGTATGCTTACCTGCCGGTATTTGCATAGCCCTTAAAACATAGTCTGCCTGGAAATGCGGCTGTTCTTTACCGTCAATAGTAGCTACCCATCCTTGAGGGTAATATATTTCAGAGAATATTGCAAGTCCGTCGTTAGTGTTATTGGTTTTATACTTAATATAATTAGGCTCTCTTTTAATCAGTGTAATACCGGCAAGACTATCTGTAGCAAAAGTAACTTTAGAAACCGCCTCAGGGAATTTAGCCACATTAACTACGGCCACATTTTTAGTATCAAGACTATCAAGAGCCTTTATTTCCTCATCTGCCGAATTCACTTTCTTAACCTTGCTTACAAACCATCCGCTTCCGTTAGCAAATGGGTTCTCAACAGGTATATCCTGATTATCGTTAGACTGTAGTAAAACATACTTCACGTTAAGCATGTTTAGTACCGGTAACGACTGTTTAAACGTCATTGTTTCCGGGTTTACCGACTTAAACAGTACTCCCATATTATTCTCAACATTGTAAGTAAACAGTTGGTCGGTACGCTGTGGTCTAACAGCACTGTAACCTCCTACCGACTCATGGAAATAAGACGTTCTTGCCTGTAACCTTCCGTATGGTTCATAAACCCTGTAGCTGGAAGTATCTTTCATTATAAACTCATCGGCAGGACTTGCCTGGAAAGGTCTATCAATTTGACTTGCGCTTTTAAAATTATCCTTATTTACATAGTTCTTATCTATAAAGAAAAGATCGAACACCATAAGTCCGCACACTACAAGCACCGTCACAAAGTCCGACAGCTTTTTGTTTACAAACATCCAAAGTGCACCGGCAGAAAGCAATATCAGTATACCCGAACGTAATAAATCAGAGGTATACATCTCCTTACGTTGTTCAATAAGGGCTTTTACAAAATCAGGTCCCATTTGCCCGTACATTTGTCTAATCTGGTCGTCACTTCCGCCTGTAAAGTCAAAAGAACCTTTAAACAGGAATAAAAGTACTATTACCCCCAGCGCAGCTCCACCAGAAATATAAAGTGATTTAAGCTGTTCCTGTTTTTCTGATTTAAAGAAAGACTGTAGCCCCATTATCGCCAGTACCGGGAAACACAGTTCCAGTATTACCTGTATGGATGATACCGCCCTAAACTTGTCGTATAACGGAACATTATCTATAAAGAAGTTTGTAAGTGCCGGGAAGTTTTTACCCCACGACAGTAATAATGACAGAATCGCACCTGTCAAAAAGGCATATTTTATTTTTCGTTTGTCTATAAACAGTCCTAATATGGCCAGGAAGAAGATAACAGCACCTATATAAGCCGGAGCTTCCACAATAGGCTGATCTCCCCAATAAGTAGGCGAATTTGCCGCAAATTCTCTAGCTTCAGCATTAGATGCGCCAAGCCCAAGTATAAAGTTATACAAATGAGAATCCTCTCCTACATCTTCCCTTGCACCACCACCAAAAAGTCTTGGTGCTATAAGGTCAAAACTCTCAGCAATACCATAACTATATTCGGTTATATAACTGTAATCCATTGACGATGTCGTTGTGTTCTCACTACCGTCAGGATTAAAAGTAAGTTCGCTTTTACCCCTTATACTAAAATTGGTAAATTCAGAAGTAGCCATTAAGTTAGTAGCATTTGCACCCAGTGCCAATATACCCGCTACAGCAAACACTCCTATTGCTTTACCAAGATGTTTAAAGTCTTTACTTTTTACAATTTCTATAATAAAGAAAATAGCCAGTACCAGTAACAATAGTAACAGATAGTAGGTCATTTGGAAGTGGTTGGCATTAATCTCCAGTGCTGCTGCCATCATGGTAAGCAGCCCTCCCACAATATATCGTTTTTGGAACACCAGTATCAATCCTGCTACAACCATAGGCATATAGGCAATAGCATGGGCTTTAGCGTTGTGCCCTACCCCAAGTATGATAATGAGATAGGTGGAGAGACCAAAGGCAAGTGCCCCGAAAAATGCTTTTAACGGACTTACCCTCAAGACCATCATGAGTATATAAAAACCTATAAAATAAAGGAATAGATAATCTGCAGGTCGTGGTAAAAAGCGTAAAACGCTGTCTATCTTTTTAATGTAGTTATGCGGATAGTTTGCACCCATTTGGTAAGTAGGCATCCCGCCAAAGGCACTGTTTGTCCAGTAAGGCTCATCACCTGTTTCCTTCCTGAAATCGTTTTGCTCTTTTGCCATACCGGTATATTGGGCAATATCCGACTGGTATATTTTTTTCCCCTGTAGTACCGGATAAAAATAAATTAGAGAAACAAGAACAAACCCTATAACAGCAAGCAGGTGCGGATAATACTTACTTATATTTTTCATATGCCTTTTTATTGATTTTTATTTCCCGTTAAGGAATTATTAAACGCCGTGAAGATACTTATTTTCGCTAAAAATACAGTTATAAGTATTCAATTAATAAAAAGGCCGGAAATAAAAAATCCTTCCGCAGGGAAGGATTACCGTATCATTTAATCAAGTTCTTCAAAATCAATATACTCGCCTACTTTTCTCTTTTCTTCAGGCATCTGTTTAGTGCTTTGCTGCCGGCTTTGCGACTGATATTGCTGTTGTTGCGCCTGCTGATTATATTGCTGATTCATATTATTGAAATTCTGTTCAGCTTTCTTTACCATTTGCTGTATTAGCATTGGAGCAAACAGCCTCATTAAAAACCTAAAAAGGTAATAAACAGCAATTATAATTAATATTGTTCTTATAAAACCGGTGAAACTTGCAGTAACCATTGTCATTTTAATTTTCTCAAATTTACGGAATCTCTTCCTTAAAAATAAATAGGCACACTAAAATATAATAAAATATACTACATTTGAAAAAGTGTAATACATTACGTTCAATAAACGAGCCAAACCATGAATTTCATTAAAAAAATTTTTCCGCTTACCTTACTTTTAACCTCTGCATGTCTTCATGCACAATATACTGATCAGATTAACTCAAACCGACCTGGAGAGTCAATGTCGGGCTTTGCTGTGGGTAAAACTATCTTTCAGGTAGAAACAGGAATATACGGTATTTGGGAAGATCATGATATTTTAAACTACGATGCAAAAGGTACCGGTCTTGATCTGCAAATACGTTATGGTGCTTTTTTAGAAGAACTGGAGTTCGTACTTGATGCACAGTATCAGTTTGACTGGTATGACAATGCACTGCAAACCTATACCCGTAACGACTTCAGGCAGTTTACAGTAGGAGCAAAATACCTTATTTACGACCCTGACAAAAACTACAACCCCGAACCAAACTTATACAGCTGGAAAGCCAACCATAAATTCAGATGGAGAAACCTTATCCCTGCCGTGGCGGTTTACGGAGGTGTTAACCTTGTAGGCGGTAAAAGCGTTTACACCTTCCCTCAGGACGAGGTTAGCCCTAAACTTATGGCCATAACCCATCATCACTTTGGAAAATGGGTTTGGGTTAACAACATTATTGCCGATAAAATCACTACAGAATACCCAAGCTATGGCTGGATATCTACCCTTACACACGGCTTTAATGACAAATGGTCAGCTTTTGGAGAATTTCAGGGATACGACAGCGACTACTATGCCGATGCTATTTTCAGGCTGGGTGCTGCCCACCTGCTAAACGACACTATGCAAATAGATGCCTCTATAAGTAAGAATTTTAAAGATACTCCGTTCCTACTTTACGGAGGTGTAGGATTCTCTTGGCGATTTGATGCCGATTATAACGACATTCTGCTTCCGGGCAAGGCCGAATATGAAGAAGAAAAGAGCAAAGAGGAAGAGAAAAAAGAAAAGAAAAAGGACAAAAAAAATAAAAAGAAAGACCGTCTTGACGATTTTGAAACCGGAGAAGACTAATATTACTATTTAATGATTACAATTAAAGAAGCTAAAACAAAAAGCGAATTAAAAGATTTTATAAAGTTCTCTTTTGAGCTATACAAAGACAACCCTTACTGGGTACCACCTATCATATCAGAAGAACTTGAAAGTTTTGATAAAACCAAAAACCCTGCTTTTGAGAATGCCGAAGCCAAATTTTATCTGGCTTATAAAAACGGTAAGATTGTAGGTAAAACCGCTGCTATTATAAACTGGCAGGAAGTAAACCAGCAACAAAAGAGAAAAGTACGCTTTGGTTGGTTTGACGTTATAGACGACATAGAGGTTTCTAAAGCACTTTTGGAAAAAGTATATGAATACGGCCGTGAGCATAACTTAGAGTATGTAGAAGGCCCTATGGGCTTTTCAAACCTTGATAAGGTAGGCGTACTAACCGAAGGCTTTGACCAAATAGGCACCATGATTACATGGTACAACCATCCATACTATATGGAACATTTTGAGAAGCTTGGCTTTACTATTGAAAAGGAGTATCGCGAAAGCATCTTTACAATGAATAATGTTGACCCTGCTAATTTTCAAAAGGCAAGTCAACTTATTAAACGCAGGTATGGATTGAAAGCCGTAAACTTTAGCTCTACCAAAGAGGTTATGCCTTATGTAGATAAAATGTTTGAGCTGTTTAATGCTACTTATTCAAAACTGGCTTCGTTTGTAGCGATTAGTGATATACAAATTGAATATTTCAAAAAGAAATACATCAGCTTTATAAATCCGGAGTATATTAAGTTTATTATGGATAAGGACGATAACATGATAGCCTTTACCATAGTAATGCCTTCGTTCTCTGAAGCGCTTATTAAAGCAAAAGGAAAACTATTCCCGTTTGGGTTTATACACCTGCTAAGAGCCAAAAAGAAGAGCAAAGATGTTGTTTTTTACCTCATAGGTATTGATCCTGAATATCAAAACAAAGGGGTTACTGCTATTATTTTTGAAGAATTCCACAAGGTATTCACCAAAAACAATATTGTAAACTGTATTAGGACTCCTGAACTTGAAGAAAACCACGCCATGAATAATTTATGGAAAAACTTTGACCCTAAAATTCACAAGCGTAGAAAAACATACAAAAAAGACCTATAAAAAAAGCCTCCTTTATAAAGGAGGCTTTTTTATTTATGCTATTGACTAGTCCTAAAATAGCGATACAGGATTAATAATAGTAAAAATACATTTTTTAGACAGAAGTAGCTTTCGGTTTA
>NZ_JAZGZU010000014.1:0-111225 GCF_036347315.1 Flavobacterium sp. C4GT6
TTTGGGTACGCTTTACATAATTGCTTTGTTCATCCATAATGATACTTTTTTGTGTATCGCTATTTCAGGACGTGACAAAATATAGAAATAAAAAAAGCGACTCAATAATAATCGCTTTACTTTTTACGAATTTAATAAAAAAGAGCCACGCAATGCGTGGCTCTTTATATAGTTGTGTGCTGTGTTCAGTATTATTAATTGTTCAAAGCTTCTGCACCACCTACAATCTCTAAGATCTCTCCTGTAATTGCAGCCTGACGTGCTTTGTTGTAAGTTAATTTTAACTGGTTTCTAAGCTCTGTAGCGTTATCGGTTGCTTTATGCATTGCTGTCATACGTGCACCGTGCTCTGAAGCAAAAGAATCGCGAACTGCTTTATAAAGCTGTGTTTTTAACGAAAGCGGTATAAGGCTTAATACGATTTCTTCTTTAGAAGGTTCAAAAATATAATCAGTACTGTTGTTGTTTACTTCCTCTGTAGCCTGAGCAGGAACTAAAGGCAAAAACTGTTCTGCCATTACAATCTGAGTAGCTGCATTTTTAAAGTGGTTATAAACTAACTCGATTTTATCATATTCACCAGCTGCAAACCTGTCCATAAGTGTTTGTGCAACCTCTGCTACGTTTTCAAACGTAAGGTCGTCAAACAACGAACTTTGATTAGCTATAATGTTACAGCTTTTTTGTAAGGCATCATTACCTTTTTTACCAATGGTTAAAACATCAACCGTTTTACCAGCATACTGGTTCAATAGGTTTTTTGTTTGTTTAAGCACATTAGCATTAAAGGCACCACACAAACCTCTGTTAGAAGTAACTACTACAAGAAGTACTTTGTTTACTTCACGCTGTTCTGCAAACACACCTCCTGTATCTCCTTCCAGAGTAGCGCTAAGGTTTTGTAATAGCTCTGTAAGCTTCTCAGAATAAGGTCTCATAGCCGTAATAGCATCCTGAGCTTTTTTAAGCTTAGCAGCAGAAACCATTTTCATCGCACTAGTAATTTGCATAGTGGATGAAACCGAAGCAATCCTGTTACGTATTTCCTTTAAGTTAGCCATTGTTATTTATATAGTTTGAGTATTGAGAGTTGAGGCTTTAATAGCTCAGCTCTCAATACTTAAGTCTAAAATCTAATTAGTATTTTGCAGCAATTTCAGCAGCAGCTTTCTCTAAAACGTCTGTAAGCTCATCGGTAAATTTACCTGCTTTAAGAGCGTCAAGAGTATCTCTGTGCTTAGCGTTTAAGTACTCGATATAATCTTTCTCGAATTCTTTAACTTTAGCTACCGGTACGTTTTTAAGTAGGTTTTTAGTACCTGCATAAATAATCGCAACCTGATTCTCTACAGTGAAAGGATCGTTTACTGCCTGCTTAAGGATTTCAACGTTTCTTCTACCTTTTTCAATTACATTTAAAGTAGCAGCATCAAGGTCAGAACCAAACTTAGCGAAAGCCTCAAGCTCACGGAACTGCGCCTGGTCTAACTTAAGAGTACCTGATACTTTTTTCATTGACTTGATCTGAGCGTTACCACCAACACGTGATACAGAGATACCTACGTTAATTGCAGGACGTACACCCGAGTTGAATAAATCTGACTCAAGGAATATCTGACCATCTGTAATCGAAATTACGTTTGTTGGGATATAAGCAGAAACGTCACCCGCCTGAGTTTCGATAATAGGAAGAGCCGTTAACGAACCACCACCTTTAACGATTGGTTTTAATGACTCAGGTAAGTCGTTCATGTTTTTAGCGATATCATCATCTGCAATTACTTTTGCAGCACGCTCAAGTAGTCTTGAGTGAAGGTAGAAAACGTCACCAGGGTAAGCCTCACGTCCCGGTGGTCTTCTAAGTAGAAGAGACACCTCACGGTAAGCTACCGCTTGCTTAGATAAATCATCATAGATAATAAGCGCAGGACGACCTGTATCACGGAAGTACTCACCTATCGCAGCACCTGCAAATGGTGCATATACCTGCATCGGAGCAGGGTCAGAAGCGTTAGCAGCAACAATAACTGTATAAGCCATTGCGCCTTTTTCTTCTAATGTTTTTGCAATACCTGCTACAGTAGAAGCTTTTTGCCCTACAGCAACATATATACAGAATACAGGCTTACCTGCATCATAAAATTCTTTTTGGTTAAGAATGGTGTCAATACAAACTGTAGTTTTACCAGTTTGACGGTCACCAATTACAAGCTCACGCTGTCCACGACCTACTGGGATCATGGCATCAACAGCTTTAATACCTGTTTGTAGTGGTTCTGTTACCGGTTGACGGAAGATAACTCCAGGAGCTTTACGCTCAAGAGGCATCTCATAAAGATCACCACCAATAGGACCTTTACCATCAATTGGGTTACCTAGTGTATCAACTACACGACCTACCATTTGCTCACCTACTTTAAGTGAAGCGATACGCTGTAGCCTTTTTACAGTTGATCCCTCTTTAATTCCGGTAGAAGGGCCAAGCAATACTACGCCCACATTGTCTTCTTCAAGGTTTAATACAATACCTTCTAACCCGTTGTCAAACTGTACTAACTCACCATATTGAGCGTTAGACAATCCGTATACACGGGCAATACCATCACCTACCTGAAGAACAGTTCCTACTTCTTCTAATGTAGCACCCGATTCAAAACCGGACAATTGTTTCTTTAATATTGCTGAAATTTCAGCAGGGTTAATTTCTGCCATCTTAATTTATAATTTAGACACTTTTGTGTGATAAATACTTAATTACTTAATTCTCTTTTTAAGGTTAGCAGTCTGTTTGCTACAGATGCATTGAACTGCTTATCACCTATCCTTAGGATAAACCCTCCTATTATAGCTGGGTCAACCACATTTTTAATGGTGATTTTTTTATCTGAAAACTCTTTTATTTTCGCCATTACCTTAGCTTCAAGCTCGGCAGTTATAGGAAAAGCAGTCGTTACAGTAGCATGTTCTATATCATTTGCTACGTCAAACTGTCTTGCATATTCTACAGCAATAAGACTAAGAATCCCAAACCTCTTATTTTCTAATAAAAGACGGAATAAACCTTTTGTGATATTTTGTGTAGACGCAAACACTTCGTTTAAAGCACCTTCCTTAACCTCTGCCTTAATGGTAGGGCTATTAATAAAGCTGTTAAGCTCGCTATTTTCTTTAATTGTAGATGCTATAAGAGCCATATCCCCGTTTACCTGCTCGGCCACATTAGAAGCCTGAGCCATTTCAAGGATTGCCTTTGCATATCTTACTGCAGCTCTTGAACCCCTCATAAGATTAGTTTAATTTTACGTCATCTAACATTTTCTCAACTAAAGTAGTCTGAGCAGCGTCGTTAGATAATTCCTGTTTAAGTATCTTCTCTGCAATCTCAAGTGATAGGCCGGAAACCTGAGCTTTAAGTTCTGCCATAGCAGCGTTTTTCTCGCTGTTAATAGTAGCCTTAGCCTGCTCAATCATTTTCTCTCCCTGAACCTGAGCTTCAGTTTTAGCATCAGCGATCATTTTTTCTTTGATCTCTCTTGCCTCTTTCATCATAGCATCTCTTTCAGCTCTTGCTTCCTGAAGAATTCTTTCGTTATCTGCCTGTAGGTTTTGCATTTCTTTACGTGCAGCTTCAGCAGCAGCAATAGCATTTGCAATACCTTCTTCTCTTGCAGTGATAGCATCCATAATTGGTCTCCACGCAAATTTAGCTAATAATACTAAAAGGATTATCAGGATAACTGCCTGATAAAAAAACAACCCGAATGAAAAATCGTTGATTAATTTTTCCATTATATATGTTTAATTAAGTTCTTTTAAAATTTAAATCAATAATGCAAACATTACCTGCAGCCAACCGCTGCAGGTAAATGTGTTGTTTTAATTAAGCTGCGAAAAGAGCTGCGAAAGCAACACCTTCAAGAAGCGCAGCGATAATGATCATCGCAGTCTGGATTTTACCAGCAGCCTCAGGCTGACGAGCAATAGCGTCCATTGCAGAACCACCGATTTTACCTAAACCAAGGCCAGCACCTATTACTACTAAACCTGCTCCAATAATTCCTGGAATTGTCATAACTATTTGATTTATATTAATTAAAAAATTCTTACTCTACAATTAATTATATTATTATAGGCTCTTCTTCAGTGTGAGGATCGTGGTCCTCTTCATGATGATGCTCCTGTACTGCCATTCCAATGAACAGTGCCGAAAGCATTGTGAATACAAATGCCTGAAGGAATGCAACTAATATTTCTATTATCGAAATGAATAATGTTAATCCGAAGAATGAAGGTCCGGCAATCCAGTTTTTGAACACAAAAATAAGACCTAATAAACTCATTACTACAATGTGACCTGCAGATATGTTCGCGTAAAGACGAATCATAAGCGCAAATGGTTTTGTAAGTGTACCTAATATCTCAATAGGAATTAAAGCTATTTTCATAAGTACAGGCACATCCGGCATCCAGAATATGTGTTTCCAGTAATCTTTATTTGCACTAAACTGAGTAACAAAATAAGTAAATAAAGCCAAACATGCAGTTATAGCAATATTACCGGTAACATTAATTCCAAGCGGAGTTAAACCTAAAAGGTTAAGAATAAGTATAAAGAAGAATACAGTTAAAAGGTAACCCATAAATTTTCTGTATTTCTTTTCACCAATATTTGGTAGCGCAACCTCATCTCTTATAAAAATGATTAGCGGCTCAAGCACTCTACCTAAACCTGTAGGTATAGGTCCTTTTTTGTATGACTTAGCTAATCCAATAAAGAATATGAATAATAACGCTGCTGTTACCAACATTGCCACAACATTTTTTGTGATAGAAAAATCAAGAGGTTTTTCGTTTGTTGGGTGATGATGCTCATCAAAATTTAAAGTACCCTGAGCATCTGTTTTGTATATTTTACCGTGGTGTAATGCATAGTAGTTACCATCTACCTCTGCAATCTCTTCACCGTGGTGAAACTTTGAAGATGAGAAAATTTTCAGTCCGTTATCGATAAGGATAACCGGAAGTGGAAAACCGTAATGCTTACCTTCAGTCTCATCTGAAAAGAAAGTAAAATCATGAGCATCTTTTAAGTGATGATCAATAAATGCTTTTATTTTTCCTTTTTCATCTGTTGATTCATGTCCTGCTTCGGCATGATGTTCTAAAGCATGGTCAGCCTCCTGATTATGAACCTGTAAGGAATCCTCTACAGAATTAGCCATAGCCATGAACGGAACTACAGCAAATAGGGTTGCTAACGCGATTTTAAGTGATTTTACGGGAAACACCATCTTATTAAATGTCTTAATTTTACGGTCCTTAAATTTTGTGCAAAGGTACATTTTTAATTAATATTCCAATATTATTGAGCAAAAAAATTTACCGTAATTTCAGATTATAGGCTTTATTATTATTTTTTGTTTAATAAACGTGCTGTATAATAGGCCTCTATTATCAAAAACAAAATGAAAATCACAAAAAAATTGATTTTTTCGGTAGAATTTTCTGTTGCCTTATTTATTATGGGTCTGGCAAAAGCATAACATAATGCCATTTTTCCTCCTGTTAAAAAAAGGAAAGCATACCCCAATTGTTCTTTATTTTTACCTGAAATAAAAACCAGAACCTCTATTATTATTACAGAGCACATAAAAAAGAAAATATAAGTAACAGGTAAGGGATATATAAAATCTGTTGAAGAGAAGCCTGTATCCGGAATAAAATAGAGAAGAAAATTTAATCCAAAAGTAATAACGGTAAATACCGCCAAAAGCAAAAAAGCTGAAACGTAGTCTTTTTTCATTATTTATTTAACTGATTAACCTGCCTTATTACATTATACATTGCAATTGCTACACCTATAAGTGTAAACAAAATAGTATTTGGGTTTGAAGTATTGCCGTATTTATTATCCAGCCATCCTCCAAACCAAGCAAACAAAAAAATAATTATCCCCATTTGTATGGGGATATTAATAAGTATTATCCATTTTCGGTTATTTCTATCCGGCTTGTTGCTGCTCATTTTTTTTAGACAATGGCTTTACCGAATTTTTCATGGTACAGGTTGCAGTAAATTCTGCTCCCGGCTCTACCGAAAGTTTATTTACGTTTACCTCTCCGGTAATTTGCGCCTTAGATTTTACATTAAGTAGTTCGGCAACTTCAATTTTACCTTCAAAACGACCTTCAATGTCGGCATTAGTACATTTAATGTCTCCTGTTACACTTCCGGATGGGCCAATTACTATTTTGCCCTGGCTTGTAAAGTTTCCTATTAATTCGCCGTCAAGGCGAAAGTCGGTTTTCGAAATGATATCTCCTTTAATTATTGTGCCCTCTACAATCCTATTCGTTTTACCTAAATCTGTGGTTGGTTTTTGAGATTTGTCAAACATGCTTATTCAATTGCTAAAAATTGTGTGAAATTCTTTTTGATTTGTATTACCTTATAATCTTCGCTCGATATTATGTATGGTGTTTGGGTAATTTTATATTCTTTGTAATCTTTTAATATACTCACGGCATCTACAGCAGCCTCTTTACTGTTAAGCCCGTGCATAACAATAAAATCTTCGTTCATGGTGTATATGTCTCTCGACACGGTTAAGCTCCTGTTGTAGCTTTCCTCTATAAACTTTTTCAGTTTATCGCTTAATTCTTTTGCCTTACCATCATCGGGGTTATTATCAAACTGGAATATTATTTTCCAGCTTACTGCAGGGCGACCAAAATCTACTTTCTCCAGCGTAGGAATGTTTGTTTTAAGCATTGCCTCTGCCGATTTACCCTCTTCACTGTTAGGGTAGTTTAACGCCACATAGTTTAATGCATTTTTGTATTCTTCAAGACCTTTAAGTCTTGCAACTATATTCGCTTTAAGAAGCTCGAATTTTGAAGCAATCTCTTCTCCGGTATAGGTATCTATAGCTTCTTCAACTAACGGATATACTTCACGCAGTTTACCGTCTTCATATTGTTTGAACAGATTAGCATAAACCGCTTCCGGACTCTGATTATTATTTTGTTCTGCACCCGGATTCCTGATAATCTCGGCATAACGGCTGTCAGGATACTCATTAAATATTTGGTTTTTATACAACTCTGCTCTCTCAGGGTTTATAATCTGGTATATTTTATACAGGTTATATTTAGATGGTAGTATCAGCCTCTCTTCCGGACTGTTGGTTAACAGTTTCTCCAGCTTATCGGCAGCTCTTTGATATTCTTTAAACTTCTCCTTATATATAGTACCTAACTGGTAGTATGCAAAATTTCGTTCTTTCGCCAAACTGTCCAGTACTACCTCTGAGGTTGGTAACTGCCCTATATAAAATTCAGGGCTGTATCTTGGATTAAATTCATCTTCATTTGAAACTATAGCGGTACTGTCATTAACAGTTTCTTCCTCCTCACTTCGCGAGCCACGCTGCTCGGCAGACCATCGCCAGTTATCAGCAAGTTTTCTGCCTCCCCATTTTCTCTGAAACTCAAGCTTACCATAAGAAACAATTGAGTTGTTATAGAAATAAAACGTTCCGCCACCAGGCTGCTGGGTTTGACCGGAAACATTACTGTTACCTTTTGTTTTTGCCGCAACTTTTTGAGACATACTGCTGTTACCTTGTTGCCCGTTAAATTTATTTTTGCCGGCAGCCGTGTTAGTAGTACCCCCCATTGTGGTTAAACCATTATTCATCGGAATTGCCATAGACCGGGCATTTTGACCGCGGCTCATGTTCTCAGCTATTTGAGCTTCTCTCTCAAGTCTTTCTTTTTCTTTTTCGTCGGCCTCTTTAAGTTTTACTATATACTCTTTAAAATAAGCAACCCTTTGATCATCAGTCATAGCGGCCAAATTAAGAATACTGTCATTGGTTTGTGCTATACCTTCATACTTAATAACATCATCCAGGTTATCCCTTTTCTTTTTTATAGCCCTGTACTCTCTTGTTCTCTGATTTAGGAAAACCAAAGTACTGTCGTAATATTTACCGGCTGTAGGATATTTTGCATTCTCAAAATAAATCTCGGCAATATTCCTGTGATTAGATGCTGCTAAATATTTATCCTTAGGATTTTGTCGTAATGACTTATTGTAATACTCAACCGCTTTATCATCAAGATCCTGTTTATCATAAAACAATCCTACCTGATGGTTAAGTACATCCAGATAAGGCCTATTCTCTCTGTCTTTTAAAAGTTTCCTGTACTTTTCCATGAAGGCAAGAGTATCCCCGTTTTTATAATCAAACTGAGCAGCCTGTCTTGCATGTGCCTGTATGGTATACATTCTTGGTGATTTTCTTTTCATATCTATCACCGTTTGGAATTCTGTATAAGCACTGTCAGGGTATTCCAGACTTTCGTATAACTGACCTAATATAAAATGGTATCGGGCTTCTTCCTCTCTTTGCTTTGTAAATTCGGCTGCATTTTTAAGTACAACAACAGCACTATCTTTAGAACCTGTAGCTATATATGCCTGAGCCAACATGGCATTTGCATCAGCAAAAATTTGCGGCTCTATCTTTTCTTTTTCGTCTAAAAGCTTTTTAAGGTTTTTTATAGCAATGGCTTCGTTCTCTAACCTAAGGTTAGTTTTTTCCCTCCATACCTTGGCCTCAAATATTTTGTCGCTTGACGGATATTTATATAAGATATAGTTAAAAGCTTCAAGTGCTGGTATAAATCTATTTTCGTAATACCTTGCCTTCCCTAATAAAAGGTGGGCTTCATCCATTTGCGGATTCCTTTCGGTACCGCCTATATACATGGAGTGTTTTTGGATTGCTTTTGTAGCTTTCTCCTCAGCCCTGTCAAAGTTTGGATTGCTTTGTTTTTCTTCCTTCTCGTCTCCTTTACCTGCTGCGGGCTTTTGCTCTTCCTGTTGTACAACAGGCTGCATTCTTTCTACGGGTAAAAGCTCCCAAAAATTATCGCTATAGGTAGTTTTTAACTCCTCCACACCATTAACAAGAGCAATGTTACCGTTATACAGCACATTATATTCTGTAGTGACCGCGTGAAAATTACGGTTAACAAAGCTGTCCTTTTTGGTAGAGCAGGCTATCAAAAAAGCAAAAGTTCCGGTTAGGAGTATATATTTATAAGTACTGGTTTTCAAGGCAAAACATGTTTTTATCCTTAACTTTTAAATTGATGTTTTAGTATTAAGGAGTCGTAAAAATACGTTTCTTTTTTTATTTTATGCAAAAAAATCCCCCGAAGCTTCGGGGGATTTATAATAAAGTTAAACAGCAAAAAAAGCTTCAAGCTCCTGGAGCGTTTCCTGTGAAGTTTTAATATCTTTTACAATTTCGCCTTTGTGCAGCGCTACTATACGGTTACTTACTTCGGTAGTATGTGCCAGGTCATGACTGGAAACCAGTACTGTGGTATTACCGTCTTCTGCCAATTCTTTAATAATACGCTTCAGTCTTATTTGTGTTGTAGGGTCAAGGTTTGCAAAAGGCTCGTCTAGTATAATAACCTCAGGGTTTCCTATAAGGGCTGCAACAATACCTACTTTCTTTTGGTTTCCTTTTGAAAGATCTCTTAAATACTTTTTTCTTTTAAGTATCTCCCCGTTAAAAAAGTCTTCATGTTTTTCTAAAAGAGCATCAACATCGGCTTTATTCCAGCCACGAAGCTCTCCTATAAAATAAAAGTACTCTTCGGGCGTAAGGTAGCCTATTAAAAAACTATCGTCAATAAAGGCCGATGTAAAAGGCTTCCAGTCTTCACTCTCATCAACTCTTATATTGTTTGAGGTAATATTTCCCTGTGTAGGTCTTATCAAATCCAGTAATAAACTGAAAAATGTGGTTTTCCCTGCACCGTTGTTTCCCACCAGTCCAAAACTTTCTCCTTTTGGGATTTCAAGCTCTGGTATATTAAGTACTGTTGTATTATTATATGTTTTTTGAAGATTACTTACTTTGATCATGATATATAATTTTTGATTGGATGATTAGTTTACTTGTTTGTATGCCGCAAGCGTATCATACTTTTCAGATTTATACAGCTTAGCTATTTGGTTGAAAACAAAATTTCTGAATAAAAGCCCTATTAACCCTGTACCTGCAATTAAAAGATAGGCAATGGTATCATTAAAAATGTAGTGACCTACAGCATACAACGCTATTGGAATAATAAGTTTAGACAGCCCTAAAAGCATCATTCTAAGGTTAAAGGATTTTTTACCTCCCATTGCCTGACTGGCTTTGGTTAAATCGACCGGAGTTTTTACAAAAGCTCCGCTTAAAAGTACCATATAAGCATTGATCCCTATATTATAAACTGCGCAGGCAAGAATCATTAGGTATACATCGACACCAAAATAAAGATAAAAAGAAGCCAATACTGTAGTTATAACTGTAGCAATTACCATAAGCCACCATTTTGAGGCTATATATTCCCTGTATGGTATGTTTTGGCTCATCATAAGCGGATAGTAAGAACTATCCCAACTAGGCACAAACTGCCCAAAGGTGAACATAAAACCACTAGTAAGCATTATAGCAGCAAACATTTTCCAGGTTGGTGTATTATATACTTCAATACTATTACTAAAAAATAATAGCCCGTAAAACAAGAATAATACACTTGTTAATACTGTCATTTTTGCTCTTTTGTTTCTTAGTATAAGCTTTAAATCATTTTTAAGGTAGGTACTCATGGAACCAAACTGATCCAGCCAAGCATAATTTTCAGTACGTGCTTCCTCTTCTTTGGTTTTCAAACCGGCATCCAGAAACATGTATTCGTAAAAGAACTTAAATGTTGCTCTCCATACAATAACAAGCAGAGCAACAGGCAGCAACGCCATAAAATAAGTACTGTATAATGACGTAAAGAAAACTTCTGTATATGTTGTAATATCAAAATAGCCATAATACTGTAAGCCTCCAAATGTTGCCAGTAAAACAATGAATACTGCAAAAAGCCAATTCTTACCCTCCAGTAATATGTTTAAAAAGTTATTACTGTATACCAGCGCCATAATACCTACATGCCACAATACAACATTTACAGGGTTGTATCCTTTAACTAACAAAACAATGGAGAAGGGTACAAAAAAGAAAGCATGTATTATATTGAAAAAAGTAGCCATACTTTTCCCTATGGTAAAGTTTACTATGGTTTTCTTCTTAATATTAAGGGTTAACAATGGTTTAATATTACTAACCGGAATATTTTGAAAAACAATCCTGATTACTAAATCTACAACTATATAATAAATAAGGTATTTGTTTACCCAAAGCATTGGGTCACTAGCACCTGCTTTTTTTAGTATAGAAAAGGCGCCTGTTCCCAGTAAAAGAAGAAAGAAGGCCATCATTATGGCATATAGTAAAACGATTATTTTAACTACAAGATTAGTACTAAAAGCTGCCGACCTGGTAAATGCTTTCCATTCGAGCTTTATAAATTTTTTAAACATCGTATTTTGGTTTGGTTTACCCGATTAGTAGTATAAAATGTAAAAATGTTACAGTTATACTATTGCTTTAACAGCTTATACTCAGGATATGTTTGCTCTAAATGCACTTCTGCCCTGTTTATTATTACATATAAAATTATGTATTGATAGATAGCAAACAGTACCACTGCTGCTGCCAGTATCCATTGCCCTACCGTAGAATATTCTTTATCATAAACATACTCTATTATCTGATAGGGTATGAATATAAATACGGGTAAACTCCCACAACGGAATATTATTTCTTCAAGCATCCAGCGATAGCCTGTTTGTTTTACTTTTTTCCTGTACCTGTGGTTAAGCACAAAAAAACGCACTAAACTGAAAATTAATATCGAGAACAGTAATATTGGTGCTATAACGGCATGAATATGTTGTATTGATTTTGCCAAAAGCACTGTTAATACAATAGTGAGCAGTATTTTAGGTAATTTGAAATACTCTCTAAAATAAGCCCAAAGCAATTTTCTATATTTTTTCGTCAATGCCATCTGCCTTCTTTCCACAACATCCATAAAACCGAAAACACCAAACTTTTTAAACTCCTGTTGCAGGGCATCATCAAACAACAGCCCCGGTTGTTGTTGCCATTTCTCTTCGATGGCATTAGCCAGATGGTCTACCAGTTCGGTTTGCAGGTCGTAGTATTCTACAAAATGCTTACGAGTAAAAGCATAAAGCTGTTTTACTTCTTCATCGGCTATTTTTCGTTCTTTATTCATTAAATCTTAGCTTGTATATTTTTCTAAGCTTTAGGTATGAGCATATTATCATAACAACAAAACTGATGATTACAGCATAATATAAAAACAGGTAAATATCATCTTTAAACATATTTTGGGGCTTTACCACCAAAAACAATATATATACAGTTAATGCTGCTGCATAATGAAACCTGTTTACGCCAGACCATTCGGGTTTTTTATTTATAACAACCATATGGACATAACTACTGAATACTATACCACACAGTAAAAAATATAAAATGGTAAAACCTGTAAATACAGCATCATTATAACCCCTTTGGTTTAACAGTAAGGATATTGTAAACAAAATCGTAGCAACAATATAGAACTGAGGCTTAACAAAGTCCTTAACCAGCATTTTGAATGCCCTTATTGTTGCTGCTTTTGAAAATTTTCTGGCAGAACTTAATAGCTCAGCTTTATTTTTAGCCATATATGCCTGAAATTCATCATAAAAATCACCTTCCTTTTCTTCAAGAACTGTTGCTACATGGTCAGTCATTTCATAGCGTATATCCAAATATTTTACCCCTGAATTCTCAAGATATTGGTCTATAAATTTTATTTGGCTGTCTGTTACCTGCATGTTTAAAATTGTAAATCAGGATTAATTTTTGGGTTAACCAGTGTTTGCATATTCTTGATAAACTCTTCCAGTTCCGCCAGTCGGTTTATAGTTTCTTTTTGTCCGTCTTCTGTTAGTTTGTAATATTTGCGGAGCCTGTTTCCCACTTTCTCTACCTCTACATCCAGCAAGCCTTCGCCCTCCAGTTTATGCAGGGCAGGGTATAAGGCACCTTCAGTAATATTAAGTTCGCCTTTGGTTATACTCTTTACCTTTTGGGTAATCTCATAACCATACATACGTCCGTTTTCTTCCAGCAGCTTCATAATAATAGTGGTAAGGCTGCCTTTATATAATTGGGAGTTTTTCATTTCAAAAATTTTGTATCACAAAAATACATAAAATTCTTATGCATAATAGTTTTATGTATATTTTATTTGATTAATGTTGTTTTATACCGTTACAGGATTGCTTATTTTTGCATTGAAAAACACAAAATATGTCAACATTTCACTCACTTACAATAAAAGATATAAGGAGAGAAACACCTGGTGCAGTTTCTATTGCCTTTGAGATTCCGGAAAATCTGAAAAACGAATATAAATTTATTGCCGGCCAGTATATTAACATTAAAAGTGTATACAACGGTGAAGAATACCGCAAGGCCTACTCTATATGCTCAAGCCCTAACAGTAACGAACTAAGGGTTGCCATAAAAGCGGTTAAAAACGGAGGTTTTTCTGTGTTTGCTAATGAGCAGCTTGCAGTTGGCGATACTATTGAAGTAGGTATCCCAGAAGGTAAATTTACTTTTGAACCTAAAACAGACCGCCAGAGAAACTATGCGGCCTTTGCTGCCGGTAGCGGTATTACACCGGTACTTTCCATAATACATTCGGTATTAGAAAATGAGCCTGAAAGTACATTTGTACTTGTATACGGTAACAAAACACCTGAAGACACTATTTTCCACCAGTACCTACACGATTTGCAACAAAAATATGTAGGCCGTTTGTTTATCCAAATGGTATACAGTCAGGCAAGGGCAGAAGATTCTCTTTTCGGACGAATAGAACGTTCTACCGTAAACTTTGTACTTAAAAACAAACATAAGGAAAAAGAATTTTCTAAGTTTTACCTGTGCGGACCGGAGGAAATGATTAAAACGGTAAGCGAGATACTGAAAGAAAATAATGTTCCTGAAAAGAGCATAAAATTTGAGCTTTTCACCACTCCGATTGAAGAGAACAAAATTGACGAAAATCTTGAAGGGCAAACCAAAGTTACCGTATTGGTAGATGATGAGGAGACTACTTTTGTAATGTCGCAAAAAATGACCATCCTTGATGCGGCATTAAAAGAAGGACTGGATGCTCCTTACTCCTGCCAGGGCGGTATTTGCAGCAGCTGTATGGCACGAATTACAGGTGGTACTGCAGAGATGAGGAAAAATGCCATACTTACAGATGGCGAAATAGCCGAAGGCCTTATACTTACCTGCCAGGCACACCCAACCTCTCCCGAGATTCATGTAGATTATGATGACGTTTAATTAAATGTCCAAACCATAAAAAAAAGGATGCTTAGGCATCCTTTTTTAGTATATCATTAATTCGGTTTATAACTGTTCTTGGCTTTATGGTACGCATGACATCCTCATAGCCATCCACTTTCTTATTACCGTAAATGGACGTTGGCAGTAACGGATATTTCTCTCTGCTGGAAACCAACAGGTTTTCCTTCGACTGATGGTAAGGGGCAAAGCCTGCATAAGGGTGTGTAACTCCCCATAGTGTTAAGGTTGCCACTCCCTGCATTGCTGCCATGTGGGCATTACCACTGTCCATACTCAACATAACATCAAGGTTACTTATAAGCTGTAGTTCCTGCTGTAATTTTAATTTTCCTGCAACTACCACTACATTGCTAATATTATTAGCAAAAGAATTTAGTACATCTATCTCTTTTGCTCCTCCGCCAAAAAGAAACAGTTTATACGATTTGTTTTCGGCTAAACCATTTATCACTTCCTGCATTAAATCCTGCGGATATACCTTACCTTCATGCTGGGCAAAGGGTGCTATACCTATCCATTGTCCTGATTTTTCTCCTGTTACTGTTAGTACTTCGGGTGTGAGTTCGTGTTTCTCAGGGAAAACAGGCACGCTAATATCTATAGGGAAGCCCAGTTGGGCAAACGTTTGGGAATGCCTCTCTACAATTGGGGTAAGCTGCTTAAATATTTTGTTTTCAGCACGGGTTAAGGCTTTTTTCTCTTTCCTTGCCTTATCAGTAGTAGCTGTTTTTATTCCGCCAAAGGCAAATAGTCTGGTTACTGTTTTAGAGCGAAGTACGTTATGTAAATCGGCAACAGCATCAATGTCCAGTTTTCTAAGCTCGCGGTATAGTTTTAGCAGTCCGCCAAAACCTTTATGAATGCCTTTTACATCGGCCTCATAAAAACCTACATTGGGAATACCTACAAAAAAGGGTTTGAAAAAGCCTCTGGACAATACCGTGAATTTAACCTCAGGGTATTGTAAAGCTAAGGCTCTCAGCAACGGTACCGTCATAGCGACATCACCCATTGCAGAGAGCCTTATTACAAGTATATGTTTTATACCCGCCATATTGTGCAGGGTTTACTTTTTGTTTTGGTATAAAACAGGGTTTAATTCTTCGTCGTTGTACATTTTCATTTGTTTGTACACTTTCATGAATTTATCTCCGCTTTCAATATCGGCTAAAAGCTCATCAATAGCAGTAGAAAGATCTGTTCTCTGTTCTAAAAGAACATTCAGTTTCTCCTGACATTTGGCAATGTGCTCCGGCGAAGCGTCTGTACGGTTCACCTCTTCCTGCATGTGGTATATTTTAAGGGCAAGGATAGAAAGCCTGTCTATAGCCCATGCCGGACTCTCAGAGTTTGTTTTAGCGTTATCTTTAACTGTAACATCCTGATACTTATTTAAAAAGTAACTGTCAATATATTCTACCATATCAGTTCTGTCCTGGTTAGAGGCATCAATCCTTCTCTTTAATGCAAGTGCCGCTACAGGGTCAATTTGCGGATCACGAATAATATCCTCAAGGTGCCATTGTACAGTGTCAATCCAGTTTTTGGCATATAGTAAATGCTCTATCTGATCCTTGCTGTAAGGATTGTTAACAGGCTGGTCAACATTATCAAATTTGTGATAATCGTTTATACTTTGCTCAAAAATGGGAAATGCTATTTTAGAAAACATAGGGTTAAAATTTTATTTTACAAATATAGTTTTAATACTTTTATCCTGCTAATACTAATTTACAGCACTATGTATATTCACTACCTTTCCCAAAACAATAGCATATTAAACCATTTTTTGGCACAAATACGCGATGTAAACGTACAAAAAGACACTATGCGTTTTAGGAAGAACATAGAGCGTATAGGGAAAATTATGGCTTATGAAATAAGCAAAACACTAGAATATACCCCTGTTAATATTACCACTCCGCTTGGAACTAAGGAAACCGAATTTGTAAAAAAACCTGTGGTGGTTTGCTCTATATTAAGAGCAGGGCTTACCCTTCATAACGGACTACTCAATTTTTTTGATGATGCCGATAGCGGATTTGTGTCGGCCTACCGTTATCACCCTAACAATGGTGATGAGTTCATTATACAAACACAGTATCAGGCTGTACCTAACCTTACAGGGAAAACACTACTGCTGGCCGACCCAATGCTGGCTACAGGTCTATCGTTAGAAGCTGTATTTAAAAACCTTATGGCAACAAATAAGCCCGAAGAAATTCACATTGCAGTTGTAATCGCAGCACCCGAAGGCATAGCCCATTTACAGGAAACCTTACCGGATAATGTGCATTTATGGATAGCAGATAAAGATGAGTACCTTAACTCCCACAAGTATATTGTTCCGGGACTTGGAGATGCAGGGGATCTTGCTTACGGAGAGCGTTTATAACTGGGCAAAAAATAATCCTAGAGATATTAATACAATCAGTATTAATATACTCTCCCTTATCCACTTTACCTTTTGGCTTTCTATAAAGTTAGCCCCCATTATGGCAAGTGGTGCAAATGTAAATGCCAGGAAACTATTGTTCTTATTGGCAGAAAGCACATATATAGCTACACCTATTAAGAAAGAGAAAATCACTTTTTTATAAGAAGAATGCAGGTTAATAGGTTTTGCCGAAAGCATGGCAACCTGTGCTACAACAAAAAACAGGGCTATTGATGAAAACAGGGCAAGTGCAATATTTTGGTAAATATTTTCAAAATACGTAAAGTCGAAGCTTGTTTGCATATCGGCATACAGGTCGTAAAACAGTTCATTACCAAACAGTAATACCGTTAAAACGTAAAGTGTAGAAGCCGAAAAAAAGGCTATAAAAGGTATTATCCAGTTACGATAATCTCTTGAAACGTGAAAAACTATCGAAATAAATACCAGCACAATGAAAATAATACACCAAAAATGAAAAAAACTTGCCACAAATATCCAGAAAGAGGCATCAAAGATTTTTTCCTTAGGGGTAATG
Organism: Flavobacterium sp. C4GT6; assembly: GCF_036347315.1. NCBI lineage: Bacteria > Pseudomonadati > Bacteroidota > Flavobacteriia > Flavobacteriales > Flavobacteriaceae > Flavobacterium > Flavobacterium sp. C4GT6. The sequence continues at coordinate 17,347 of NZ_JAZGZU010000014.1, forward strand.
AGTGACTGTAGTGATATAAGCCTCCTCAAAGCCAACAGCAAAAAGAAGTTTGCCACTATTATTTTTGTATTTACAAGTATAGTAGGAAAGAGCACCAAAAACATGGTAAACAGGAACATAGCATAAGTATTGTCCCGGCTTAATGAGTTCTTTCTGGTAATAAAATTTACAAGGAAAACCGAAAAGGCCAAAAGCAAATATAATCCCACTTTTTGTAGTATGAGCGAGAAATATTCTACCCAGTAAGTATCTTTAAACAGGTATAAAAAATAAAATAAAGTTATTAGTACACCTATTAAAGCATAATTTATCGGCTTTGATTTATTAAAAACACTTGCCAGCATGTGAATATTTTATACTTTTGTGATTGTAAATATAATACTTGTTTAAAAATGAGAGCATTTTTTGAAGGAATAGATTATCTGTTTGTACACATACTATTTGCACCGCTTGACTTTATTAGAGCCCTAGAGCTTGAAAACTGGTGGGTAGCAAACATTATTACCTGGATTTTTATCCTTATCTGCTGCGGGGCAACCTGGTACTGGATTCAGCAACTGAAAATTTTCAAAGCGAATCACGAAGATGACCAGGATACCACAGCACACTCTTTCTTATCATAGATCGAAACCTATATCTTTTCTAAAATATATCTTATCAAAATTTAGCTTGTCTATATTTTGATAAGATTTTTTTATGGCTTCCTTAAAGTCAGCACCATATGAGGTAACAGCAATTACACGACCTCCATTAGTCACTACATTTCCGTTATCGTCTTTTGTTCCCGCGTGGAAAACAAGAGAATCTTCTACCTTATCAAGTCCTGTTATAACTTTACCTTTTTCATAATCTTCAGGGTATCCACCCGAAACCAGCATAATTGTAGCAGCACTTCTTTCATCAATTTCAAAAGCAGTTTCTGCAAGCGTACCGTTATGTAGCGCTTTGAAAGCTTCAACAAGATCTGATTTTACCCTTGGCATTACCACCTCAGTTTCAGGATCACCCATTCTTACATTATACTCAATAACATAAGGATCGTTACCTACTTTTATAAGACCAATGAAAACAAAACCTTTGTAATCAATGTTTTCGTTTTTAAACCCTTGTATAGTTGGCTTAACAATAAGTGTTTCTATTTTTTCAAGGAATTCGGCATCTGCAAACGGCACCGGTGAAACAGCTCCCATACCACCTGTATTAAGTCCTGTATCGCCTTCTCCAATACGTTTGTAGTCTTTAGCCATTGGTAACAGCTTGTAGCTCTCTCCGTCAGTTAAAACGAAACAGCTAAGCTCTATACCGTCAAGAAACTCCTCGATAACTACCTTAGTACTCGCCTGACCGAATTTTGCGTCTACAAGCATGTTTCTAAGCTCCTGTTGTGCTTCTGCAAGGTCGTTTATAATAAGTACACCCTTACCTGCCGCAAGTCCGTCTGCTTTAAGTACGTATGGTGCTTTTAATGTAGTAAGAAATTCACACCCCTGCTCTACGGTTTCTTTTGTAAAACTCTCGTAAGCTGCTGTTGGGATGTTGTTTTTTACAAGGAATTTTTTAGCAAACTCCTTACTTCCTTCAAGCTGTGCAGCATATTTTGACGGACCGATAACCGGAACGTTGCTAAGCTCACTGTCGTTTTTAAAATAATCATATACACCTTTTACCAGTGGGTCTTCCGGACCTACTACCACCATACCGATGTTTTCCTGCTGTACCAGTTTTTTTACAGCTTCAAAATCAGTCGGGTTTATGTTTACATTATTTGCAATGGCCGATGTACCTGCGTTACCAGGTGCAACAAATAATTTAGAACACTGCGGGCTTTGCAGCATTTTCCAGGCCAGCGCGTGCTCTCTACCTCCAGATCCCAGTAATAAAATATTCATATGTTATTGCTTAATTATTATGATAAACACTAATAGGCTTTTTCTTCACCCTGAAAAATGTTTACCACCGTTTGTACTATAATTTTTAAATCCAGTAAAAGCGACCAGTTCTCAATATAAAAAACATCATACTTAATTCTGTTTATCATATCCTCATCGGTGCTTATTTCTCCTCTGTACCCTTTTACCTGTGCAAGGCCTGTAATACCCGGCTTTACATAAAGCCTTATTAGGTATTTTTTTATACGCTTGCTATACAGGTTGTTTTGTGACCATAGGTGTGGCCTTGGCCCCACTACGCTCATTTCCCCAATAAGTACGTTTAGGAACTGTGGCATTTCGTCAATACTCGTTTTCCTCATAAAACGACCTATACGGGTAACTCTCGGGTCATTTTTTATAACCGATTCCTCTGTAGTTTTGTTCAGCTTCATAGACCTGAACTTATAACAAAAGAACTCCTTTTCATTTATTCCCGGCCTTCCCTGTTTAAAAAACACGGGCCCCGGTGATTCCAGCTTAATTATAAGTGCAAGTATAGGTGTAAGCCATGTTAGCACAAAAATTATAACGAATAGCGAAAAGGCAATATCAAATAACCTTTTGGCTACTTTTGCCACCGGCTCATGTAGCGGTGTTTTTCTTAACGACAGTACCGGGAAAAACTCATAGTAGTCTACCCTTAGGTTTTTAGTGAATATCTCCTTAGTATCAGGGATAAACTTAACAACCTTGTCATTAATATCGGCAAACTCAACCAGTCTTTTAATCTGGTAATTGGTAATTTCGTTTAGCGAACAGTATATCTCATCTACGTTATTATCTATCGCAAAGGCTTCTACCTCAGCTATTTTTCCTTTTACCTCATCATTATGTTTCCTGTCGGAAAAGAATCCAAGAAATCTATAACCGTACTCCCCTTTTTGTTCAAAAAGTTCTTTTAGCCTTAAAGCATCTGGCGTATAACCAATAATAACTGCCTTGCGGTAATTACTACCCGTAACCACCCTGTATCTCTTTAAGTAATAAAACAATACAAATTTAAACAGTATTATGATTATAAATGCAACGATAAGATATTTTGCTATAGCCTGACCACTAAATATGGCTTGTTTTGAAAACGGGAAAAAAGCAATTACCACCAGCAAGAACACTATGCCCTGCCTTACAATTTTTACAATTATTTCGGTTAGGCTGGTAAATCGGTAAATTTCATAAAAACCAAATATATAGGCTATTATAAACCATGTAGCCAGCTGATAGATTCCAAAATAAAACTGGTTGATGCCCAGTTCCCAAAAGAAATAAGGGAACAACAGGGTTAGGACCAATACATCAAATGCTATATTTATTGGTCTTATATATTTTGAATATCTCCTTTTTCCGGATGAAGTCATTAATTAGTATATATATCCTGAAAAATCTTTGTGTTCTTCCTTAAGCAGTTCCTCGTGTGTTAACGATTTAAAGTATTCGTAGGTTATTTTCATACCTTCGGCACGATCTACTTTAGGCTCCCATCCCAAAATTTCTCTTGCACGGGTTATATCCGGTTGTCTTTGTAAAGGGTCGTTAATTGGTAACGGTTTATAAATAACCTTTTGTGTTGTACCTGTAAGTTTAATTATCTCTTCGGCAAAATCCTTAATGGTAATCTCATCCGGATTACCAATGTTAACCGGATATACATAATCAGAATGCAACAGCCTGAAAATACCTTCTACCTGATCGTCTACATAACAAAACGACCTGGTTTGCATACCGTCTCCAAAAACAGTTAGGTCTTCACCTCTTAGCGCCTGCCCTATAAATGCCGGAATTACTCTACCGTCATTTAACCTCATCCTTGGACCATAGGTATTAAATATCCTTACAATTCTGGTTTCAACACCGTGAAACGTATGGTATGCCATAGTTATGGATTCCTGAAAACGCTTTGCTTCATCATATACACCTCTTGGCCCTATGGTATTTACATTACCATAGTAATCCTCATTTTGCGGATGCACTAACGGGTCACCATAAACCTCAGATGTTGATGCGATAAGTATTCTTGCCTTTTTAACCCTTGCCAATCCTAAAAGATTATGTGTTCCTAATGATCCAACCTTAAGCGTTTGGATAGGAATTTTTAAATAATCAATAGGGCTTGCCGGTGATGCAAAGTGCAGGATGTAGTCCAGCTTATCGGGTACGTTTACAAACTTGGTAACGTCGTGGTGATAGAACTCAAAGTTAGGAAGTTTGAAAAGATGCTCTATGTTTTTAAGATGACCGGTAATTAGATTATCCATACCAATTACATAATAGCCTTCCTTAATAAACCTGTCACATAGATGAGATCCTAAAAAACCGGCTGCTCCTGTAATAAGTATTCTTTTCATCTTTAACTTCTTTCTTTTTCTATAATACTGGAATACAATTCTTTATTAAACAGGCAATACAAAACGGTAAAGAAAATAACACCTCTTTGCCTCCATAAAAAAGATTCGGTCAAAAATAAGGCTATCATTAGAAATGCGAAAGCAATATGAACAAAATCTTTATTACTGAAACCGTTTTTAAGGTTAATGCCTAACATTACTATTAAAACCAAAAATCCTATTAAACCCAAATCGGCAAAAACCTCAATATACTGGTTATGAAAGTTAAGGCTGTTATACCCCCTGTGGGTTTCGTCGCCCTTGTATACATTATGCTCCTCTCCCTTTTCCTTAATCCTGTTAAGAGAGGCATTAAGTCCGTAACCGGTAAGTAAAACAGGATCCTCGCTCATCATTTCGGTAAAAATCCTTATTTGGTAAACCCTAAAGGAAGTTCCGTTAAAATAATCGTTTTGGGTAAATGTATCTTTATTCCATGCTTCCTGTATGCTGATAGCATTGCTACCCGATTCCCTTACGGCCATTTCTGTTCCGGGTTCCAACTCTGATTTTATTCTTTCTCCTATTTTAGTGTAATATCCTGCTATGACAACTAATGCCGCAAAAGCAACTCCTATTGTCCACTTGGCTTTTTTGGTAATTCCCGACCAAAACAGTACATAAATCAGGATAAGGAAAATATCGGCCAAAAGTATATTTTTTGACGACAGCAGGAAAACCATTATAAATAGTAGTCCAAATGCCATATAGTCAATTCTCTTTTTATATTTTTTTACCAGGAAATAAAATAACGCTACCGACAGGAATACCGAGACATATATAGCATTTACATCTTTAGTTACCAGTTCATGGTAAAAAAACACTGAAGTATCTCCTGTATTAAAATATTTACTAAAAGCTCTTATTACATAAAACAGAGCATATACAACCATGCCCCAGCTGTAAAACTTTACAATGTCTTTTTGTTGTTTGGACCATAGTCTTGTAAAAGCAAGTACTACCGGTATTATCAGTAACGGAATTTCTTTGGAAAGCGCCTTTAGTGTACATTTAAATTCAACCGTCCATATAAGGGACGTGCACATAACAAGGAATAAAAACACAGGCAATGCAAGACTAAGGCTAAAATTAAAATGTCTTTTTTTTGCCGTAAGCAGGGTATAAACCACCAGTAATATGGTTGCTATACTACTAAATGCATAATTTAAAGGAATAGTAAGCAGTATGGTAGCTACCAGAAAAACCAGCATTTTAGGGCTTGCTGAAGGCCGTTTATTATTTGGCAAGGCATTTTTCGAAGAAGTGAAGATAGTCCCCATTAATTTTTTCCCAATTAAAGTCGTCTATTATTGCTTTATAGTTGTTTTCGATGGCCTGCAAATTATCACTTTTTTTTAACGTATTAACAATATTTGCGACTTCTTGCGGGTTTGAGAAATAAAAAGCATTCTTTTTAAGAACTCCTTTATTAAAATCGTTGTTGTTTGCTATTATAAAAGCCTTAGATGCCATAGCTTCTAAAAGCGACGGATTAGTACCGCCAACAGAGTGCCCGTGAAAGTAAAGATTAGAGTAATACCTTAAATTATCCAGGTGATTTATATTATATATACCTCCCATAAAACGGATATGGCTGTAAGCTCCAAACTTGTTTTTTAAATAGGCTCCATATTTAGTTTCATGCTTACCAATAACCAGTATTGGGGTTTTGTTACCGCTTTGTACCACCCCATCAAGCACCATGTCTATGTTATTTTCGGGCTCAAAACGGGCCATCACCATATTATAATTGCCTTTCTCTACATTATATTCCTTAATCACCTCTTCATCAGGGTTTTCAAAAGGATATGCTCCATAGGCAATATATTCTGACTCTTTGTTGTATCGGTTTTTTAGTGATTTCTGTATACCCAGTGAGTCGGCCACTAAATAATCACTGCTAATGGCAGCCAGTCTTTCGGCAAACTTAAGGAACTGCCTTACCGGTGCCGAATATTTGGAACGTTTCCACTCCAAACCATCCATATTACTAATTATAATCGATTTTTTAGGTAACAGGAAAAACCATATGGAACTACTGGTATACCCCAGTTGAAGGATAATGTCGAAATTCCTTTTGCGGGAATCCATTATACAGTTGTAGTCATATATAAACTGTCCAAAAGTACCCATTTTATACTCCGGGTCATGTTTATGGATAATATGTGCTCCCTTAAACATTTTTTCCTGATACGGGTGATTGTGAGAATTATAAACATATACCTCATGACCTTTATCGGCCAGGTAAGCCGAAAAGTATTCTGCAAACTGTTCAAATCCCCCATAGTAATTGGGAACACCTCTTGTACCTAGTATGGCTACTTTCATTATCACTTTTTAAGGTTGGCAAATATAAGCCTTTCCGTTACGCTTTTCTAATTGTTTAGCTTTCAGCTTCCAATACGCTATTGATACCCTTAAGATAGTTTTGAAGCGAAAACTGTTGTTTAGCCCTGTTATAACCGCTTTCTCCAAATTCATTTTGCAGTTGCGGGTTATCCATAAGTTTAATAAGCGCATCTGCAAGGGCTTTATCATCTAACGGATTTACCAGATAACCTGTTTCATTATTCAGTACTATTTCCTTTAATCCGCCAAGGTTTGAAGCTACAAGCGGTTTTTTTGCCAGCATAGCCTCCAGCCCTACCAAACCAAAAGATTCTGCTTCTGTCGAAGGCATAAGGGCAATATCTGTAACATCCCAAATTTGCTTCAGGTTCTTAGTAAACGGCAGTATTGTTACCTTGTTTTCAAGACCTTCGTGTTTAATAATATCCCTTAGCTCTGTTTCATAATATTCCTGCCCCGGTACAGGAGAACCTACAAAAAACAACTTAGCATTACTTGTTTTTAAATACTTGGAAAATGCCGATACGGTCCATTTATGCCCTTTTAAACGGCTTATTCTTCCTACAAGTGTAATCACAATATCTTCCTGAGTGAAACCGAAATCGACTTTTGTAGCCACAGCACCTACCCTTTGTGACTCATCTAGGCCGTTGTAAACTACAACTGTTTTAGACTGAAGTGCCGATACTCTATGTAATAAATTATCTCTGGTAGCTAATGAATTGCATATAACCTTATGTGCTGTTTTGTTTAAAAGCCTTGGATAAGCTTCGGCAAAAATTTTAGGATGGACTATAATTTCATGTACATGCCATACATGTTTTATTTTTCTTTTACGGGCATAGAACATCCCTAATAAAACAGCCAGTGTATTAGAATAAATCAGGTCAAACCCATACTCGACATTTAATTTATCTAAAAGACTTACCCCTTTTTTTATGTCCTTAAAAAAACGATACAGGTTTTTTGGGGTGAACATTTTACGATAAACTTTTAATACCGGAGCTGTTACAACCTTAATATTATCTTTTTCAAGTTCCTGTTTTAAAGGACCTTCCCCGGGAACTACAACAACCGGATAAAACTTTGCCTTATCCATACTTTTAAGCAATAGGAGAAGCATTTTATCTGAGCCATATAATTCGGCCGACTGATGTATTACCAAAATGTTTTTCATGAAGCAACTTCCTTTCTTTCCTTTTCAGAAAAATACAGTAATCCCCCTAGCAGAAATACAATAATGTCCCTGTTATTATAAATACCGGTAATAGTGATAGTGGTTACAAAAAATATTAACCCGGTAGCCGATACCATTACCGAAACAAATGTTTTATCCCTGTAAAGAAACTTATACCATCTGCCAAGCATAAAAAGATAGATTAGCAGCCCTATAGTTCCTACTTTATAAAATATGTAAATATATCCGTTATGTAGTTCTGAAATATACCTTATTCCTTTTCTTTCTCCTGTAAGCGGAGCAAAAAACCTAAGGTTCACTAACGAGCCAAACCCTGTACCATAAACAAAACTACCGGGGTGTTCTGTCATTAAATGTACTGCTCTTCCTGCCTCATAAGCCCTCCAGTGATCCCATAATTTCCTGTGGTCGTCAAGATTTATATTGGTTTTATAAATCTCCTCGGGTGCTATTTTAACCTTATACAAAAACTGTTCGAAACCTTTTCCGTTCCTTCTTATATTTGCTGTATGCAAATAAGCATAAAAGAGCCCTATAAAAACAAAAAGCCCTACTATAATGCGCAAAGTTTTTTTGGTAATTATGGTATAACCAAAGACAGAAAGCCCCATAACTATAGCCAGTACTATCATGGTTCTTGAAAAATACAGCATACTGGAAATTGCCAAAACCAATAATGCCCCTACCACATAAATGATATTATTGAATAACTTTTCGTTTGTATACCTGCTGTAAAACAGCAAAACAAAAATGGAGAAAAGCTCCAGGAAATTATCTTTGGTAAACTCCCTTATCTCACTAATTGATCCTGTACCGGCAAGTACCTTAATAATCCCAAGGTGAATTATGGCCGAAATTACTCCGGCGATAACTATTGTTTTAAAAAACAGGTGTGCATTATCAATGCGGCGATAAAACAAATAGCCTATCAGCAATCCTGTTATAGGTTTAATATAATGCGATATATCTCTTATTACATCAAATAGCTGCGGCCTGTAAATAACAGCTCCCACAAAACCCAAAACAAACAGAAGAAAAAGAGGTTTTATCTGTTTAAGGAAAAAAACAGAAAATGCCGTTTTTTCCATAAACATAAAAACAGCAATAACAACAATTTGTACTACCAGATTAAGCTTAAATGAAGGCAGATATAACTGTAGTAACAGCAATACTATAAATAATGAGCTATAAAATTTTGCCGCGTTTATTTTCATTTGCCTAACCTATATTTAGCTTTAATTTAAGTTGTTTTACTATAGCATTTAATTGTAGTACAGCCAAGAGTCCTGCCTTTTTAACCCCGGTAAAATGCTTTTTTATAAATAACCTGTGTCCTTTTACCAGTAACGGATTTCGGGATTTGTCAAAACCTACAAAATGAATAAATTTATACTTAGGCATAAAAACCCTTTTATAACCTTTTTGTTCTATTTTTTTGCAAAAATCAACATCCTCCACATACATAAAGTAATCTTCGTCAAACCCTTTTATAGCAAAGTACACCACTTTAGGCATAATTATACACGAACCACTTAACCAGTCTATTTCATAAACTTCCTTAGTAAAGTTTCCTGTCCTGAATTCTTCCCCCATATTAAACATTCTCTTAAAGAGAAAAGTACTTTCAAAATCGGGAAATTTACCTACAGACGGCAGGTAATCTTTATTACCGTCCATCATTTTAATACCAGCTGCACCAACATCCTTATTGTTTTTTAAATAGGTAATTACAGGAGTAATATCATCCTGTAAAATAGTATCGTTATTAAACAATAACAGGTACTCCCCTCTTGAATGTTTAACAGCCTCATTATTCCCTTTTCCAAAACCGTGATTTATCCTGCTTTTTATAAGCACAATTTCAGGATAATGCTGCTCTATGTATGCACAACTGTCATCGGCAGAATTATTATCCAGCACAACAATTTCAAAAGAGATTCCTTTAATCCTGTCATATAAAGAATCAAAACAGTCCTTAATATATTTTAGTCCGTTGTAATTTACTATTATGACAGAAAGTTCAGGGTTCATCCGGTTGTTTTAATGTTTAAGCAAATGTATAAAAGCCAAGTCTCTTTTTCATATAAAAAAGACTTATCACATTTAACAGGGCATTAGTAATAACACTTGCTATTGCTGCTCCGTTTATTCCGTAAACAGGTATAAGCAGGTAATTAAGGGAAATATTTGCCAAAAAACAAACTACCGTTATGTTTCTAAACACTTTTTCATTACCCGTCATATTTAAAATCTGATCGGTATTACCACACATAGCACTAAATAAAATTCCGGCAGAAATTATAATAAGGGTACTTTGCCCTGCAATTGCCTCTTCTCCAAAAAAAGACAAAATATAACTGCTTAACCCTACTATACCGGCAACAATAGGCAGGGTAGTAAAAATAATAAGCCTTGTATATTTATGTATGTATTTTTTAAGCCCGGATAGGTCTCCTTTTCCATAAAGTTCGGCCATTTTAGGCATCATAATAATATTAACCGTAACAATAACAAGGAAGCCCAGTGTACCTATTTTATAAGCAATATTATAAATACCTACCTCATCCTCATCTACCATCATGCCCAGCATTATCAAATCGGTCCAGTTTAACAGGTACAGCATAAGGCCACTAAATAATAAAGGCCATGCCGTTTTAACAAGCGCCCCCGATGACAATGGTAAATCTGTTATTTTCGGCTTTATTTCAAAAACCATAAAAGCCTCTGTAACAACCACAATTAACATACTCACCGCAAAAGCGATAAAGGTATAATACTCGGGCATTTTTAAAGTGTAAAACAGGTAAAGGAAGCCCAGCAATAGCAGGTTAGGCAACCCAAACATGAAAACATTATATAGTTTGAATTTTTTAACCGATATAAAGAAAAATAAAAACAATTCGTGGAAAATAAACAATGGCAGTACAAGGCAAATCACCACAAAGTAATTGGAAAGCATATCGCTTTTAAATACAGTCTCTGATAAAAATTCGGCTCCGAAGAAAAAGAACATCACCGGTATTATCGAGAATATCAACGTGATTTTAAGTCCTTTTATAAGCAGTTTTTTTGCCTGTAAGTAAGTGTAGCTATTATTCCCTACAATTTTTACCAGTGCCGATGGTATGCCCAAAGCAAACACAAGGGCTGCTGCCTGCGCTATGGTAAATGCAAGGGAATAGTTACCGAAAATCCCAACGCTAAAAAGCCTTGAGATTAGCATTGTTACCAGAAATGAAGTACCCAACCCGAACAATCGGAAAATAAACCCGATGCCGGAAGTAGAAATCATTTTTTTAAAATTCACAGCCTCCATTTATACAACGTCTATTAATGACTTATATTTATTTTCTTATCGGTAAGTATATAGCTTTCTGTATTCTGTATCTTATCTGTTAGATATAAACCTATGGCATACTCTCCCTGTTCAAGGTTATTTTTATCTGTAGAAAACTCAAACCCTGAATAATTAAGATCCCTTTTATCGAAAAACTGACCCACATCAGGTCTTAAACGTTTACCTGCCGTAAATATAGCCGTATCTTTTTTTATTAAAACAACTCTGACTTTTGTATTCAAAGAAGCGGTATTTTCTAAAAATGCCCAACCGGATATCCTGATATTATTACCGAATATGTCAATATTCTCAACATTACACTTTAGTCTTCCGTTTTCTTTCGCTTTTAAATCGGCTATGGTAAGTTCCTGATTGCTCTCTTGCTGTTTTATCTGATAATTATTTGCCCAGCAATCAAAAAGCTTCACATCATCATGCAATATAAAATGCCTCTTTAAAAATGCCTCCTTGTCCGGAGAAAGATTATACTGCCTGCCATGGGCATCGGTATACCAAAAAGATTCAAGATGTAATGAATCCTTTTGCAGTTTACCTACATACTCTTCCAATGAAGCTTCCGCAATAGGGTAATGTAATTTATTGTTGTTTAAAAAATAATTATAATACCATTTAAGGCTGGTTATAACCTTTTGATTTTGGTTACTGTTGTTTGCAATGTAACTGGTTATTTCCCTAAACTGGGTTTTATTTATTCTTGTATAATAGTTGTTGAATGTAACCGTATTTATAACTGAAACAGCAGAAATAGCCAGTACAATACCATAACAGAAATAAGTGTTCTTTACTTTTGAAAGTGGTAAAGCTGCTAAAAGTATAATTGCCGGCAAGCTAAGTATAAAATACCTGCTTATCATTACCGATGGTGAGAGATATGATTTTATTAAAGGTAGTAAAACTGTTATTAACAGCCAGAATATAGGTACTATTATACTAAAAGAAGTACTTAACCCCATACTACCCTTTAGAGACTTTCTTTTTTTAAATAAAAAAGCTATACTAATTATTAACAGTAAAATTACGGTAAATAATATACGTTTTGAATATCCGAAAATTTCAAAAAAAATGAGATATACCGTATCATTTTGAGGATCTGGTATCCAAAATTCTTTAATACTTAAAACCTTAAGAAATATAGGTAGTAATGGTAATAAAAACAATAATATTAAAAAGCCTGCTATAAGTTGGTTTTTAAACAGCCTGCCTCTTTGCTCCCTGCCTGTCCAAAATAAGAGCAATAAAAAAATGAAACACTGAGCCATGACTGCAAATAGTCCAAAAAAATGAAAGTGTATCATTAATGCCGTAAACAGGGCATAATAAAAGGCATTTTTAAGATTTGGGGCCTCTGCAAGAAACATAAGCCTGTAAAAGGAGAGTATGGTAAACAGTTCAAAAAAAATATAAGGCCTTACCTCCTGAGAGTAATACAAATGAAAATAAGTTACACTTAATAAAAGGGCAGCTATTTCACCCGTACGTTTATTAAAAAGCTTTTGCCCTAAAAGATAAATGGCATAAATACACAGTACCCCTCCCATTGCCGAAAAAGCTCTTGCTACTAAAGTTGTGTATCCAAATACTTTAAAAACAAAATAAAGAAGGTAATAGTATAAAGGAGGTATTTGCTCGCTTGTGGTTACAGAAAGGTAAACGTTTCTGAAACTTTGCATTGGAGAAGCCTCATTCATAGAATGAATTTCATCCAGCCATACACTTTGTAAATCAAGTTTATAAAAGCCCAAAACTATCCCTGTAACTAAAGCTAATAGTAACAAAGGAGACTGTTTTATAAACCGAAGATGTTTCATTGATTTATTGGATATCATCTATATAATCTAGGTACTTTTTAGTGTTTGGGCTGTCGGTGTTTTTCCTGGAGCTTAACTGCAAAAGCAACACAATTAATGTTACCGAAAACAGCTGAACTATAATTCCCGATATTATTAATATTAAACTTGATGCCCACCCAGGAATAGCATTATCTGTAAATAGTTTTTGGAAAAGTATATAAATAACCCCTACAAAACATATCAGCATACCATATATGGAAAACTTAAGTATTCTTACTGAAATAGAATCAAAATAAACCGCTATAGAGCTTAAACCGTGCAAAACAAGGCTATTAAAATTCATTTTTGATGTACCCGAATACCTTTTACCTCTGTCAATAAGAATCTTATCATACGGTAGCCTTGAGTGCATTATAGCGCCCGAATAGTGGTTCCATATATTATTTAATGCAACTGTTTTTTTTAGGTATGCAGAAGGAATTGCACTGTAATTACCAAAACTTATTCGTTGTCCTGTTAATAATTTAAATAGTTTCTTGTAAAGAAAATATCCGGCTTTAAACAATTGTGATTCTTCCCTTTTTTTCCTTTCTGCAAAAACTATTGTATTACTTTCAGTGCATTTTTTTAAAAGTAAAGGGATGTCTTCGGGGCGATCTTCTCCGTCACTATCCAGTACAATAACCATGTCATAATCGTTAACCTCATTATAAACATATTGTAGCCCTACAGCAATAGCCCTTTGATGACCAACGTTCACCTTAAGATTAATGATTTTTACATTTTCTGAAAAAAGGACAGCATCTTCAGGAAAGGTTACCGATCCATCATTTACAATAACAATATTAAATATAAATTCACTGTGCGTGTTTTCAAGTTGTTTAATTTTATTAACTAAAACAGAACAACTTTGCCAGTCGTTATATAGAGGCGTAACACAGTAAATCTTTTGCATGCCTGTTACTTATATAGTTGTAAGGATTTTTCCCAGCTATTTATTTGTATATCAAATGTATATTTTATTTTACTTTTATCCAAAACACTATACTGCGGGCGTTTTACCGGTGTTGGATATGCTGATGTTGGAATAGGTTTTAAGTCTATAGTCACATTATTAGTCTCGAAAATCTGTTTGGCAAAGCCATACCAGCTGGTTTCCCCTTCATTACTGTAGTGATAAATGCCATAAGCCGCTTTACCACTTTCTATAATTTTTAGCACCGCTTCTGCCAAATCAACTGCATTAGTAGGAGTTCCTTTCTGATCATCAATAACGCCAAGCGAATCCCTTTCGGCAGCCAGTCTCAACATGGTTTTCATAAAGTTATTAGCAAACTGAGAGTACAACCATGAAGTTCTTACAATGTAATGTTCTTTGAGTGCCTTTTCAATTTCCTGTTCGCCCTGCCTTTTGGTAATCCCATACACCCCCTGCGGATTTGTACTATCCTCTTCGGTATAGGGTGTTGATTTTGTTCCGTCAAAAACAAAATCGGTAGAGATATGTATTAGCTTAACGCCTTCTGCGTTACAAACCTCAGCAAGGTTTTTAGCTCCGGTTACATTAACAGCATAAGCCTGTTCCTTATCGGTTTCGGCCTTATCAACAGCAGTATAAGCGGCTGCATTAATACAATAATCAGGCTTTACTTCTTTAAACAGCTTTTCAAGCACTGCTTTATTTGTAATATCACCCTCTTTACTATCGGCATAATAAAAAGAAAGCGAACTATGACTAGCCGCTATATGCTTAATACTTTGCCCTAACTGACCCGATGCTCCTGTAACTAATACTACCATATTGGTCTTGCATTTTTAAGGTTAGGAAGTATCGTATCCTTGTCTGATATAATCAGGTTCTCCGTTGGCAGTTGCCAGTCTATATTCAGTTCAGGGTCATTAAACAGTATTCCCCCTTCTGATTCCTTATTGTAAAAATTATCGCATTTGTAAAAAAACGATGCCGTTTCACTCAATACTATAAAACCGTGAGCAAAACCTCTGGGAACAAAAAGCTGTTTTTTATTTTCGGCAGTTAATAATACCGCTACATGCTCACCATAGGTAGCCGATCCCGGTCTTACATCTACAGCTACATCCAGTACCTCTCCTTCCAGTACCCTTACCAGTTTAGCCTGTGCGTGGTTGCCCGTTTGATAATGCAGCCCTCTTAGTACTCCTTTTGTGGAATACGACTGATTGTCCTGTACAAAGTGTACCTTTTGCCCGGTTTGTTCCTCAAAACGCGCTTCATTATAACTTTCCATAAAATAGCCCCTGTCGTCATAAAAAACATTAGGTTCTATTATAAAACATCCTTCAAGTTTTGTAGGTATTGCAGTCATTTATTTAATATATTTTGTTTAATATATGTATATCGTAATCCCTTTTAAAAAGGGATTACCCAAATTTAATTAATTGTTATTACTTTGATTTTGTGAGTTTATGCAAATACCAATTTATGGTCTTTACAATACCTGTTTCAAAATTCTCATCGGCTTTCCAGCCCAGTTCGTTCTCAATTTTTGTTGCATCAATAGCATAGCGCATATCATGCCCCGGCCTGTCTTTTACAAAAGTTATAAGCTCGTTATATTTACCCAATTCACGCGGCTGCATCTCATCCAGTAAATCACATATCTTATTGGCTATATACAGGTTGTTTCTTTCGTTTCTTCCGCCAATATTATAGGTTTCCCCTGCTACACCTTTTTTGTAAACCAGTTCTATCCCTTTACAGTGATCCAGTACATAAAGCCAGTCTCTTACATTTTCTCCGGTTCCATAAATAGGAATATTTTCGCCCGAAATGGCTTTTCTTATAATAGTTGGTATAAGTTTTTCCTGGTGTTGTTTCGGTCCGTAATTATTAGAACAGTTTGTTGTAACAACATTCATCCCATAGGTATGGAAATAACTTCTTACTACCATATCGCTGGATGCCTTTGAAGCACTGTAAGGACTATTTGGCGCATACGGCGTTTCTTCGGTAAACAAACCTTCCTTACCCAAAGTACCATATACCTCATCAGTAGAGATGTGATGGAAACGGCAGTCTTTGTATTCTTCCTTGTACTGATTTGGGGCATCCATCCAGTGTTTTCTGGCAACATCAATCAAAACAAAGGTTCCCATAACATTAGTTTGTATAAATGCCTCAGGCCCCGATATAGAATTGTCTACGTGTGATTCGGCAGCAAAATGAATCACCCCCCTAAAATCATATTCCTTAAACAATTGCTCTATAAGCTCCCTGTCACAAATATCCCCCTGTACAAATTTGTAATTTGGATTGTTTTCTGCCTCAGTAAGATTAGCTAAATCTCCGGCATAGGTAAGTTTATCTAAATTAACCAATAAAACATCATTATTGGTCTGTAAAAAATATTCAACAAAATTAGCACCTATAAATCCGGCACCTCCTGTTACTAGTATCGCTTTATTCATTTTCTCCTGTTACTGTACTCTGTCTTTTTTTAACCTGTCTTTTGTAAAATCCTATAAACCAAATTAAAACAGCAAATACTGCTACAAAAAACAATGGCATTATTATAGTCATTCTGCCTCTTGTAAATGAAGACTTTTCTATATTAAGTACTTTACTGCTGTCTTTAATTATTTTAGTGTAGTTTATCCTGTCCAGGCGGTTCATAGCCTGCTCATCTACTATTTCCTGTTTTTGGAGTATTACCTCATCCAATGCCATATCCTGATTAAAGAAAACAGCTGAGCCTCCACCCTTGCGGGTATAACTGTTTAACATACCGTCTATTTGCATTAAAAGCGTATCGGTTGCCGCAATTTTTATTTCAAGGTTTTTAACCCATTCTGCCTGAACAGTTTGGTAAAACTCATCATCATTCAAAAAGTTCATAAGAGCCTCAATAGTCTTATCATCTGCCGGAATACCCGAATTAAATGTAATTACATGATATTTATAATTCTTACCAACAACCGTTTCTTCCAGTATTTTAGAAATCTCTCCACTGTCAGACATTAATTTTAAAACCTCATACTTAATACGGTCGTCTCTCTTTACAAAAGAAAAAACATCAACTACAGGTTTTACCTCTATTTTGGTTATTGATTTAGGCTCCAGCCCTATACTTTGAAAAAAACCGTCATCACCCACTTTAGAGCTTAAATAATCTATTTTAGAGTACAGGTAATCCATACTCTTAAAGTTAGGTATTACAAACAGGTTATTTTCATAACTTGGTTTACTCTTTTCGTCTTTAAAGTAACCCCAAACACCACTACCTATTATTATAACCAGCAGGATAATAAAATATTTTTTTGCAAACAGTATCGCGTCAAAAAAGCGGTCGCCTGCTGCTGTAAAGTAACCCTTTACCTTACCCGATACATAATCAAAATCAATATCCCTATTATTAGGGTTTTTGTCTAACTGGTTTGCCATAGTTTATGTGACATTAAATATTTGTTCTAAAATTTTAATTGTAATTAAATAAGTAGGTTTCACTCCCGTTGTTCCTAATCCCCCCGAAGCAAGTGTACTACCTGTTTCAAGCGGATTATCTGACGCATAATAGGCATACCTTACCTTTACATCAGGGTTAATACTCCTGCGTATTTTTGAGGCCGACTGTATGGCTTTTTGATAATAGGCTCCTTCCATCTCCAGGCCTATAACACCCCAGGTAGATTCGTTAAAAAATTTAAGCAAGTCCCTGTTTTGAAGTGATGTACCTAAAACGGTTACCATAGCCCCGGTATAAACCGGTATGCCTTGTCCTTCCAATAGCACTGCTTTTAATTCGTTTTCAAACGGATAATTATCTCCTGTACCTTCGTTTATATGTGCCGAAGGAATCATAATATCACCCTTATTACCCTCAAGTATACCAGCTTTACCCATTATGGATACCGATTCAACATCAAGGAAGGTTTTTGATTTATGCTCCTTAAAAGGTTTTAGCAGCTCATCAATAGTTTCATAGGCCTGCTCACCAAAAGCATAATCCATTACTATTAATACAGGCTTTACTTCGCCCTGAACGCCATTTTTAAACGGTGTTCCTGCGAAATCAATTGCTGCCGTATCAAATAGCTGTACGTCTATATTAGTACCCGATGTATCGGGGATAAATATCATTCCGTTTTTAAGAGCTTCTTCTTCAATTCTTGCTCTTTGTTCTCCGTTACCGGTTTTACTTAACTCTTCATAAATAAAGTAATCAGGTTTACCCTTAAATTCTTTACTTAATACCTTTTTGGCAAAAATAGAGTTCATCACACTGTGCATATTAGCACTTATAATGTGAATAGGCCTTTCCAAAAGCCCGTTTTGTTTAAGGATGGTTTTGATATTGTTTGCCCAAATCTCACCATGAATATGATGCCCTAACCGCTCCCTTAAAATAGGACTAAAGGTTATCGTTCTTTTTGCACCACCCATAGCTTCATCTATAGCCAGTTTACCCAGCCAATATATTATATGCAAAAACCTATCGGGCATTTCTGCCGAACCAAAAGCATCATAAATATCCAATACTTCCGAAAATGTTCTTCCCAACACCGAAGACACATGCGAAATGGCTTTTTCTCTTTCTTCCAGTGTAAGCTTCTTTTTTTTCTGAAGCACTATTTGTTCCAGCCTAAACCAGTCGTGGGTAATTTCGCCGTTATCGTCTATAAGTACCCTGTCTTTTATTTTATGCGATTCGATAAAAATAAAAGTAAGGTGGGTAAGTATATCATATATATCAGATCTGCCTCGGGTAATTTCCACGTTCATCTGCTCGTCATCAATACGATAGCAGTTTCTTCGCCTTTTAGGTGGCACTATGGCCTTAAAATGTGATTTGGAATATCCTTCGTCTGATGTAAGGCTTATAAAACGGCATTGTTCTATACCTATAGGTAAACGCTCTATAACATATAACAGTCCGTTAAGTTCGGCCTTCTCCTCTGCTATCGACCCGTAAATTTCGGGTCTTAAAAGCAAAAGTGCTTCCCTGAGGGTATCGCCCGATACTCCCATGGGCTTATAAAAACCACGGTTTAAAAGATGGCGCATTGTAATATACAAACGCTCAATTGCTGCAGAAGATTCCTGCGCCTTGGATCGGGATGTATTCTTAATGCCCTGCATAATCTTTTAGTGTTTTAAGGCAAATGTAGGATTTTATTTTTTACTTATGTTAAAGCCTGTATATCCTGTTAATTAACAAACGGGGTTACAGCGCATCTGCTATTTTTCTGTCGTTAGAGAGTCTTGGCAGTTTATTTTGTCCGCCCAGCTTCCCTATTGATTTCATATATTTCTGGAAACCGTTTTTATCCACTTTAGTAATTACCACTGTACGCAATATATTACCCGATATCAAATCGTCATAATACACATTTTGTTTTCTCATGGCCTTATCAATAGCCAGAGAAAATGCATTCATATCTGTAGGCTCTTTCTCAAATTCAATAAACCATTCATGGTATGGTAAACCGCTATCCGGATTAATTTGCGGAGCTACTGTAAATTCGTTTACACGTACATCTGTACCTTCCATTGCTTCCTTGAGTGCGCTTTCCACTTCCTTGCCAATAACATGTTCCCCAAAAGCCGATATATAATGCTTTATCCTTCCGCTAACTATTATCCTGTATGGTTTAGTAGATGTAAACTGTATTGTATCGCCTATATTATATCCCCATAAACCGGCATTAGTAGAAATAATCATTACATAGTTAATACCCAGTTCTACCTCGCCAATGGTATAGCGTTTAGGATGCTCACTAAAAAACTCATCTGCTTTTATAAACTCATAAAATATACCCGAGTTTAGCAGCAGGAGCATTCCTTTTGCATTCTGTTTATCCTGATAGGCAAAAAAACCTTCCGAAGCCGGGAACAGTTCAATACTGTCTACCTTTCTCCCAATAAGATTTTCAAACTTAGCCCTGTATGGCTCATAATTTACACCACCATATATAAACAGACTGAAATTTTTAAATATCTCGCCTACCTTTTTATGTCCTTTTTTCTCCAGCCTTTCAAAATACATTTGTACCCAAGATGGTATTCCCGAAATAACCGACATATCCTCATTGTAGGTCTCTTCCACTATGGCATCTACCTTTTGTTCCCAGTCTTCAATACAGTTGGTTTCCCAGCTTGGCATGCGGTTACGTTGCAGGTAAGCCGGCACAAAATGTGCCACTATACCCGAAAGGCGCCCAAACTTAATCCCGTTTTTCTCCTCCAGCTCAGGGCTTCCCTGCAGGAATATCATTTTACCGTCTACAAATTCGGCTTTACCTGTTTCATTAATATAATGTAGTATGGCATTTCGGGCTGCCTCAATATGATAAGGCATGGACTCTTTTGTTAACGGAATATATTTTGCCCCCGATGTGGTACCCGATGTTTTGGCAAAATAAAGTGGTTTACCCGGCCAAAGTACATCTTCCTTACCTTTAACCACCTTTTCCACATAAGGTTTTAAGTCCTCATAATCTCTTACAGGTACATGTTTTGCAAAATCAGCATGCGAACGTATGCCTTCAAAATGATGATCTTTCCCAAAATTGGTTTGTGCTGCTTTTGCAATAAGCATTTCTAAAACCTTTTGTTGGGTTTCTACAGGTTTTTGAACCCATTTTTGGGTATCGTTGTATATTTTTTTTGCAAATAGTTTTGCTGCAAACGATTTTATAGACATAAGTTCTTATTCAAAATCAATAAACTGGGTTGGGTTAATAGGATAACCGTCTTTCCATAATTCAAACTGCAGGTGTGCTCCTTTATCAGCATCTTCCGATGTTCCTGCCATAGCTATTACCTCACCCGATTTTACTACATCACCCTGTACTTTTGTTAAGGATGAAGCTTTTTTATATGCCGAGATAATACCGTCGTTATGACGAATGATAATCACATTACCCTGTATAGGAGTCCAGTCTGAAAATAATACTGTACCGGATGCTACCGATTTTATCGGTGTATTAGCCGCAAGCATAATATCTACCGAGAAGTGTTTGTCCTTCGCATTATAATTCTCTATAATATGTCCTTTTGCAGGTGCAAATAAAACCAGGTTTACTTTCGGTTGCGCCTTTTCAAACAGATTATACTTGTCTTCCAGTGCTACCTGTTCCCTTAATTTAAGTTCGGCCTCTTTTGGTGCCAGGTCTACATTAGCATCGTTATGTTCGGCAGCAATTATAGAATCCCTGTTAAGGGCAGCATGTTCAATATCTCCCGTTAATACTTTTCTTATGGAAGCCAGATAAATGTTATTCTCATCTAATACCTTTTGAAGCGAATCCGACTTTATGGCATTATCAATAGCATCTTTTTTCAGTTTAGAAGAGGAGTAACCCGGTATATACTCCCTTAAAGGAGTAAATGCAATTATATAGGTTGTAAGGGCTATCATAACGATACTAATTAACGTTAGCCCTACAAAAACATTCATTAAGTTAAGCTTTAAGGAAAATATTTCCTCAAAGGAATCTTCATTTAATATTACAAGGCGGTTTTTTGTAAAGAGTTTCTTCCTGATTACCTGCCTTTTACGCTTTTTGCCCGACATATTTCCTGTTTAATTCACAAATATACTAATACCATATGCTCCTGCAATACGGTATTTTAGCTAAAAATCTTTAAATTTCTCTACTTTAACGCAAACCAATACTAAATATTTGCCGTAAATAGTTATTGTAAATTATTTTATATTTAACTTTGTCGAAATAATCATTTTATTTATTGTAATTATGAACATGTTAGCAATTTTTTTAGGAATGGTAGGATATGGCCAAATAGCTATTGTTGTGGTTCTAATCATACTATTGTTTGGTGGAAAGAAAATTCCTGAATTAATGAGAGGCCTTGGATCTGGTATTAAAGAATTTAAAGATGCAGCGAAGGATGACCAGCCGGCAAACTCAAAAAATGAACAATCTCAAAAAGAAGAAAATAAATTATAATATTTGTTTCTATACATAAAAAACCCTCTAAGCAGTGCTTAGAGGGTTTTTTATTTTTTTACAATACCATGGTAAGCTGTATTCTTTTTCTGGTCTCATCTACCTCAAGTACCTTAACTTCTACATGTTGATGTAGTTTTACCACCTCATTCACATCACTCACAAAACCGTTCTTTAACTGGGAAATATGTACCAGTCCGCTTTCTTTGATACCTATATCCACAAAACAGCCAAAATTGGTAATGTTATTCACAATGCCCGGTAATATCATCCCGGTGCGCAGGTCGTTAATAGACCTTACGTTAGGATCGAACTCAAACACCTTGGCCGACTTCCTTGGATCAAGTCCCGGTTTTTCAAGCTCCTTTAAAATATCCTTAAGTCCAAGGACCCCAACATCTCCGGTTACATAATTATTTAACGGAATTTTGGCAATTGCCTCTTTGTTAGAAACCAAATCGGCAGTTTTAAGCTTCATATCCTTAGCCATTTTTTCCACTATACTGTAAGCCTCAGGATGTACAGCCGAATTATCAAGCGGGTTTTTAGCATTCGGGATTCTTACGAAAGCCGCCGCCTGCTGATAGGCCTTATCCCCCAGTCTTGGTACTTTTTTAAGCTGTTTCCTGTCTTCAAACGGACCATTCTCACTACGGTAGTTTACTATATTTTCGGCAAGCTTCTCTCCTATACCCGATACATATCCTAACAATGATTTACTCGCCGTATTGATATTTACACCTACCGAGTTCACACAGCGCATAACCACCGTGTCCAGTTCGTCTTTAAGTTTACCCTGATCCACATCGTGCTGGTACTGCCCCACACCAATGGCTTTAGGCTCTATTTTAACCAGTTCGGCAAGCGGATCACTCAGCCTTCGGCCTATAGATACTGCTCCCCTAACGGTTACATCATAATTAGGAAATTCATCCCTTGCTATTTTTGATGCCGAATATACCGATGCCCCTGCTTCGCTCACTACAAATACCTGTACCGGCTTATCAAAAGCTATTTTTTTAATGAAATGTTCGGTTTCACGCGATGCCGTTCCGTTACCTATAGAAATAGCATCTACCTTATAAGCATTTACCATAGAACGTATTTTTTTCATGGCAATGGCTGTCTCCTTTTGCGGCGCATGCGGAAATATAGTCTCGTTATACAACAGGTCGCCCTTCTCATCAAGGCAAACCACCTTACAGCCTGTACGAAACCCCGGATCTATAGCCAGTATGCGTTTTTCGCCAAGTGGCGGAGCTAACAACAGCTGACCCAAATTTCCGGCAAAAACGCCAATAGCGGTTGCATCGGCTTTTGCTTTGGCTTCCTGCAATACCTCGTTAGAGATAGCCGGAGCCAGCAGGCGCTTGTAACTGTCCTTTATTGCCAGCTTTAGCTGGCCGGCGGTTTCGCGGTTGTTTTTAATAACCGACTGCTCCATAAAATCGATGGCCTCATCACTGTCTATATCTACTTTAAACTTAATGACACCCTCGTTTTCGGCACGTAATATAGCCAGTACCCTGTGTGACGGCGCTTTAGCCAGGTTTTCACTCCAGTCCAGGTACTGCTCAAATTTTTTAGCCTTTTCCTCATCGGCACCTTTAACCTTTTTAGTAGTTATCTCTGCCTTGCGATTGTACATCCGCCTTAGGTTTTTACGGATGTACAGGTTTTCGTTTACCCATTCGGCAATAATGTCGCGGGCACCCTGTAGTGCATCATCTTCATTTGCCACTTTATCGTTAAGGTATTTTGATGCTATATAATCAATATCATCGCTGTTTTGTGCCATGATGATTTTAGCCAAAGGTTCCAGTCCGTTTTCACGGGCGGTGTCGGCTTTTGTCTTTTTGCGTTTTTTGAACGGAAGGTAAAAATCCTCCAGTTCGGTCATATCAAAGCTGGCATCAATTTTCTGCTTTAAATCGGGCGTTAGCCCGTTTTGCTCCTCAATACTCTTTAAAATTGCTTCTTTTCGCTTTACAATAGCTTCAAAGGCCTGGTTTAGCTTGGCTATCTGTTCTATTACCACCTCATCAAGATTGCCCGTCCTGTCCTTTCGGTAACGCGCAATAAAGGGAATAGTACAGTCTTCACTTAGCAGTTGTAATGTATTTTCTATGCTTTTTACAGGGGTGGTAACCTGCCCCGAAATGAATTGGATGTTTGTCATTATTCAAAAATATGAACTACAAACATAGTATTCTTATTTCATAAATTTAATTGGTGCCGGCCAGAAGTTTTTAACCTCACCCTTGCTTACCCTAATGGCAGCATATACCGGATATAGGAAATTAAAAATACCTACAGCTACCATAAGCCCTACAAATACAAATGCATTAAACGGCAGGTGCATTATTTTGAAAAATACAAATGTGAACAACAGTATATAGAAACAAACCGTCCATACGATCTGGAAGTTAATTATGTTTTTACCCTGTGCCGATACCGAAACAATCCTGTCCTTTTTATTGAGCCATAAAATAAGCGGAAGGATTATATTACCCAGTGGTATAAATACCGAACTCATAACCGAAAGATGCATATATACCAAATAGGTTCTGTCTTCAGTTTTACCATAATCTACTAAGTCCTCAATATTAATTTCGAGTGCCTCACATATCCCTTTAAGGCTGTTGCCGCGCGGTTCGGTTTCGTCTTTTTCAATACGCTGTAATGTGCGTAAATTTATCTTAGCGCTCTCGGCTACCTCTTCCTGAGTTAAGCCTTTTTGCTTTCTTATTTCGGCAATTCTTTTTCCAATGGTTTCCATAATTTTTTGATTTAAAGTTATGGGACAAAATTATTTACCAAGGTAGGCATTTGATAGCGGTTTTACTACGGCATTTTTACGGCATTTGTGTCAAAGGGTTGAAAAATAAGGGTTTTATATATTTATGAATTTTGTATGTTTATAAAAATTTACCTTACCATGAAAAAAGTAATATCCTTTTTATTCAAACCTTGGTGGAAACCTTTGGTTTGCTTTGCTATTACATTTTTACTTCTTTTTATAAATCCATTCATACCTTATGAAACAACTTTAAATATAACACTTTTACTCTTTTTTCTTGGTCTTTTATTGATTTTTATTTCTGTAATTGTTTTGCTTGTAAATAAAAAATGGAAGCATGCTTTTATAAATTTCATGGCTTTTATGCTTGGCATATTTTTTATTCCAATATTAAGCTTATATGTGTTTTTTTATCTACAAAATATGCCCGATAATTATGCTAATAACTTGGAGATACCAAAAAATATAGAGATAGAAAAACCTCAAAATGAAAATTTTTCTCCTACACTAAAAGATACAGTTTATACTTTTGATAAGAGAATTTGTGACTTTAATATACATAATGGTATGCAACCCGGTATATATAGTTATAATGTATTGTTAGGAAACATTGAAAAAGGCACTATATATCTTAAGGCTTATGAAATTACACATAATGATTCCTTATCTGCCGAAAGTTTAAAGCAAAGTAGTTCCATTATAGTTGAAAATCATTCAAATTCATTAAAAAACTTTTATATGACAGATGATTTTACAATTTATGAAGGAGACTGGGGATATCCTTATGCAGCCCGTTTTGAAGTATGGTTTAAACCTGAAAACGGAACCGAAAGAAAATTAACTGAAAAAAACTATATAATTGAAGGATGGCAACGATAAAGTTTCCTAATCCTGCACAATAAAATCCTTAGGATCTTCCTTTTTAAACTCAGGTTGTATGTTAACGTGGTTAATACCAAATTTATCATACACTACCTCTTCTATTTCCTGCAACAGTATATTAAACTGCGATAGCGTAATATCATGTGTACAGTCTAAATGCGCTTCCAGGTGCAGCTCCTCTTCGTTTAAGTGCCATACATGGATATGGTGCAGTTTATTAACACCCTCAATTTTGTGGACTTCCCTAACTATGGCTTTAATATCTATAAACTCGGGCGTAAACAGCATGAGCATTTTTGTCGACTTTATTAACAGGTCTACCCCTACCACAACCAGGTAAATGGCAATAATAAGTGTAAGCACGGCATCTACCCAATACATTTCGAAATAATGCATCATGAGTCCGCCTACGAGCACGGCTATAGATGCCATCATGTCTGTTAATAAGTGTAGGTAAGCCGATTTCATATTCAGGTTATGATTGGCATCCTTTTTTAACAGCAGTACCGAAAGTCCGTTTGCCACAATACCCAGTATGGAGAACCAAATTACAAGCCCCGGCTTAATAATAACCGGATCAAAAAAGCGTGTAATAGCCTCATAAATAAGATAAAAGGCAACAATAACAAGGGTAAGCGAATTGACAAAAGCCGCAACCAGTTCTGATCGTTTTAACCCAAAGGTTTGGGATATGGTGGCTTTTTTACGGGAAAGTTTATGTGCCACATAACTAATTACCAGCGAAAGGACATCGCTAAAGTTATGCAGCGCATCTGAAAGCAAAGCCAGGCTGCCGGAAATTATCCCTCCCACAACCTGGGCTATTGTTATTAGTGTATTGAGCAGTATGGAAAAAAGCAGATTTTTCCCTTCAATTTCATGCTTGTGTATTCTATGATTATGATGGTGCCTGCTCACTACAATTTTATGTTATTAACAAGGTATTTTGTTTACTCTGTTTTGGTGTCTGCCGCCTTCAAATTCGGTATTTAAAAAAGTATCTACCATTTCAACAGCCTGCTGTATAGAAGTGTACCGTGCCGGTATACTAATAATATTAGCATCGTTATGTTGGCGCGCCAGCGCCGCAATTTCTTTAATCCAGCAAAGTGCCGCTCTAATTTTCTGGTGTTTGTTAACACTCATGGCAACACCGTTACCGCTACCACATATAATAATACCAAAATCGGCAGTACCGTTTTCAACATCATTGGCAACCGGGTGTACAAAATCAGGATAGTCTACACTGTCAAAAGTGTCTGTACCATGGTTAATAACTTCTATACCCTTCTCTTCCAGGTACTTTACAATAGCTTTTTTGTAATCAGGACCCGCGTGGTCGTTACCTATTGAAATTTTCATACTTTAAAATGTATTTATAAATAAACTTATTGCTGCAAAGTTACCAAGATTTAGGCATCTGTAATATTATTAAAAGGGTTTTTATGTTTTATGCCTGATTTTCAGTATAGTTACGTTTTATAAATATGTTAAAATATTGAATTGTTAATAGAATATGTAAGTGTACTGAAAACTAAGTAGTTAAATTTTAACAGTTATTGTTAATAAGTTAACAACAGAAAAAAGAAAGTTTTTTAAAAGTGTAACGATAAATTTTGTAATCAAAAACCTAACTTTTAAAACCAAATTTATTTCTTAGAATTTCTTTGAAAGTTATGAAAAGGTTAACAGGGGTTATTAACAGTAATCAACAGCGTAAGTTTTCAAACAAAACAATTAAAAAACAATAATTAACCATTGTTAATAACCTGTACCTTATTTTTAGGAAAACCTTTATTACTAATTATTTACAATTTCTTAACTTTGTTGATACCTTTGTATAAAATTGTATAACTCGCTGAAAAAACAAATTAGCCAAAAGTTATCCCTACTATTAACAAGCAATAATAACCATCATTTAATTTTTAAAATTTTAAAAAAGGCTTTATTGTTTTTAATGTATGTTGAAAACCTTAATAACTTTTACGCTATACAATTTTGAGATTATTTGAGTCTTCTAAGTTTTTGAGTATCTCTTTTACGGTATCTAAGTCGTTAGTGTGAACTTTGAGTTTGATTCCGCCCAGGGCATGGGAGTAAAGCGGAGCTATGGCTGTAATGGTTTCGTTCTCGAAATAGAAGTTTATTCCGGCTTCTGTTAATAAGTGCTTCAGGATGGCTATTTCGTGCGGATAGCTAAACACGGCGGCTGTGATAAAGTCCTTCATACGTAAATGAGATTCAGTATTCTCCGTATAAATTTAGTAAGTAAATAGTTATTATTTCATTAATTGTACTAACTATTCTATAAGTAATTCGTAATTTTCAGCAATATTTAAACTATATATGAGTAAAAAAAGAAACGGAAAACCGTCTGTGAAAAGGGAAAAAGACTTTTCCAGGAAAATTTTTAAAATACTCTCTAAAGATCCAAATAAACTATTTAACTACAAGCAGATAGCTGCTGCACTGGAACTAAACGATACCAAAAGCAGAAACGAGATTATTAAAGAGTTGAAATTTCTTGCCTCCAAAGAAACGATTGAAGAAGTAGAGAGAGGCAAATACAGGGTTGTATCTAAAGCCGATTATATTGAAGGCAAGATAGATATGACCAGCAGGAGGACTGCCTACTTTGTGAGTGATGAACTTGAAGACGATGTATTTATACCTACAGGTAACCTTAATAAAGCCCTTGACGGCGATAAGGTTAAGGTATATATTTATAACCGTAGGAGAGGGAGAAGACCTGAAGGTGAGGTAGTTGAGATTATTGAAAGAGCAAGGGTAGAATTTGTGGGAGTTATTGACATCCAGAAGAACTTTGCTTTTGTGAGTACGGCAAACCCTAAAATGTATACAGATATTTTTATTCCTAAAAACAAACTGGGCAACGCTCAGGACGGGGATGTGGTACTGGTAAAGATAGACGACTGGCCTGCGAAGGCAGACAGTCCTTTTGGAGAGGTTTTAAGAGTACTTGGACGCCCTGGTGAACACAATACCGAGATACACGCTATTTTGGCCGAATACGGGCTTCCTTACGATTTTCCTGTAGATGTTGAGGCGTATGCTCAAAAGATTGATACTTCTATCAAGGAAGAGGAAATTGCTAACAGGAGGGATATGAGAAAGGTATTAACCTTTACCATTGACCCTAAGGATGCTAAGGATTTTGATGATGCACTATCGTTCCAGGTACTGGAAAACGGTAACTATGAGGTAGGTATCCATATTGCCGATGTATCATACTATCTTGAAGAAGGTACGCTACTGGATGAAGAAGCATTTAACAGGGCAACATCGGTATATCTGGTAGATAGGGTAGTACCTATGTTACCCGAGGTACTGTCTAACTTTGCGTGTTCACTAAGACCGCATGAGGAGAAATATACATTCTCTGCAGTGTTTGAAATTAATGAGAAAGCAGAAGTTGTTAACCAATGGTTTGGTCGTACGGCTATTTATTCTGATCAGCGTTTTGCTTATGAGGAAGCTCAGCATATTATTGAAACCAAAGGAAATACCATTCCTCAGGAAATATCATTAACAGGGGAGGAGTATCAAATAAACGGTGATATACAGCATGCTGTTATTAAGCTAGATGAGCTGGCTAAAATATTACGCAGAAAGCGTATGCAGCATGGTGCAATTTCGTTTGATAAGGTAGAAGTAAAGTTCCACCTTAATGAAGCTTCCGAACCTACCGGTGTGTACTTTAAAGTAGCTAAAGATGCTAATCACCTTATTGAGGAATTTATGCTATTGGCCAACAGGAAAGTGGCAGAATTTATTGGTAAGCAACAGCCTAAAAAGACTTTTGTATACCGTATTCACGATGAACCGGATGAAGATAAACTTTTTAACTTACAGTCGGTTATATCAAAATTCGGTTATAATATCAACTTCAAGTCAAAAGATTTGATATCTAAATCGCTTAATAATCTTTTAGCTGAAGTTCAGGGTAAAAAAGAACAAAACCTTGTGGATACACTGGCTATTCGTAGTATGAGTAAGGCAAGATATTCTACTGATAACATAGGTCATTACGGACTGGCGTTTGATTATTATTCGCATTTTACTTCACCAATTCGTCGTTATCCTGATGTTATGGCACACAGATTGTTACAGCATTATCTGGATGGGGGTAAATCTGTAGATGAGCAGGAGTATGAGGAGAAATGCAAACATTCGTCAGATATGGAAAACCTTGCAGCTAATGCCGAACGTGACAGTATTAAGTATATGCAGGTTAAGTACATGCTGGATCATAAAGACGAGGAGTTCTTAGGTGTAATATCGGGTGTTACCGAATGGGGTATATATGTTGAGATCGTTTCAAACAAATGTGAAGGCATGTGTCGCATAAGGGAAATAAACGATGATTATTACACTTTTGATGAAAAACAATATGCTTTAGTAGGGCAGGTTAGCCAGAATTTATTACAGCTGGGGGACGAGGTTTACGTTAAGGTAAAAAATGCCGATTTGGTGAAAAAGCAGCTTGATTTTCAGTACCTCGGTAAGAAAGAGTAATCAATCAAAAATTAATATATCATGAAAAAACTAATTGTGGCTTTATTGCTTTTTTCGGGTAGCCTGTTTGCTCAGGAAACCAGAAATCTGGGGGATTTTTCTACCGTAAAGGTATTCGACCAGATTCATGTTTTAATGGTGAAATCAAATGAGAACAAGATTGTTATTTCAGGTCATGATTCTCAGGATGTGGAAGTTGTAAACAAGAAAGATGAAGTAAAAATAAGAATGAAGTTTTCCAAACTCCTTCAGGGTGATGATATATCGGTTACATTGTATTACAAATATGTAGACCAGGTAGAAGCCAGTGAAGGTGCTTATGTTTCATCTGAAGATACTTTTAAAGCAGTTGCCTTTGAGCTTAATGCAAAAGAGGGAGCTCAAATTAAACTGAATCTGGATGTTGATAAACTTAAAAGTAAAATTAAATCGGGTGCTATAATAACCATTAACGGTAAGGCTTCTAACCATGATGTTAGTATTAATTCGGGAGGTATTCTAAACTCTAAAGATCTTAATACAGCCCAAACTTCTGTAAGTATAACAGCAGGAGGGGAGGCCGATGTTTTTGCTACTGATTTTGTAGATGCTAAAACTACAGGAGGTGGTGATATTGATATTTATGGTGATCCTAAGCAGGTAAACAAAACCAATAATATAGGTGGCAATATCAATGTTATGTAACTAATTATCTGATTAAAAATAATATATCCCGATAAGCCGGTAAGGTTTATCGGGATTTTTTTTAGCTTAACTGTAACAGTTTGATATACAAACCTGTCTTTATGTAAATGATCAACTAATTTTAAAGGACATGAAAAAGTTATTCTTAATTGCAGCAGTTGCAGTATTTCAGTTTGCAAATGCACAAAAAACAGTAGAAATTAAAAGTTTCAGGGAACTTGCCATAAGTGGAAATCTAGAGGTAAGAATGATTGAATCTTCAGAAAATAAATTGGTTATTGCTGAAGGTGAAGATACATTACAGGTAAATTCTGATGAAGGCGATCTTGCTTTAAGTAATTCGGGTTCTACTGCAGAAGTAGTTATTTATTTTAACGGACCTATTGATGAAATTGCTCTTTCGGGACCAATAGAAATGTTAGTAAAAGGTACAATCACTTCAAAGAATTTACAGATAAGTGTTGATGGCGGTACCGAACTGAACTGTTCTGTTTATGCCGAAAATATGAGTGTGGCAGCTTCTTCTGGATCTGAAATTATATTAAAAGGTGATGCTAAACAACTGGATATTCATGCTGCAAGTGGTTGTGAACTTAATGCCAGTAAGCTTAAAACAGAAAATACAGCAGCTTATGTAGCATCGGGCGCCGAGGTTTCTGTTTATGCCACCGGTGTGGTAAATGCAGTAGTAGCATCGGGTGCTGAATTAGCTATACACGGTAACCCTAAAAAGGTAAATGAAACTAAGGCAAGTACTGCTGAAATTACCATTGTAAAATAATTAGTATCCCTTTGATTTACATTTATCTTTAGTACGGTTGTTTTTATTTAAAAATTTAAAATAGTAACTTGCATCACTATAATTATAGTTGATGTTACAGGATATTTTAAGCGCCGTATCTATAGGTTTCATTTTAAGTATTATGCCGGGAGCAGTTTTTTTTGTACTGCTGGAAACCAGTGTAATTAAAGGTTTTAGAGCTGCATTGGCATTTGATCTTGGTGCTATATTTTCAGACATTATTTTTATTCTTATAGCTTATTTCAGTAGTTATAAATTACTTCAAAATATTAAAGATGAGCCTGCCTTATTTACTTTTGGCGGGCTCATTATGATTACATACGGTATCATTTCATTTATCAAGATCAATAAATCGGCTAAAAATGAGATTATAGATGATACCTCCCGTGATATTATTAAGAAGAACTATTTCAGCCTGTTTGCAAAGGGTTTCCTGCTTAATTTTATTAATATAGGTGTATTGGGATTCTGGCTGGCTATTATCATCACTTGGGGACCGCAATTAGATTTAGATCCAACCAGAATATTTATATTCTTTACTGCTATTATATGTACTTATCTGTTAATTGATATTGGTAAAATTATGTTGGCAAAACAGCTAAGAAGTAAACTTACCATGAGTAACATTTCTAAAATAAAAAAAGGTATAAGTATCATCCTTATGATATTTGGATTTGCTCTATTAATACAGGGCTGGTTTCCGGCAGAAAAGAAACTAATGGACGAGGCTTTTGACAAGCTGGAGAATAAAAAATAACTGATTAAAAATCTACATAAAATAAAAAAAGCTATCATGAAAATGATAGCTTTTTTTGTGGAGGCATCGAGCGGATTCGAACCGCTGTAGCAGGTTTTGCAGACCTGTGCCTAAGCCCCTCGGCCACGATGCCCTTTTGGTTATGGTTGGCAAATTTACATATATTTTGCAGTAACGCAAGAAAATTTACCAGTAAAATTAAACTTTATACAAAGTTATCGCAATATATAATGTTTTATTTTAGTATAAGTTATTATTAATGAAAAGTTTAGGTACGGTACTCTTCAATTTGTACAGTTACCGCCTGTACATCCCCACCAATAGGGGGATTGATTTTAGAAACTCCCACAACAATTCTTGAAACCGAAGGTATTTCATCAAAAACGCGCTTTACAATTCTTTTAGCTACATGCTCTAAAAGTTTAGATCGAATAGCCATTTCTTCCATAACTATTTTGTTAAGATGAACATAATCAACGGTATCAGTCAGTTCATCAGTCTCCATTGATTTTCTCAGGTCGGCTTTTATTTCAAGATCAACACTGTAGTCAGAACCTATTTTACTTTCTTCCACCAGGCAACCGTGGTAAGAAAAGGTACGTATATTGGTAAGTTTAATAATTCCCATAGCAAGTATAAAATATTGCTGTAAAAATACAATTTCTTAGTCTTTTATAGTGTTTTAAATATTCTAAAAAAACCGTCTTTTTTAATACCTTTGCAATCTTATTATTAACAGGATATGTCGACCAGAGAAAGATCATTAAATTTTATAGAGGAGATAATTGAGGAAGATTTGGCAAACGGAATGAACAGGGAATCCCTGCGTTTTCGTTTTCCGCCGGAACCAAACGGATATTTGCATGTAGGGCATGCCAGCTCTATATGCCTTAATTTCGGATTGGGATTGCGTTATAATGCACCGGTTAACCTTCGTTTTGACGATACAAACCCTGCCAAAGAAGAGCAGGAGTATGTAGACGCTATTAAGAAAGATGTAGAATGGCTTGGATACCAATGGGCCGAAGAGCGTTATGCATCTGATTATTTCCAGCAACTATATGATTGGGCTGTTGAACTTATTAAAAAAGGTTTGGCTTATGTTGACAGTCAGTCGTCTGAGGAGATGGCAAAACAAAAGGGAACACCATCTCAGCCGGGTAGCGAAAGCCCATACAGAAACCGTTCTGTAGAAGAAAACCTGGAGCTTTTTGAACAAATGAAGAATGGTGAATTCCCGGAAGGTACTCATGTTTTAAGAGCTAAAATTAACATGGCTTCTTCAAATATGCTTATGCGTGATCCTATTATGTACAGGATACTGCACAAGCAGCACCACCGTACAGGTAATGACTGGAAAATATACCCAATGTACGACTGGGCTCACGGCGAAAGTGATTATGTAGAATCTATTTCTCATTCGCTTTGTACGCTTGAATTCCTTATGCACAGGGAGTTATACGATTGGTTCCTGGATCAGATTCATGATAACAAATCCATGCGCCCTAAACAGCGTGAATTTGCCCGCAGAAACCTGAGTCATACAGTAGTAAGTAAGCGTAAATTGCTTCAACTTGTACAGGAAGGTCATGTTACAGGATGGGATGATCCAAGGATGTCTACCATATCAGGTATGAGAAGAAGAGGTTATACTCCTATGGCTATCAGGAACTTTGCCGATACTATTGGTATTGCTAAGCGTACTAATCTTGTAGATGTTTCTGTATTGGAGTTTTGTGTAAGGGAAGACCTTAACAAAACTGCACCAAGGGTTATGGCTGTTTTAGATCCGGTTAAGCTTGTTATTACTAACTATCCTGAAGGACAGGAAGAATGGCTTGATGCCGAAAACAATCCTGAAGACGAGAGTGCAGGTTTCAGAAAAGTTCCTTTTTCAAGAGAATTATATATTGAAAGAGAAGACTTTATGGAAGAGGCAAACAGAAAGTATTTCCGTTTAACGCTTGGTAAGGAAGTACGTCTTAAAAATGCTTATATCATTAAAGGTGAAAGTGTTGTAAAAGATGCTGATGGTAACATTACCGAAATTCACTGTACTTATGATACTGACAGTAGGAGCGGAAGCGGTACTGAAGCCAGTCTTAGAAAGATAAAAGGTACTATTCACTGGGTATCAATACAACATGCTCTTGAAGCAGAAATAAGGATTTATGACAGGTTATTTACCCACGAAAATCCTGACGGTGATAAGGAAATTGACTTTAAGAGTTACCTTAACCCTAACTCGCTTGAGGTTATAAAAGGATATTTGGAACCAAGTTTAAGTGAAGCTAAAGATGGTGACCGATTCCAGTTCCAACGTTTGGGATATTTTTGTGTTGACAGAGATTCTACAGCCGAAAAAATTGTTTTCAACAAAACAGTTGGCTTAAGAGACACTTGGGCAAAATTAGAAAGTAAAGAATAAAGGATATAAATATTATCTATTAAAACTCCGAATAACATTCGGAGTTTTTTATTATATATAATTACTATTATTATGGTAATTATTATAAATGACTACTATTAAAAATGATCTACATAAATTAATTGTAACACATTTTTTTTTGTAGGAAAGGTAATTGTAAGGTACATGCTGTAAAACTGCTTTATATCTCGTTAATTTAAATTTGTGTTTTATTTAGCCTTCAATTAACTACACATTAACATCCTACAAATGTTAAAGTCTTTACCTTTATAATTATTAACCTAAAAATTCAATAAATTATGGCTGGTAAAACAGAAACAGCAGTAGCTGTACTAGTAGGAGCTGCAATAGGTGCCTGTGTAGGAATTTTATTTGCTCCGGATGAAGGATCAAAAACCAGAAAAAAAATAAAAGATGGTTATGATCATAAAAGAGATGAAATTAAAGATAAGCTTCATGAAATTTCTGAACAGGTAAAAAGTAAGTTCGGACATTCTCAGGCAGACCTTCAGTCTGGGCTTGACCATTTGGTTGAAACAGTTGAGCAAAAGAAGGAAGATATCATTGCTACACTTGAGAAAAAATTAGAAGAGCTTAAAGGAACGGCAAAAGCTGCTGCAAACAAATAATTAGTTATATGGCATTTGAGGAAATAAAAGAAAATGCTGAGGATTTAAAAAACCAGGCAAAGGAGTTACTGGATGCTAATGTACAGTACTACAAGCTATGGGGTTTTAAAATCCTCATGAAATCAACATCTATGATGCTTAAGGTTATACTTTTAGGCATAATGTTGTTACTTGTTGTTTTATTTTTCTCGATAGCCGCGGCAATCGGTATTGGTTATGCCCTAGATAATATGGCCTACGGATTCCTTATAGTAGGCGGTATTTATTTAATACTGGCCATTATAGTATACTATTATCAGGATAAGATTACCGAGGGACCTTTACTGGCTAATTTTTCACGAATATTTTTTAAAGATTACGATTAGCCATGAAATCAAAAATATACAATAGTTACGAAGAGATTAATAAAGATCTTAGAATACTAAAGGTTGAAAAAGATCTTGCGTACCATAAGTTAATCAAGGAAGTTGAAGAAACTAAAGAAAGCCTTCAGCTTAAAAATATAATAGGGGATACACCAAAACGGATATTAAACATTCTTGGTTTATTTGCCGGCCCTTTAAAAAGCCTGGCATTAACCATGTTGTTTAAAAAGATATTTAAATAAAAAGAGCGGCTTACTTAGCCGCTCTTTTCTATTTTAATCTTCGTCGTTATCAAAGTCAGTTTCAGGTTCTATGTACCTGTTAGAATCGTCATCTTTCTTCTTTTTTGAAGCATTTTTCATCGCTTCACCTACTTGGTTTGATGCCGTAAATGATGCTACCATATTGTTTAGCATATCACTACCTGCCTGTGGTGAGTTAGGTAAAAGGATAAGGTTAGAGTTAGTATCGCTACCTATAGACTGCAGTGTATCATAGTGTTGTGTTACAACAATAAGTGCCGATGCTTCCTGAGAGTTGATACCTACTTTGTTAAGTACATCAACACTTTCTACAAGTCCTCTTGCAATTTCACGTCTTTGGTCGGCAATACCCTGTCCCTGTAATCTTTTGCTTTCTGCCTCAGCTTTAGCTTTAGCTACAATACGAATTCTTTGTGCTTCCGCTTCATATTCTGCAGCCGATTTTTCCCTGTCGGCAGCATTAATACGGTTCATCGCATTTTTAACCTGAATATCCGGATCAATATCGGTAATAAGGGTATTGATAATGTCATAACCATAAGTGGTCATTGCATCGTTAAGTTCTCTTTTAACTGCAATTGCAATATCATCCTTACGTTCAAAAACATCGTCAAGTTTTAGTTTAGGTACCTCTGCACGAACAACATCAAATACGTATGATGTGATTTGATCGTGTGGATATTCCAGCTTATAAAAAGCTTCATATACTTTTTCCTGAATAACTTTGAACTGTACTGAAACCTTCATTTTTACGAATACATTCTCTTTGGTTTTGGTTTCAATAATTACGTCAAGCTGTTGAATTTTAAGATTTATTCTTCCAGAAATCTTGTCTATTAAAGGTACTTTCCAGTGAAGTCCGGCATGACGTATACTCCCGAATTTACCAAATCGCTCTATAATAGCAGCTGTTTGCTGTTTAACGGTAAAGAATGATGATAGAAATAATATGAATACTATAAACAGTAATACATATAAAAAAACGTTTCCCATGATTAGTTGATTTATTTTTGTTAAGATACGACTATTAGTATAATAAAGAAGCCTCTTGTTACAGAGGCTTTCAAATTTTATAATATATTTTATATTTGCAGGAATATTCTTAAAATTTATTATGAAAAAGGTTTACCTGTTTTTCCTATTACTTTTTGGTTTTATGACCTATGGACAAAATTCATATTTGATTACGCAAAAAGATGAAAAGATTATTATTAATGATAATAGCTTTTATATCTATTTAATTGACAAAAGAGTAGGTTATAGATTACCTGGAATAGACTGGCAAAAATATGTCAAATTTAAAGACTTCAAATACTTTGTACTGGGTGAATACTTATTTAAAACATTTTACATTGATGGTAATAAAAAGCCATCTGCATATTATGTACTGGCAGAATCTAAGAATAAGAAGCTTGTTTGTATTGTTAAGACAGTAGTAAAAAAATTATCTAGTATTGATTATGTTACCTATTTAATTCTGGATGAAAATGACAATACCATTTTAGAATCTACTTTTACTGAGAGACTAAATGATGAAAATAATGAAAAGAGAAATGAAGCTGTAAAAATGATTAAAAATCACTTTAATGATTGTACTGAATTAGTAAAAAAACTGAATGAATATTCTCGTAGTCAGGAGCTTATTATAGATTTTTTTATTCATCCTGTTTATTTTGACTGTAAAAACTAATTTAATTTTTAACCATACTTTATCATGAAAAAGAACTATTTTCTTTTCTTATTATTCATTTGTTTTTATGCAAATGCTCAAGCGCCAAAAGGTGTTTTTCTTGCTGCCGGTATTAATCAGGCTTCATTGAATTCAGACCAATTAACAGCAGACGGATCTATAGGATATCATCTTGGTGCTGCTATTAACTTTGGTTACAATCTTAATTTTAACTATGAGTTCGGTATACTTTACTCGCGTAATGTTTTGTCTTTACCTTATGTATCTGGGGTATCTTCTGATTTTACAGATTCAGGTAATCAAAAATATAATGTAGATACTATTGATATGAATTTTATGTTTAATTACTATATCATTCAGCCTGAGTATAATAAAGTCTTTTTTGGTCCTCAGGCTGGTTTAACAGTTGGAATAACCAATGGTGAATGGACTCCGGCTAAAGGAGCCAGTACAACAAATCAAACTTATGAATATGGATTGACTCAGAATAGTTTTCAAGGCGTACCTGACTTTAATTTAAGCACTTCTTTTGGTATTGTTGGCGGATTTAATGATTTTAGGGCTTCGATTAAATATAACCTTGGTTTAACAAACGCTTTGTCTGGTGTTGAAAATAATGAAAGAGACCAATATAATCTTTATACCGGTCCTGATTTTAAGGGTAAGCTAAGTTCTGTTAGCTTTACACTTTACTATAAAATATTTTAGATAAATTATAGTCATAAAAAAAGCTCCTAATTTTAGGAGCTTTTTTTATTTATAGTGTTTCAACGGCTTTTTTAATCCTGTTCAAAGTGTCTTCTTTTCCAATTAATGCCATTATATCAAACAAATGAGGCCCTTTTAATGAGCCTACAAGGCTTAAACGGAGCGGTTGCATAACTTTACCCATTCCTACTTCTTTTTCGCTTATCCAGGCTTTTACAACCGTTTCTAAGTTTTGTGAAGAGAAATCCATAGTATTGTTAATAACCTCGCTCAATTCGCTTAAAAGCGCCCCTGTATCTTCTTTCCAGTTCTTTTTGGCTTTATCATCATATTCTGTTGGTGCCGTAAAGAAAAAGTCACTTAAGTCCCATAACTCACTTGTAAAAGTAGCACGCTCCTTAACCAGTCCAACAACCTGTTCTACAAATTCCGGAGGTTTGTTTATACCTTTTTCTACTAATGTATGGTTAAATTGTGAAGCTAATGTGCTGTTATCCTGCCTTATGAAATATTGATGGTTAAACCATTTGTTTTTCTCAGGGTCAAACTTTGCACCAGCTTTATGTACTCTTTCTAAATCGAATGACTGTACCAGTTCTTCCAGTGTGAATAATTCCTGATCATTACCTGGGTTCCATCCTAACAATGAAAGGAAATTAACAACAGCTTCCGGTAAAAATCCTTCTTCTCTGTAACCAGATGACTTACTTCCGTCTGCATTGGTCCATTCAAGCGGAAATACCGGGAATCCCATTTTATCACCATCTCTTTTAGATAATTTACCGTTACCTACAGGTTTAAGTATTAACGGTAAGTGTGCAAATTCCGGAGCTTCCCAATTAAATGCTCTGTAAAGTAATGAGTGCAGGGGTAGGGAAGGTAACCACTCTTCACCACGAATAACATGGCTGGTTTCCATTAGGTGGTCATCTACTATGTTTGCAAGGTGATAGGTAGGCATACCATCGCTTTTAAATAATACCTTATCATCTAAAAGATTGGTCTCAAACTTCACATCACCACGAATAATGTCTTTAAGGAATAATGTTTCTCCTACCGGTATTTTAAAACGAATAACATAATCTTCACCTGCAGCGATTCTTTTTTCTGTTTCCTCTTTACTAATTCTTAATGAGTTATCCAGTTTATCCCTATTGGTATGATTATATATAAATGTTTTTCCTTCTGCTTCTTCCTGTTTTCTTAAAGCATCAAGATCTTCTGCTGTATCAAAAGCATAATATGCCCAGCCTGTATTAATAAGTTGTTCAGCATATTGCCTGTACATTTCCTTACGTTCGCTTTGGCGGTACGGACCATATTTACCCTCTTTCCCAATACCTTCGTCAAATGGTATACCTAACCAGTTAAGGGCTTCAATTATATATTCTTCTGCTCCCGGTACAAAACGGTTTTGATCGGTATCTTCTATCCTCAGGTAAAAAACACCGTTATTTTTTTTAGCAAATAAGTAATTAAAAAGGGCTGTTCTTACCCCTCCAATGTGTAATGGCCCTGTTGGGCTTGGTGCAAAACGTACACGAACTTGTTTGGACATTGTTAATAAATTTTAGGTGCAAAGATACAATTATGATATTTTCAATAACACCCAAATAAGCGACATATTTAATTATTACATGTAAATACTTAATTATCAAATGCTAAACTTAAAAATTTGAATCTACAGAAAGTAGGATTTTACGTTTAATTATCCGGCAGAAATTGTATTTTTATCAGTTATTAACAATCGACTGTCATTTTGGAAGCAAAAAACATTATTTTCAATAAGCTTGAAGGCTTTATTAAGAAGTACTATACTAACGAGTTAATAAAAGGAAGTATCTTTTTTATGGGGCTGGGACTGCTGTATTTTATATTCACATTACTCGTAGAATATTTTTTATGGCTGTCTACCAGTTGGCGAACTATGCTTTTCTGGATGTTTATAGCTGTCGAAATATTTTTGTTATTTCGCTTCATACTCTTTCCTGTTTTTAAATTATTCAAACTACAGAAGGGTATAGATTACAATGAGGCTTCGTCTATCATCGGAAATCATTTTTCTGAAGTAAGTGATAAGCTTACCAATTTTCTTCAGTTATCAAAATCTTCCCATGAGTCAGAATTGTTATTGGCTTCCATAGAACAGAAAGCAAAAAACTTACAGCCTGTACCTTTTGCTAATGCGGTTAATTTTAAAAAGAATTTAAAATACCTGCCTTATGCAGCGATACCGGTTTTATTAATTTTAGTATTTACACTTAGTGGAAATTCTTCCATATTTACACAAAGTTTTGATAGAGTAGTGCATTATGACAAGCATTACACGCCACCGGCACCCTTTGAATTTGTCATTGTAAACAATTCACTTACTGCTCAACAGGGAACTGATTTTACTTTAAGAGTTAAAATAGTTGGTAACATTGTACCTGAGAATACTATGATTACTATTGGTGATGAAAATTACTATTTAGAAAATACTGAAACCGGAGTTTTTGAATATACTTTTGAAAAACCTCTTAAAAATATTGATTTTCAGTTAGTTGCTAATAATGTTACTTCTCAGGAATATCAACTGGCTGTTGTAGCTGTACCAACGATATCAAATTTCGAAATGCAGCTTAATTTTCCGTCTTACCTTCATAAAAAAGCTGAAGTTATTCGTGGAACAGGAAACGCTGTAGTACCCGAAGGGACTAAAGTAACCTGGAAAGTAAGTGCTTTGGCTACCAATAAAATTGAATGGGTAGGCAAAGATGAGAACTTACTTTTTACAAATACTGATAATGTTTTCTCAATAAGCAAAAGTATATTGGGTAACATCGATTATCAGATAATGACTTCCAATGATAAAGTTCAGCATCATGAAAAATTACAGTATGCAATTACTACAATAAAAGATCAGTATCCAACTATTGAAGTGAGTACAGCTCCCGATAGTTTGAATTTAAAAAATGAAGTGATTTTAGGTCAGGTTTCCGATGATTATGGACTAACCAAATTGCAGGTTGTATATTATGCGCAGGGTAATCCTGACAATGCTAAGAAAATAGTATTACCGGTTAAGAAGGAAACCTTTGACCGATTTTTCTATACATTTCCACAAGGGCTTGATGTTAAGCAGGGGGTTAGTTATGAATACTATTTTGAAGTATTTGATAACGATGCCATCCATAATTACAAGAGCAGTAAGTCTTCAGTTTTTTCTCACAGAGAATTAACCGATGATGAAAAACAAAAT
The DNA here is from genome assembly GCF_036347315.1 of Flavobacterium sp. C4GT6. Classification (NCBI taxonomy): domain Bacteria; kingdom Pseudomonadati; phylum Bacteroidota; class Flavobacteriia; order Flavobacteriales; family Flavobacteriaceae; genus Flavobacterium; species Flavobacterium sp. C4GT6. Next base: position 59,085 of record NZ_JAZGZU010000014.1, read on the forward strand.
AAGGCTTTACAGGAGCAGAATAGTAATATAAACAGTCTTGAAAAATCAATTAAAAATCAGGACAAACAGCTTAGTGATCTTGACAAACTTCAAAAACTGAATAAGGAAAAATCTGCGTTAGAATATAAAGACCTTAAAAAGGTTGAAGATTTTATAAACAGGCAGAAAATGTTGGAAGAGCAAATGAAAGAATTTTCCAAAAAGCTTAACGATAACCTTGAGGAATTCAACCCGGAAAAGAAGGATGAAAACAAAGAGGAATTGATGAAGCGTTTGGAAAAGCAGGAGAAAGAGGCCGAAAAAAATGCAAAGCTTTTATCAGAACTTGAAAAGCTTACCGAGAAAATGGAGAAGGAAGAACTGTTTGATAAAATGGAAAAATTCAAACAGAAGTCGAAGAGTCAGACAAAAAGTTTAGAGCAGTTGGTTGAACTTACCAAGCGTTATTATGTAGAAAAGAAAGCAGAACAAATAGCAGATGAACTTCAAAAACTTGGTGAAAAACAAGAGCAATTATCGGAAGATAAAGATAATTCTGCCGAGAAACAGGAAGAGATAAATAAGGAATTTGATAAGCTTCAGGAAGAAATGCGTGAGCTTGAAAAAGCAAACGACGAACTTAAAAAGCCTATGGATATTCCTACTGATAAAAATGAAGAAGAGAATATAGAAGAAGATATGCAAAAGGCAACCGATGAGTTGCAGCAGGACAATAAGCAGGGAGCTTCACCAAAACAAAAATCGGCAGGTGAAAAAATGAAACAAATGGGTGGGCAAATGATGCAGTCCATGATGAGCGGAGGTATGGATATGTTAGAGGAAGATGTAAAAATGTTACGTCAGATTCTGGATAACCTTTTAGCTTATTCTTTTTCTCAGGAAGATGTAATGAATCAGTTTAAAAATACAAGTTCTGGTTCACCAAGCTTTAGTAAATACCTTATAAAACAACAGGACTTAAAGCAACAGTTCCGTCATGTTGACGATAGCCTTTTTGCTATGTCTTTACGTAACCCTAAAATCACCGAGGAGATTACCGAAGAGGTTGGAAATGTTCATTACTACGTTGACAAAGCATTAAATGATCTTGCTGAAAATATAATTCCACGCGGTGTTTCTAACCAGCAATATGCTATTACATCTGCTAATAAACTAGCCGATTTTTTGAGTGATCTTTTAAACAATATGCAAATGCAGATGCAGGGTTCTGGTATGGGTCAGTCTAAACCAGGAAAAGGTCAGGGGCAGGGAGGCATGCAGCTTAAGGATATTATACAGAAACAGAATGGACTTTCTGAACAGATGAAGAAAGGAATGCAAAAAGGGCAGAACGAAGGGGATAAACCCGGTGACAGTAAAAGTGGAAAGAAACCTGGTGAAACGGGGGAGGGCGGAACCAGCGGTGAAGGTGAAGCAGGAGATCTTTTAGAAATTTATAAAGAACAACAACAACTGCGTGAAGCATTAGAAAAGGCTCTAGAGAAAGAAGGTATGGGAGGTAATGGCCAACGAGCTTTACAACAGATGAAAGATATAGAAAAGCAACTTTTAAATAAAGGCTTCAAGAATGAAACTCTTAATAAAATGTTTAATCTTAAGTACGAACTTTTAAAGTTAGATAAAGCTATACAACAACAGGGTGAGGAGAACAAACGTCAGTCGCAAACCAATACGAAAGACTATAAGAACAACGCTACCAATATACCTGATGAGCTTAAAGAATATTTAAATAGCATAGAGATTTTAAACAGACAAAGTCTACCTTTGCGCCCAAATTATAACCAAAGGGTACAAACCTATTTTAAGAACAATGATTAGTTTTAATTACGAGACCGATTTTGAATTGGAAAATGAAACCCTTTATGAGGAATGGGTTTCTAAAATTATAGATTCTGAAGATAAAACAGAAGGGGAAATCAACTACATTTTTTGTGATGATGAATACCTTTTACAAAAGAATATTGAATTCCTTAATCACGATACATTGACTGATATTATCAGTTTCGATTACACTATGGGTAACCTTATAAGTGGTGACATTTTTATTTCTGTTGAGAGAGTGAAAGATAATGCAGCCGATTTTAATACTGAATTTATTGAAGAATTAAAACGTGTTATGGCTCATGGCATACTTCACTATTGCGGTTATAAAGATAAAACCGATGAGGATTCTGCTTTAATGCGATTTAAAGAAAACGAGAAAATCAATCTTTTTTAATTAATTATAAATTGTAATTTCACCTTACATGTACAAAATTTTACCAGCTTTATTATTATTTAGTTCGTCACTTTTTTCTCAAAACTATATTGTTGATGAGAGTTTTTATCAGGGAAGTGGAATTTTTTCTGAGACTGAAGTAACTTCTATGCTTGAATTACCTGATAATAAAATCTTTGTTAGTTTTATTACTACTGTTAATTACTATGGAATTAATAATAAAAGTTTTTTTGTGATTAATGAGAATGGTAGTTTAAGTTCAAGTTTTTTTTGTGGTAGTTGTTTATCTTCTGGTAATGTGGATCATTCTTTATTAGCAGGTGATAAAATTATTATCGCTGGTAATTTTTCATCTTATAATGGTGTTGACAGAAAATATATAGCTAAAGTTAACTTAGATGGTTCTCTAGATACTACTTTTAATGCCAATATTTTGTCTGACGAATCGCTTGTGTATTATATTTCTAAAATTGATTTATATGAATCTGACGGACCAATTTATGATCCAAAAATTTATATTTCAGGATACTTTAGAAATCTAAGTTTTGATATCATTGCTAATCCGTTATTACGATTAAATTTTAATGGTTCTTTAGATACTAGCTTTAACCTTGATGATTCACTTGATGATTTAATTATTAGAAATTTCACGGTACTTGATGATGGAAAGATTTTAGTAGAGGTTACTGATTTGTTTGATGATAGATTTATATTGCTTAATAATGATGGTTCAATTCATACTGATTTTTCCAATTTAGAATTTTCTGTTTATGAAATAAATTCTATGTTAATTTTAGATGATGGTAAGTTACTCGTAGCCGGTAGATTTTATCTTAATTCTAATGAGTATATTTTATTAAAGTTTAATGTAGATGGTAGTATCGACGAGTCTTTCCCTTTGTATAATCATCCGTATGAAAACGTTCCTTTTTTTGGATATGAATTAGTTAAGCATAATGATGGTATATATTTTTCGGGAAAATTTGATTCGTTTTATGGTTCTTCTATTGATGATTTTGTTTTGCTTAATTCAGATGGTACTTTAAATTCAAACTTTGACATGGGTGGTGTTTCTGAAGAATTTGGATATGATACATCTTTTATATCAACTGTGTTACCTTTATCTAATGGTAAAATTATGATAGGTGGAGAGTTTTATAGGGTCAATGGTGAAATAACTAAAGTAATGGCAAGGCTTCAGCCAGCTAATCTTAATGTAGATAAGTATGAGATGAGTAATGACTTAATTGTCTATTCTCAAAGCGAAACCACCTATTTTAATTCAATTAACAATAGTATCTCCAGTATACAATTTTATGATATTTCAGGCAGACTAATAGATAGTACTATTGTTAATTCTGACACTTATAGCTGTACATTACCAAATAATAGTCTAATTTTGTACCGCATTTTTTTAAATGATGGTGCTATAGTTACAGGTAAAGTGATTCGTTAATGTTTCACGTGGAACAGTAAATCAAGCATCTTTTATATTTCGTGTTCCACGTGGAACACGAAGAATTTTTAGAGTAAAATATATAATGTTCCACGTGGAACGTTAGAGCGAGAGGAAAATTTTTTAGCGTTCCACGTGGAACAAGATAGGAGAAATTAAAATGTTTCAAGAAGTATATGATATAATTGTAGTGGGTGCAGGCCATGCCGGAAGTGAGGCTGCCGCTGCCGCTGCTAATATGGGTTCAAAAACGCTTTTGGTTACCATGAGCCTGCAAAACATTGCGCAAATGTCGTGTAATCCGGCAATGGGTGGTATAGCCAAAGGTCAAATTGTACGCGAGATTGATGCGTTAGGAGGGTACTCTGGGATTGTGTCTGATAAGACAGCAATCCAGTTCAAAATGCTCAACAAATCAAAAGGGCCTGCTATGTGGAGTCCGAGGGTACAAAGTGACCGTATGCGTTTTGCTGAAGAGTGGAGATTGATGTTGGAACAAACTCCTAATTTGGATTTCTATCAGGAAATGGTTTCCGGCTTACTTATAGAGAATGGTAAAGTAGCAGGTATAAAAACATCTCTTGGAATTGAAATCAAATCTAAGTCGGTTGTCCTGACAAACGGAACTTTTCTGAATGGTTTAATCCATATTGGGGAAAAACAGTTTGGAGGGGGTAGAGCAGGAGAGGGTGCTTCATATGGAATTACCGAAGATTTAGTTAAGGCAGGTTTTGAAGCCGGACGTATGAAAACAGGTACGCCACCTCGTGTTGACGGACGTTCTCTTGACTACAGTAAAATGATAGAACAACCGGGAGATGAAAACCCAGATAAGTTTTCATATCTGGATATAACTAAACCATTAGTGCATCAACGATCGTGTCATATGACCTACACTTCAGAACTGGTTCATGATGTACTTCGTGAAGGTTTTGACCGTTCGCCAATGTTTAATGGTAGAATTAAAAGTTTAGGGCCGCGTTACTGTCCGTCTATAGAGGATAAAATTAACCGATTTGCAGATAAAGACCGTCATCAGCTTTTTGTTGAACCTGAAGGATGGAATACGGTAGAAGTTTATGTAAATGGATTCTCTACTTCATTGCCAGAGGATGTTCAGTTTAAAGCTCTGCGTTCTGTAGCCGGTTTTGAGAATGTAAAATTCTTCCGTCCGGGGTATGCTATAGAATACGATTATTTTCCACCTACACAGTTAAAACATACGCTTGAAACTAAATTGGTGGAAAATTTATATTTTGCCGGACAAATAAACGGTACTACCGGATATGAGGAAGCCGCATCACAAGGACTGATGGCTGGTATTAATGCTCACCTAAAAGTACACGACAAAGATCCGTTTATATTAAAACGTAACGAAGCTTACATTGGGGTACTTATTGACGACTTAATTACCAAAGGTACAGAAGAACCATACAGGATGTTTACTTCGCGTGCCGAGTACAGAACCTTACTTCGTCAGGATAATGCCGATTTTAGGTTAACTCCGCTTTCATATGAAATTGGATTAGCTGAAGAAGATCGATTAAAAAGAATGGAAAGTAAAAGAGAGAAATCTCACGCTTTCGTAAACTTTTTCAAAGAAACCAGCGTTAAGCCGGAAGAGGCTAACTCGATACTTGAAGAAAAAGGATCTTCGTTAATGAGTCAGCCGGATAAAATGTTTAAAGTGTTTTCAAGACCGCAAATTGAACTTGATGATATTTTAAAGTTTGAAAAAGTTAGGGAATATATTAACGAACACAAATTAGATAAAGAAGTTGTTGAGCAAGCCGAAATACAGGTTAAGTATTCCGGTTATATTGAAAAGGAAAAAAACAATGCTGATAAGCTTAATCGTTTAGAGGATGTAAAAATCCCTCAAAATTTCGATTACGATAAAATTAAATCACTTTCTTACGAAGGAAGAGAAAAAATGAAAAAAATAAGACCCGTAACTATTTCTCAGGCATCCCGCATTAGCGGTGTGTCGCCTAGTGATGTTTCGGTGCTTTTAATTCATATGGGAAGATAATATGAATAAACTAACAATGTTTCACGTGGAACGTAATATAAAAACCCTTTTTCAAAGAGGGTTTTTTCTGTTTTTGCTGGTTGGGGTTTTACAATCGTGTGTTTCGCCAAGACAGGCTGTAGATGTGTCTGAATATATTTTACTGGAAAATGGAAAACAGATTTACGGCAAAGACAAAGGGCTTACTGCTTTTGTTTTTCAAAACAATCCAACAAAAATGACTTTTGCACAATTTTTAGGCAATAAGTATAATTTAATGAAGTTTACTGATATTGAATATTGGGTTACTTTAGAAGGAATGAAGTTTAAGGTATTTTTTTATGAAAACGATGAATTGAACAAATATTTTGATACGACTGATTTTGTGGCTTCAAATGCAGTACCTGATTCTTCAGTAGTAGGATCAAAAGTAAAATTCCTAGCAATTTCTGTGGTAAATGAATATAATGAAGATTGTCTTGCTACTTCTTCATTGTTTAAAAATATTGTGATTGATTATCTAAAAGACTTAAAGGACGAATACAATAATTTATAATGAATTTTTCAGAAAATAACGTTTATATTACCGTAAAGGATCATTCGGTCTCGGGAGAAGAGTTTCAATTATTACTGGATGCTGATTTGGGATTATTAAAAACCCATCCGCAACCTGCACCCGAAAATTTAGGAAGTTATTACGAAAGTGATGATTATATTTCGCATACCGATGGTAAACGTTCGCTTTTTGAAAAATTATACCATGTTGTAAAACAAAAAGCATTAAGAGATAAATTATCTATCATAAAAAAATACCATCCTGAGAAAGGTAAACTCCTGGATATTGGTGCAGGGACGGGAGACTTTCTTGTAACTGCAAAAAATGACGGTTGGGATAGTTTTGGTATCGAACCAAGTGAAAAAGCAAAAAAAATTGCAGTTTCAAAAGGAATTTCATTCAAAAATGATATAAAAGAACTTGAAAATAGCTCTTTTGATGTGGTCACTATGTGGCATGTTTTAGAACATGTTCCTGATATTCAGCAATATATATCCGAAATAAAGCGGATTTTAAAGCCAAACGGACTCATAATCATAGCGGTACCCAATTATAATAGTTATGATGCGAAGTATTATGGTAAATTTTGGGCTGCTTATGACGTACCCAGACACCTTTGGCATTTTTCAAAAAATTCCATTAAACAACTTTTTTCAAAACAGGGTATGGATTTAATAAAAATCCTACCAATGAAATTTGACAGTTTTTATGTGAGCCTTCTTTCAGAAAAATACAAAACCGGAAAAATGAATTTTGTAAAAGGTTTTTTAACCGGATTACGCTCAAATTTAAAAGCGGCCGGAAATATGGAGTACTCGTCGCTTATTTATGTTATAAAACACGGTAAAAACTAAATAAAACTTCATAAATAAACGTTTACAATCTAAAACAAGGAAATACCTTGGCATTTTTTAAAACACTCTTAAAAACGATTTATGGCGTCTGATTTTGATTTATATTGTTTATAGCATAGATTTGTTTTCATAAAATTTATTTATGGTTAATTTTTTTCCATAAATTTTAATAAAAACTTGTTTTTGCATCTTTGATGCGAATTATTACTTTTACCGAAATTTTTTTAAAAATCGAAAAACGCAAATGAAAAAATCTTTATTGATACTTGGTCTTGCCGTTACACTTTTTTCATGTAACAAAAATGAAGGTGGTGCAACCGAATTCAAAACGGCTTATGTTGACACGCAAAAGTTAATGGACGATTCTGAAGCTTTAAAGGATCTTAACTCTAGAAGCAACGTTAAAGGAGAAGAACTTAAAAGGGAACTTAACGATGAGTACCAAAAGTTAAGACTTGATTATGCAAAAGCTCAGGATGAGGCACCAAGAAGAGGAGCACAATGGGTTCAGGCTAAAGCTCAGGAGTTCCAGGAAAGAGAGCAAAAACTCTCTATGATGCAGGATGGTATGATGAGACAGCTTCAGGAAGAATTTGCTCCGCAAAGGGACAGTATTGTTGAAGAGATGCGATCGTATATCAAAGATTACGGTAAGAAAAACGGTTATGATTATATTTATGGTACCGGAGATGCTGCCAATGTACTTTATGCTAAAGACAGCTATGAGATTACAGAGGAAATCCTTAAAGCAGTAAATGCTAAATTTAAAGGAGAGAATCCTGAGGCTGTAAAAACAGAAGATAAAGCTACTGAAGTAAAAGTAGAAACTACTGAAAAAGAAGAAGCAAAATAATTTCACTATTGTAATATTAAATTAAGCTCCCTTTTGGGAGCTTTTTTGTTGCCATAAATTTTTTATACTTAATTTCGGGATTCTAATAATTATACGCCACATGCAAAGTTTATCTACAGCTGCCGAATATACCTTACGCTTTATAAATCAAACAAATAGATCTATTTTTCTTACCGGTAAAGCAGGTACGGGAAAGACTACTTTGCTTAAGGAAATTATTCGTACCACACATAAAAATGTGGTTGTGGTGGCGCCTACGGGTATTGCTGCATTAAATGCTGGTGGTGTAACCATACACTCCATGTTCCAGTTACCTTTTGCAGGTTTTATTCCGGATAATGTAACACCGCAGGTGACTGATACTGTCCGTTTTGAAAATAAAGATAGTCTGCGCAGGCACTTCAAAATGAGAGGGGATAAACAGGCAGTTATCAAAAACATGGAACTGCTTGTTATTGACGAGGTGAGTATGCTGCGTGCCGATTTACTTGATGCTATGGATTTTATGTTACGTAATGTGCGTCATAAGGATATTCCGTTTGGAGGTGTTCAGGTATTGTTTATTGGCGATCTGTTACAGCTACCTCCGGTGGTAAAAAATGAAGAATGGGAAGTGTTGAGCCAGTATTACAGAGGAAAGTATTTTTTTCATTCTCAGGTAGTTAGTAGTAATCCGCCCCTTTATATAGAGCTTTCCAAGATATACAGGCAAACTGATGATGCCTTTATATCAATACTTAATAACCTGAGAAACAATGTAATAACTCCAAATGATATAGCTGTTTTAAACAACTATGCCCAACCTGATTTTGATTTGAAAAAAAATCCGGGGTTTATTACACTTACTACCCATAATGCAAAAGCAGATAATATAAACGCCAAGGCACTGGATGAACTGGATGAAAAGGAATTTGTTTTCCATCCGGAAATTGTGGGCGATTTCCCAGAGAAAATCTATCCGGTAGAGGAGGAGCTTAAACTGAAAAAAGGAGCTCAGGTAATGTTTATTAAAAACGACCTTTCTCCTGATAAAAATTATTTCAACGGAAAAATAGGTATAATCAAATCAGTATCAGATGAAGAAATACTGGTACATTTCCCTGAAGAAGATCTTACCATTGAGGCCGATAAGTATGAATGGAAAAACGTAAAATACCACGTAAACGAAAATACCAAAGAAATAGAAGAAGAGGTTTTGGGTACGTTTGTTCACTATCCGCTTAAACTGGCTTGGGCAATAACAGTACATAAAAGCCAGGGATTAACCTTTGATAAAGCTGCGCTCGATGTGTCGGGTGTTTTCCTGCCGGGACAGGCCTATGTAGCGCTTTCGCGTTTACGTTCGTTAAACGGGCTTATTTTGCTTTCTCCGCTGCAAATGAATGGTCTTACTAACGACATGGATGTAATGGGCTATGCTTCATCCAAAGTTAAGGAAGAGCAAATGGAACTGTTTTTGCAAAAAGATACGCTTCGTTTTATATTTAATTACCTGAAAAACAGCTTTGACTGGGATGAACTTACCGATGTTTGGCAACGACATAAACTGACCTACCTGCAGGAAGGACCAAGATCACTGAAATCCAAACACAGGGAATGGGTCAACCTATCTGAAGATAAGATAAAGAAAATGCATACCCCGGGGCATAAGTTTATCAGTCAGCTGGCTAAATTGTTTTCCGTGGAACAACCTGACATGAAGTTCGTACAGGAAAGGGTAGAGGCGGCTTACAATTATTTCTTTCCGGTTATGGATAGCCTTGTAACAGGTTTGCTTCAAAAAATGGAAGAGATAAAAAGACTGAGAAAAGCTAAAGGTTTTTATGAGGAACTATCGGAACTGGAAGAGTTACAAACCTACACGGTAATCAGGCTGATGAAAGCTAAAAGACTAATGCTTGCCGTGCTTAATGAGGAAGAGATTATAAAAGAAAATCTTATTACGCCCGAAATACACACGTATCGAATTAAGAAACTGGAAGCCATACGCAAAAACCTTAAAGATAACCCTGTTACTTTATTGCAGGAAGAAACCGAGGAATATGATAATTATCCGGCAAAAAAGAAGCAGCCTAAAAAATCTACGCTTGAGGAGACGTTTGATTTGTGGAAAGAAAAAATGAGTATTGAAGATATTGCCAGAGTTAGGAAACTTACCGAAACTACAGTACTTAGCCATATTGCCGGACTGGTTCAGCGCGGGAAAATCCAGATAGAGGAAGTACTTGCTGAAGATAAGATTGCCGAGCTTGCCAAAGCCTTTGAAGATTTTGACGGTGAGTCGCTTACTAATCTTAAAGAAAAACACGGTGAAGCCTTTACCTGGGGTGAGCTGCGATTATACAGGGCAAGCCTTAACGATGATGAATAAAAAAAGCCCCTCAGTGAGGGGCTTTATATTTTTTGTTGGGTTAAATTAATATAACCAGTTCAATAACATTACGGTAGGAATAAAATAGATAACAATAGTTCTTGCTCCGTCATAATCTTTGGCAAGACGCTGACCCAATAGCAGTAAAAGCAGCGTAGCACTCGATACTATTGCGGCATAGCCGGCAAATTCGGTATCATCATTCATAAAAATCTGAATGATTCCAATAACCGAAAAAGCACCTGCAACAATCTCAAGGATAAGTACTAAAAGTAATGCGGCCGGAACTTGGTTTTTAATTGCACTTTGTGAAAAATGACCTTTAAGCCACTCAACATTTCCTTTCCAGTCGGCAACTTTATCGTAGCCCGATTGGATAAAAGTTATGGCTAAAAAAATCAGGATAATAATGATAGCTGGTGTCATAATCTTTACTTTTTATGAATTAATCGCGTTAGTTTTATGGAAAGGTCGGTTAGTATAATTTTGGCATTACCGTTTCTTTCAATGTGGTAAAGCGCATCCGACAGTTCTTTAAAAATATCATTAATATTATTTCCGTTTACAAACGGGGCAAAATTTTCAAGTTTAAATTTATCGACAGTTGGTTCCATAAAAACCAGTTCTTTTGCCTGATAGTTAAGCAGTAATGCCTGACGGAACATATCGATACAAAAATGTATAAACTGTTTTTGAGCTTCACGGCCAATACCCGCAATTTGTTCGCTCCAGGCAATTAGATCCTGTATGGCGGCGGCGTTTCCTTTTGCCCTAAAAGCGGCACGAACCCACTGTACAAACCACTCTTCAAAAGGTAAACCGTTATTGTCTTTGTTTAAAATATGTAATGCCTTATTGAAGTTTCCCTGTGCCTGGTGGGCAATTTTAAGGGCTTCATTGTTATCAAGTCCTTTTTGGGAAATAAGTGCATCGGCAATAGCCTGCTCACTAAGTCCGCCAAAATGCAATACTTGGCAGCGTGAAAGTATAGTTTGCAGTATATCGTCGTCACTTTCCGCAATCAGCAGAAATATGGTTTTTTGTGGTGGTTCTTCCAGCAGTTTCAGCAATTTATTAGCTGTTGCGACATTCATCCTGTCGGCCATCCATATAATCATTACTTTATAACCGCCTTCGTAAGCCTTTAGCGAGAGTGATTTTACAATCTCATGTGCTTCGTCTACCCCTATCTGTCCCTGTTTGTTCTGGATATCAATTTTCTTATACCAGTCAAAAAGCCCTGCATAAGGATTTTCGGTAATAAACTCCCTCCAGTACTTTAAAAAGTTGGCACTAACAGGATGGCTTTTCACTTCGCTGTTGGTAGCGACCGGAAAAACAAAATGTAAATCGGGATGTGAAAAATTCTGAAACTTCAGGTTACAGGCAGCGTTGCCGTTGTTGTTTTCGCTATTAGTGTTGGAGCACAAAATATACTGGGCATAGGCAATTGCCATGGCCAGTTTACCTGATCCTTCGGGACCTACAAAAAGTTGAGCGTGCGGAATCCTGCCGGAATCGGCACTTTTTGTCAAATGGCTTTTAATATGTTCCTGGCCTAATATATCTGAAAAAAGCATAGGGCAAATATAGAGGAATTTATGGGATGATTGCCATAATAAACTATTACGTTTTAGTGGTTAATCTCCTAACTGTAAAGCAATGAGACATATATGTTAAATAATAGGTAGCCCCTTATTTTATTATAATTTTTTTAACGGAAAAAACTATATTTGCCTTTAATCAAATTTAAACAACTTAAAATACAGTATGAAGACCCTTAATGATTTTGACTTTAAAGGCAAAAAAGCAGTTATAAGAGTAGACTTTAACGTACCTCTTGATGAGAATTTTAACGTAACTGATGATACAAGGATTGTAGCTGCGAAGCCCACAATAGATAAAATCTTAAATGACGGTGGAAGTGTCATTTTGATGTCACACCTTGGAAGGCCAAAAGGGAAAGAAGAGAAATATTCCCTTAAGCATATTGTTGCCAAAGTATCTGAAGTACTTGGTGTTACCGTAAAATTTGTTGAAGACTGTGTGGGTGCTGATGTTGAAGCAGCTGCTGCGGCTTTACAGCCGGGTGAAGTATTACTTTTAGAGAACCTGCGTTTTTATAGTGAAGAAGAAGCCGGAGACGAAGGTTTTGCAAAACAACTTGCTAATTTAGGCGATATTTATGTTAACGATGCCTTTGGTACGGCACATCGTGCGCATGCATCTACAACCATAATTGCGAAGTTTTTCCCTGAAAATAAGTGTTTTGGCTTACTTCTTGCTAAAGAAATAGAAAGTCTTAATAAAGTGCTAAATGATAGCAAAAAACCGGTAACGGCTGTTTTAGGAGGGTCTAAAGTTTCTTCTAAAATTACGGTTATTGAAAACATACTGGATAAAGTAGACCATATGATAATTGGAGGAGGGATGACATTTACTTTTATCAAAGCTCAGGGCGGTAAAATAGGTGACTCTATTTGTGAGGACGATAAACTTGACCTTGCCCTTGATATTCTTGCCAAGGCAAAAGAGAAAAACGTACAGGTACATATTCCTGTAGATGTTATAGCTGCCGATGGATTTAAGAATGATGCAAACACTAAGGTTACTAACGTAACTGAGATACCTGATGGCTGGCAGGGACTTGACGCCGGACCAAAATCACTTGAAAATTTCAGAAAAGTAATACTAGAATCCAAAACTATTTTATGGAATGGACCGCTAGGTGTTTTTGAAATGGAAAACTTTGCTAAAGGTACAATTGCATTAGGTAATTATATTGCCGAAGCTACAGAGAACGGAGCCTTTTCTCTTGTAGGTGGAGGTGACTCTGTTGCGGCTGTTAAGCAGTTTGGGCTTGAACCTAAAATGAGTTATGTATCTACAGGTGGCGGTGCCATGCTGGAGATGCTTGAAGGTAAAACTCTTCCGGGTATTGCAGCTATTTTAAAATAGCACTGTTAAAATTTATACGAATATTACAAAATTAAAGTTATAGCATGAGTTGTTATTTTTATAACAATTTGTAATATAACGGTTTAACAAGTAAATTATGAGTAAAAGAACATTGTCTCTGCTGTTAGCAGCATTCTCAATCGGGGCTTTTGCACAGGAAAGTGCAGAGGCCGATGTACAACTGAAACCGGTAACCAAAATGTCATTTTTGGATTCGATTAAATCAGGGTTTGTACGTCATGATGAATTGAGATGTATTGACAGCCTATGGATGAAGGAGTTAACAAACACGGAGTTGTTTGATGACATGCAGGATGATATTGAGATGGTGAATCCTGATGACGATGTGGCTTTTGAGTTATCTACAGAGCTTTTACAGCAAAGGCTTAAGGAACTTGATGCTAAATCGCCGTTTAACATTGAATACAGCAAGGGCCTGGAAAACATTATTAAATCGTATTTAAAAAACAGGCCAAAAAGCTTTTCGCGACTTATGGCTATTTCACAGTACTATTTCCCTATGTTTGAAGAGCACTTGGCAAAATATGATGTGCCTATCGAGATTAAGTACCTGGCTGTAATTGAGTCGGCACTTAATCCGAGGGCAAAATCAAGGGTAGGAGCTACCGGGTTATGGCAGTTTATGTATCCTACCGGTAAGCAGTACAATCTTGAGGTAAACTCATATGTTGATGAGCGTTGCGATCCGTTAAAGGCTACCGAGGCTGCTTGCCAGTATCTTTCAAGCCTGTATAACATATTTGGCGACTGGGATTTGGTACTTGCATCATATAATGCAGGTCCGGGTAATGTAACCAAAGCGATACGCCGTTCTAACGGACAAAAAAATTACTGGAACATTCGTAAAAACCTGCCAAGGGAAACACAGGGCTATGTGCCGGCTTTCCTTGCTACCATGTACATTTATGAGTATGGTAAAGAGCATGGTATCACTTCAAACGAAGCTCCGGTAACTTATTTTGAGACCGATACCATTATGGTAAAACGTAAAATGAGTTTCAAACAGGTGGCAGATTTGCTTGATGTACCGGTAGAGGAACTGGAATTTCTTAATCCTATATACAAACTTGATGTTATTCCTTATGTTGCCGATGAGCCGCATTATTTAAGATTACCAAAAGATAAAATAGGGCTATTTACTTCAAATGAAACAGCTATTTATGCTTACGTAGATTATGAAGACCTGAAAAGGGAAAGACCTAATTTTATTGACGAGAAAGATAAGGAAGCGTTAGCCAGTATAGGTAAAACGACAAAAGTTAGTACAAAATATCACACTGTTCGCAGGGGTGATGTACTTGGATCTATAGCAAACAAATATGGTGTTTCGGTTTCCGACCTTAAAAAATGGAACAGGGTAAAAGGCAATACCATTTATGCCGGACAAAAACTTAAAATACACAAAACCATTATTGTTAACCTGCCTAAGGAAGAAACTGCAGTAGCAGCAAAAACTACTAAGCCTAAAAAGGCAGAGACTAAACCGGAGGTTAAAAAAGCAGAAGAAACTCAAGTATCTCCATCTGAAGGTGATGACGAGGAAGTAATGGTTGCCAATGCCGAAGAAAAAGTGGAAGAAGCTCTTAAAGCACCTGAAACTAAACTGGCGGTTAAAGAGACTAAAAAACCTAAAACAGCTTATGAGGAAGCTCGTTTGTACATTGTGCAAAAAGGGGATTCGCTTTTCAGTATTGCAAAAAAACACCCTGGTGTAACAGTAGAAAATCTAAAAGACTGGAATAAGCTTAACGGCGAACATATTAAGCCGGGAATGAAGCTTAAGGTAAGCAGTATAAATTAAACGCATCTCATGTCGGGAATAAAACAAATACTGAATTTTGTTTTTATCCTGTGTATTATTAGCTGTAATAGCGATAGTAGCAGTGATGGCAGCAGTTCTTCAGGAGATATTAATGAGATTTCCATTATCATTGATGATAAACTGTGGAACGGTGATGTAGGCGACAGCCTGCGTAAAAAACTGGCTGCTCCCGTTGAAGGCCTTACACAGGAAGAGCCCCTGTTTACTCTAAATCAGTATAACGAAAATATTTTTGACGGGGGACTTACCAAAGGACGTAATATCATTGTAATTGATAGAGACAGTATAAATTCCTTTAAGTTCAAAACAAACAGGTACTGTTCTCCTCAAAACATATTTACTATAAAAGGCCAAACAGCCGAAGAATTACTTTTTCTAATAGAGATTCATACTGATGAGATTGTTAGGAAAATAAGGGAAACCGAAATTGATGAAAACCAAAAAAGGAATGCCAAGACAGGATTGGTAAACCATGGTGTTTTTGAAAAATTCGGGATATGTATTAATGTTCCCTCAAGCTATAATTTTGCCATGAACAGGCATGATTTCCTTTGGCTTAAAAAAGATACTCCCGGCGGGAATACCAGTATTTTAATATACAGGGTGCCTGCCAGTGTTATTGAACACGACAAAACCATTTTAAATAATATTATCCAAATGAGGGATTCCATTGGTGTTAAGTATATTCACGGTTTGGAAAAGAATACTTACATGGTTACCGAAGAGGCTTATTCCCCTTACTTTTTTACTACGAGCTATAAAAACAGAATGCTGTTTGAAACACGCGGTAACTGGGAAATGGAAAACGAATTCATGTCGGGTCCGTTTATAAACTATGCCGTTAGGGATAATGTTAAAAATGATTACTTTATAATCGAAGGGTTTGTATACAGCCCATCTACTCCAAAAAGGGATTTGATTGTAGAACTAGAGTCCATAATCAGGTCTGCCGAATTTCTATGAAGCCAACATTCAAAATAAAGCGATTTAACGAGCTTTCTCTTTCTGAATTATACGAATCCCTGCAATTGCGTAGCGAAGTGTTTGTAGTGGAACAAAACTGCGTATATCAGGATGTAGATGGTAAAGACACAAAGGCAATTCATGTTTTAGGTATGTTTGATGATACTGTAATTGCTTATGCCCGCTTGTTTGCTCCTGGCGATTATTTTGAAAACGCCTCGATAGGAAGAGTTGTAATAAGCGAAAAATATCGCGACCGTAAATGGGGTCATGATTTGATAAAAGAATCTATAAGAGCCATAAAAACGCACTATAATGCCAAAGAGGTAACTATCTCTGCGCAGCTATACCTTAAAAAGTTTTATGAATCGCACGGATTTATACAACAGGGGGAAGGCTATCTTGAAGACGGCATTCCCCATATTGAAATGAATTTATCTTTTGTTTAGGTTTATACCTTTGTAATAAGGAACTCTACACGACGGTCAAATTCTGATCCTTTACCTAAAGATTTAGTGTTTCCATAACCTTTGTAGGTCATTCTCCTTGCCGGAATTTTCTTGGACACAAGATATTTGTAAACCGCATAGGCACGGTTTTTAGACAATTCTCTTTTTTTTGTGTCCTTATCTATTGCTTCCTTTTGGAAAGTAGGTGTACAGCAAACATGTCCCTGTATTTCAAATTGCAGGTTTTTGTATTTGTGCAGTATGCGTGCTATTTTGTCCAGTTCCTTACGGGTAGAAAGTTTGAGTTTACTGCTGCCGCGATCAAAAAGAATGTTACGTAAAATTATCCTGTCTCCTACAACCATTTCAGGCTTAAGGGCGTCATAAACTCCGGGATCTAATGGAGGAGGAGGTAATGGCTTGAAGTTTACCAGTACATCCACACGTCTGTTTTTAGAACGCGCTTCCGATACGTCATCTATATCCTCTTCAAGTAAAATCCTGCCGCGACCTTCAATAGTTACGATGATCTTATTTTTTATGCCTTTAGAAACAAGTTTCTCTTTAATCGTATTAGCACGGTTGTTAGACAGTTTATAGTTGTATTCGTCTTTACCACGATCATCACAGTACCCAAAAATCTGGATGCTTTCCACACGGGTAGTATCCAGGGCTGTAATAAAGCTAACAACATCGTTAGCCTGCTTTTCGTCGAGGTTAAACTTATCAAATTCAAAGTAAACGGAGTGTACTAACTCCTCCTGTGAAAATGAGATTTTAGGTAGTAATAGTAATAGTAAGATGCAGATAAAAGGTTTCATTTGTAAATTTTAGTTAGGATCATCAACTCTTGTCAGATGCAAATCCTCAGGCGGGTGAATCACAATAGGGAACTGTTCTACTTTTAACGAGCTGTTGTCCAGACCGAAAGCACGCCCTTCTGTAAGGCTCACCTTTTTAAGGATAAAATATATGTCAAGAATAATTCTTTCATACCAAGGCAAATCGTTGTCGTAAGACAGAAACTTCTCGATAATCACAAACTTAAAATCACCAATTACATTGTTACGGTTTAGGGACTCATAACGGCTGGTAATATCTACCTCTCCGTTTTTCACCATGTCTTTTACAACGTTCTTAAACATAAGGTTAACCCTTGGTGCCACACGGAAACCAAGATAAAAGTCAACCCTTATCACATCGTCCTTCATTATTTCCCTAACGCGATAATCCATACGGTAAGGTTCGTCTACCACATTTACGTGAACAAACCAGTAAATATCGGCGCGTTTAGGGCGTTTCTGTAATATCGAATAAATAATTTTCGATTCAATCTCATCGCTAAACTGAGCATTGGTTAAGTATACCAGGTGGGTTGCATATTTTGGTATAGACTTGTCATTACTCAGGTCAGCCAATACGCTTTTGTAATTATCAATTTTCGTGAATTCTGTGTATTCACTACGTATCTTTTTAGCGGTAAACCAAACTGCCATTATAGTGGAAAGCAGTCCGGCAATTATGAGTGATACGTAACCTCCGTGTGTAAACTTACTGATATTAGCAATAAAAAACGAAATTTCTATTGAAAAATATACCATTATAGTAAATAGTATCAGTATAGGGTTGTAACGTTTCATTACCATATAATAGCCCAAAAGTGTAGTGGTCATTATCATACAAAGTACAATTGCTAAACCGTAGGCTGCTTCCATATTGCCTGATTCTCTAAAGTGCAGTACTACAAAAACACAACCCAAAAAAAGTAACCAGTTTACCGATGGTATGTACAGTTGCCCTCTTAGTTCTGTAGGGAATTTAACCGATACTTTAGGCCAGAAATTAAGGCGCATGGCTTCACTTATAAGTGTAAACGATCCGCTAATCAATGCCTGAGATGCAATAACCGCAGCCGACGTGGCAATGGCAATACCAAAAGGTACAAACCAGTCTGGCATTAGTAAATAGAAGGGGTTGCCTGGGTTAGCATTATTGCTTAATTGTGAAAGGGTTTTACCCGAATGTGATATAAGATAAGCTCCCTGCCCGAAGTAGTTTAAAACCAACATACTTTTTACAAATGCCCAACTTATCCTGATATTGCTGCGCCCGCAGTGCCCCATGTCGCTGTAAAGCGCCTCGGCTCCGGTAGTACACAGGAAAACAAATCCCAGTACATAAAAACCTTCATGATGAATACTTAACAGGTGTATAGCGTAGTATGGGTTTAATGCTTTTAATACAGCAATGTTAGACATAAGTGGTATAATTCCCAGTATACCCAGCATACCAAACCATATTAGCATCATTGGGCCAAAGAATTTACCAACCAGTTTGGTTCCAAAACGCTGAATGGCAAATAGTATGAAAAGAATACCTATTACGATAGGTACTGTATCGATGTCTGAATTGTAAATACGAAGTCCTTCAATTGCTGAAGAAACTGATATGGGTGGTGTGATAATACCATCGGCAAGCAGGGCACTACCCCCAATGATAGCCGGGACAATAAGCCCACGTTTTTTTAGTCGTTTTACAAGGGTGTATAGTGAGAAAATACCACCTTCCCCTTTGTTGTCTGCCTGTAGTGTAAGTATAACATATTTTACCGTGGTTTGCAGTGTAAGTGTCCAGAATATACAGGATAGCGCTCCAAGTACTATGTCTTCCTGTATAGGCAATTCGCCCATTATGGCTTTCATTACATACAGGGGTGACGTACCTATATCTCCGTAAATAATACCTAAAGTAACCATTAGTCCACCTAACGTTACTTTGTTCAAATGTTTGTGACTATTGCTCACGATAACAATAAATTAAAACGGCAAAGGTATACGTTTTTATAAAAATCAATAAATGTATGTGAGATATTTAACCTAAAAAAAATCCCCATACTATTAAGTATGAGGATTTTCAGACTTTTATTTTGAAAGAATTTTATTATACTCGGCCGAATTATTGAGTAAATCAGTAGCTTTTTTAATCTCCGGATTGCTCGTGGTGTAGTATTTATAAAGACCTTCTTTGTATTGGTATCTTGTTATAATGTCGTCTACAATCAGCTTTTTAATCTCTTCCTTGTTCTGGTCAAGTTCCTTTTCTTCACTCTTTTTAAGAGCGGTAAGTAACTGGTTGTATTCGGCGGCAATAGTCTCGTCTACCTTTTCCTTTTTAGCTATTTCAAGAGTAGCCTTAAGCGATCTTTCTGTTTCTGTATCAAAATCAAAATTGGTTGTTTTCAAAAACTGTTTGAACCCATTATAGTCCGCATCACTAAATGTGGGGATTGTAGTTCCAAGATTAGGGTGTTTGTAATAATAATCAGTCACATAATTAAAAATAGCATCATTACGCTGTAGGGCATCGGCAATAGAGCTTTGTTTGCTCTCTTCCATAACTACATCCGGTAATATACCACCACCATCATAAACGGTACGTCCGTTGCGGGTTTTAAAAGCATTGTAATCTTTCTGGTCTATTCTTATGGCCTTACCGTCGGCATCTTTATGGGTGTAATCAAGCGCCTGTATACCACGACCTGAAGGAGTGTAGTAACGTGAAATGGTAACCTTTACCTGAGTTCCGTAAGTAAGTTCAAGCGGGCGCTGAACCAAACCTTTACCAAAACTTCTGCTACCTACAACAACAGCACGATCCAGATCCTGAAGTGCTCCCGAAACAATTTCTGAAGCCGAGGCACTTTTACCGTTTACTATAACCACAAGCGGAATCTCGGTATCAATTGGAGCACGCTGTGTTTTGTATACGTTATTGTATTTTTCGTTTTTAGACTTAGTGGTTACAATAGTTTCATCTTTAGGAAGGAACAGGTTACAAATGTTTACTGCTTCGCCCAGTAATCCGCCTGGGTTACCCCTAAGGTCAAGAATGATTTTTGTAGCTCCCTGTTTTTTAAGATCAAGTAGAGCCTCTTTAGTTTCAGACGACGCTTTTGCATTAAACTGAGAAAGTACAATGTATCCGGTTGTAGCATCGACCATTGCATAGTAAGGCACAGCATTAAGGTCTACTTCAGTAAGTATCAGTTTTGTACTTAATGTTTTACCCTGACGCAGGTATTTAATATCTATGTTGGTGTTTTTTGTTCCTTTTAAAAGTTCGCCGGCATCTTCTTTAAAATCAACTAGGTTTACATCGCCAATCTGGATAATTTCATCTCCGGCTTTCAGTCCGGCTTTATCGGCAGGATAATCCTTGTAAGGTTCTTTTATTATAAGCCTTCCCTCTTTACGTGTAATAAGCGCGCCAATACCAGTATACTCGCCGGTGTTATTTATTTTAAATTTGGCTACATCCTGTTCGTTAAAATAAACGGTATATGGGTCAAGGTCAGCCAGCATGTTTTTTATGGCAATGTCCATAAGTTCGCCGGGGTTGGTCTCGTCTACATAGTTAACGTTAACTGTTTTAAAGAGGGTGGTAAATATTTCTATTTGCTTTGCGATTTCAAAGAAATCGTTTTTAAAGCTTGCCCCAACAAACAGAAAAGCAACTGCAAATACCGGGATAACATATTTTCTTTTTAGTTTGGATAGCATGATATTATTGTTTTTTTCCTTTGATTCGTCTTCTGATTAAAATAAACACAATTACGAAAATAAGGATAAAAGGCCAAATTTGGATTAAACCTATAAAGAAACTTGAAAGTGAGTTAAACCCTGATTTAAGCGCATTGACCAGTTTTGCGCCGTATGATACTGTAGCGCCCTGTTTTTCGGCAACGGTTTTGTAAAAATAAATGTAAACCGTGCTGTATGAAACCTGATTTTCCAAATACTGTAATCGTGCCTGTTTTGACTCGATTTCCTCACGTATTTCCGAAAGCTCCTTTTCTATTTCCAGCATTTCCGAAACTTTATTGGCTTTTTTAAGTAGTTCCAGATAGCGCGCTTCCAGTGCTTTTTTTGTTTTTATGCGGGATTGAGTATCAATATACTCTTCGGTAACGTCGCGGGATGAAATTTCTTTTCTTTCAAAGTACGATACTCCTTTACTGATTTCGTCTATAAAATTGTCAAACGATTCGTTAGGTACTCTTATGGTAAGGGAACGGCTTACTGTATTATATTCATTTCTTTCTTCATCACTTTGTATCTGCCCTTTAAATTTACCTATTGCCTGTTTTATATTACCGGCAGTAGTCTCAAGGTTTTGTGTTTCAAAACGAAGCGTAGCGGTTTTAATGATTTTTGCTTCAGTTTCAACGGTTCTGGCTACATCTCCTTCTATAGACTTATATTTGATTTCATAAGCTGGAGCAGTTTCTTCCACCGCAACTGCATCATCATATAATATCATATTGTCTACACTTTCAGCAGATTTTTTACATGAAATAAGTAAGGCGACAAGACTAAAAGCAAAAAGTAAATTTTTCATAAGTAAAGGTGTTTTTTTGTTAAAAACGTAAAAACCTTTACAAATATTACAAAGTGTTAAAAAACAACTTATTGTGTAGTAATCTGAGTTATGAATTTTTCAAACAGTTGTACCGTTTTGGTGTTTATTTCCTCAAGAGATAAACGGTCTTTAGTTTGGTACATCAGCATATACGCATAAGGTTGCGGCTGATTTTCAAGCAGCAGTTGTTTGTTATGACGGTAGGTTTCGCGAAGCAGGCGTTTAAAATAGTTTCTGTCTACAGCTTTTTTGAAATGTCTTTTGGAAACCGACACCCCAATTTTTATAGGACCCGGTTCATGTTCGGGAAGGGGTACATAAACCAGACGTAAAGGGTATTTTGAAACCGAGCGCCCTTCTGCAAACATCAGGTCTATTGTGTTCCTGCTTTTTAGTTTTTCCTCTTTAGGATATGTAAACTTCCCTTTTTCCATAGTGGGGCAAAGGTACATTTTTTTAAAACAGCTTTAGTTTATCTATAATTAAGAAAATTTTCTTAATATTGTAAAAGAAAAAAATACGTTATTATGGTTTCTGATCGATTAAAACAGTACATAGAAACAAAGGGAGTTAGTTACTATGCCTTTGAAAATAGTATAGATGTGAGCCGGGGGAGCATTTCTAAAGCAGTAAAAGACTCGAAGAGTATTGGCTCCAATGTACTTGAAAAAATTCTTTCAGTATATCCTGATCTTAATCCGTCATGGTTATTAACAGGTGAAGGGGATATGTTTAATAATGATGTTGAAGTTGCAGCACCGGATACGGTTAAAACGTACCGACTTAAAACCGACAGGAATATTGAATCGCAGCAAATACCATTATATGATCTTGAAGCTGTTGCCGGTCTTGTTCCGTTATTCAGTAATAATAAGGCATTAACGCCGGCCGACCATATTTCAATACCGCATCTCCCAAAATGTGACGGTGCGATTTATGTTACCGGAGACAGTATGTACCCATTACTTAAAAGCGGGGATATTGTTTTATACAAGGAAGTGAATGATATGGTTAATGGTATTTTTTGGGGCGAAATGTACCTGATAAGTATTGATATGGACGGAGAGGAGTACATCACCGTGAAATATATACAGCGCTCACAAGAACCGGGCATGGTAAAACTGGTTAGTGAAAACAGGCATCATCAGGAAAAAGAAGTTGAGCTTTCAAAAATCAGAGCATTAGCTTTAGTAAAGGCTTCTATCAGAATGAATGCCATGAACTAATATTCTACAAAAAATCCAGACCTTCCTTCTACATCTTTACCCATTTTTCCCCAATGTTTTTTATTCAGGGTAAAAATGCTTTTTACTTAAATCACTGTAAAACAGCAGTATTTAATGTTTTTTTCTGGTTTAATGTTTAAGGGGCATTATACTTGTTTTTAAAATAGTAATACTGATAAGTATTGCAACACTTACTGAAACCTAAATTAAAGAATACAATACGGGCTGAACCAGCTAAAAACCATATAACTGTAACACACTTTTAGTTCATTGGTTTTTAGCGTCTATATATATTTATACAGAAGCAGTGTTTTTTGATTCTATTTTATCTGTTTCAAAAAACCTTCGGGCTTAATTTTTCCGGAGGTTTTTTTGGTATCAATGAAAAAGCCCTGCATTTGCAGGGCTTTCTTGTATTATTGCTTTACATAAATGTTGTTTTCCTTATTTATGTCGGCCATGAGCTCCATAGGATCTATCATAATCACCTTTATAGCCGATTTAGGCTTGTTTATGGTGAATTGGTAGGTTGTATGTGCCCAGTCCCAGTTTGCAAGCACTGTGCGCTTTAAATTAGCGTATGGGTTGTCTTTTTGGTAATGCATTAAGCTAAGCGGTACATAGTACGTTTCCTGAGTACCGTCTTCATAAACTACAATAAGGTCCAGTGGCATTGGCATCATACCTATGCGCTCCAGTGTAACCGTTGTAGAATTAGTGTTGTCACTAAGATCTTTAATACTGTAATCAATAGTATTTGTAGTTTGGCACCAGTCGGTTAAATACCAGTCCAGTTCAGCCCCCGATACTTTCTCTGCGGTACGGATGATATCCAGCGGAGTAGGGTGGGTAAACTTGTAGTCATGGTAATAACGCTTAATGGTTTTCATTAGGTTTTCCTGACCTATAACATCTATAAGCTGCGTAAGGAAAATTGTCCCTTTACTGTAAGCCGATATACCGTAAAGCATATTAAGGGAATACCTGTCGGCATGAGTGGTTAAAGGTTGTTCTTTACCTGTAGAAACCATGTAGAAGTAGTTGCTATAGGCATCAGTCCATGGGTGAGACTGTTTTTCTTTTTTATCATTAGGTAACACGGTTTCCATAGCAAGATCACTAATGAAAGAAGTAAAGCCTTCATCCATCCATTCGTGCTTAGACTCGTTAGAGGCTAAAATATGCTGGAACCATGAGTGAGCAAATTCGTGAGCTGTTACACCTACAAGGCTACCATAGCTGCGGTTACCTGTAATCAGTGTACACATAGCATATTCCATACCACCGTCACCACCCTGAACAACAGAGTATTGTTTGTATGGATAAGGGCCTATGTTTTCGTTATAGAAAGCCAAAAGCTCGGCCGTTTTAGGCTGAAGCTTTTTCCAGTTTTCATTGTATTCCGGATTGTCTTTATAGAAGAAGTGCAGTTCTACACCGTTTGGGCCTATTATTTTGTCATGAATGTAATCTTTATCTGCACCCCATGCAAAATCGTGTACCATTGGTGCTACAAAATGCCAGGTAAGGGTTTTTGTTTTTCTTGGGTGTTTAACTTTTACACCTTCGTCTTCATAACCTTTACCAATTTCGTTTTTGTTTTGCAGGTAGCCTGTTCCGCCTATGGTATAGTTTTTATCAATAGTAATTTTTACGTCAAAATCACCCCAAACACCGTGAAATTCACGACCAATGTATGGATCTGCATGCCATCCTTCAAAATCGTATTCGGCAATTTTTGGATACCATTGTGTCATGGAAAGGGCTACACCTTCGGTTGAGTTTCTTCCAGAACGACGCACCTGTTCTGGCACCTGTCCTTCAAAACTCAAATTAAATGTAGTTGATTTTCCAGGTAATATAGGAGACGCTAAATCTACTTCAAGTACAGTACCCGCAACAATAGTTTTGGCTTCTAAACCATCCTGTTTGAAATTAGATATGTTTAGGAAACCTATCTGATCTGGAGTAAGGGTACTAATACGGCTTTCCTTAATAGTTTCTTCACCTCTCTTAAAACTTTTTACCATTCTTCCGTCCGGGTCGGCAATGGTTTGCAGCCTGGCATCCATCTCACTTCCGGGTTGGAAAGCATTGTTGTATAAATGATAAAATACGCGGCGAAGCGTATCGGGAGAGTTGTTAGTATAAACAAGTTCCTGTGTTCCGGTATAGCGGTAAGTTTTTACGTCCATGGAAACGTCCATTTTGTAATCTACGTGCTGTTGCCAGTAACCCGGGTTAGGATTGTTGTTTTGGGCAAACAGGCCCGAAACGGCAAAAAGTGCGAATAATACTGATTTTTTCATGGGCTTAAAATAAAAAATGGAAGGGAATTTCCCTTCCATTTATCTGATTTATATGAAAATTATTTTCCTCTTGAAATCTGATCGGCCATTATCAGGGCGTTGTAAGCATTTACAATTTTACCTGATTTTGAAGCCTCACTGAACATGATTACTTTTTGATCTTCACCTTCACCTACCTGTACCTGCATGTTTGGAGCTAAACCAGAATCCATAAGGATGTGCTTAACCTGTGAAGCAGAAAGTTTAGGGTAGTAAGCACGAATAAGTGCAGCTACACCGGCAGCATTTGGAGAAGCCATAGAAGTTCCCTGTAGGAATTCATAATGATTATCAGGAGTTGTTGCATAAATTCTCATACCCGGGCTAAATACGTCTACGTTATTTTTACCGTAGTTAGAGAAAGGGGCTACTAAACCTTTTTCTGTAAGCTTGTTGTTAAGAGCACCAATACAGATAAAGTTATCTGAAAACTCAGGACCTGTAACCATGTTATCGTTAGGGTAACGCTCTACACCACCGTTTTTGTCAAGGTAAGCACCTTCGTTACCTGCAGCACAAACAATAAGAACGTCTTTTTCTCCTGCATATTTAATTGCATCATATACCCACTCGCTGTGTGTAGAGAAGTATTTACCAAAACTACCGTTGATTACTTTAGCACCATTGTCTACAGCATAACGAATAGCAAGTGCAACATCTTTATCATACTCATCACCATCCGGTACGGCTCTTACAGCCATAATTTCTACAACATCGCTGGCAACACCGTCACCACCAATACCGTTGTTTCTTACCTGAGCGATGATACCCGAAACGTGTGTACCGTGTTTAGCACCGTCTTTATCCGGGCCAATTACATTATTATTACCATAACCTCTTGAGTTGAAATCATCAGGGTTGTCACCCAGAATTTCACGAGCATTGTATTTTAGGTTAAGGTGGTATTCAATTTCATTTGTGTAGTGCTCTACACCAGAGTTAACTTCTTTAGCAAGTTCTTCTCTTGAAATCTGAGCAAGAATCATTACAAACTGGCTTCTAACACTAGTTAGACTAGGGTCTTTTAAATCAAGTGCTTTAAGGTCTTCTGCAGTGTAGTTTTCCTTACCTGTAAGTTCCTGGAATTTTTTATCGGCTTTCAGGATGAAGTCCATCTGCATTTTACCTGCAAGCGCCTGGTTGTATTCTTCATCATATTTAGCTTTTGCTCTTTTGTAGGTTTCAGAACCATCGTCACCTTTTTTAAGGATCCTGATGAACTCCATGTTTTCATGGTTAATGTCGCCTAAAAAGTTCCATCCGTGAATATCGTCAATGTATCCGTTGTTATCGTCATCAATACCGTTTCCAGCAATCTCTTTCGGATTGGTCCAAATAACCCCTTGTAAGTCAGGGTGCTCAATATCCACACCAGAATCTACTACACCAACAATGATTTTAGTAGCTTTTCTTCCTTGTAAAAGAGTGCTGTAAGCTCTGTCTACACTCATTCCCGGAATGGTATCGTTAAACAGGTCTAAATGACTCCAACGTTTTTCTTCTGT
The DNA here is from genome assembly GCF_036347315.1 of Flavobacterium sp. C4GT6. NCBI lineage: Bacteria > Pseudomonadati > Bacteroidota > Flavobacteriia > Flavobacteriales > Flavobacteriaceae > Flavobacterium > Flavobacterium sp. C4GT6. The sequence goes on from NZ_JAZGZU010000014.1 coordinate 86,114, forward strand.
ATCAGTAAGGTCAGCTTTCTTAGCTGTGATAGTAGTATTGATGGCAAGCGGGGTTGCCGTAATTTTTTTAGATGAACCGCAGCTTGCCAGAAATAAAGCCAGGGCAGCTGACAGGTAAATTGACTTGAACTTCATAATTCGTTTTATTTAATTTTTTAAATAGGTCTAATGTATCCTGATTTTGTTACACAAAAATCCCGATTAACATTAAATTAGTATATCACTACACTTGTATGCATCTTTAAGGCGTACACCTTTTTCGGTATGCTGTACTGTAATTATTTCATTGTGAGCGTCATGCTCTAAAAATAAATAATAACCGTTATCGGCGGCGGTATTCATAAACTTTGCCTTCTCATCCAGTGTTAATAACGGGCGGGTATCATAACCCATAACATACGGTAACGGAATATGACCCGCAGTAGGAAGCAAATCGGCCATGAAAACAATGGTTTTGCCGTTATAGTTTATATGCGGGATCATTTGTTTTTCGGTATGTCCGTCTGCAAAAAAGATACCAAAGCCCAGCTCACATTGGTCTAAATAGTCACCATTAGGGCGGTTAATAAACTTAAGCTGTCCGCTTTCCTGCATAGGGATAATATTTTCTTTCAGGAAAGAAGCTTTTTCACGGGCGTTAGGTTTTGTAGCCCATTCCCAGTGATTATCGTTTGTCCAGAAGTTGGCATTTTTAAAAGCAACCTCATATCCGGTACGCTCTTTATTCCACTGTACGCTTCCGCCACAATGGTCAAAATGAAGGTGTGTCATAAACACATCGGTAATATCATCTCGGTGAAAGCCATATTTTGCAAGGGACTTGTCTATACTGTGGTCACCCCAAAGTGAGTAGTAGCCAAAAAACTTTTCGTTTTGCTTATTTCCCATCCCTGTATCTATCAAAATCAGTCTGTTGCCGTCTTCAATTAAAAGGCATCTTGCAGCAATATCAATAAGATTGTTGGCATCTGCCGGGTTTGTTCTGTTCCATATCGTTTTAGGAACAACGCCAAACATAGCCCCTCCGTCAAGCTTAAAATTGCCACTTTCTATTGGATATAATTTCATTGTATTGAGTTTAGAGGTGCCAAATTACTAATTTAAGCCCAAATATCGTTATAAGTATTGCTTATAATGCAATAAGGAGAAAAAGGTTATCTGCTATTGCAATCTGTAAAAATGGTGGTATCTTTGCACTAAATTTAGATTAAATGTAAATTGTTGAATTATGATAAAAGTTTCTGACACAGCAAGAAAGAAAGTCGCAAGCCTTATGGAAGATGAGGGATTTGATGCTGCTACTGATTATGTGAGGGTAGGCGTTAAAAGTGGCGGATGCTCTGGGCTTTCATACGATTTAAAGTTTGACAAAGAGCTTGGAGAGAATGACAAAGTGTTTGAGGATAACAATATAAAAATTGCCGTAGATAAAAAAAGTTTCCTGTATTTAGCAGGTACAATCCTGGAATATTCGGGAGGATTAAACGGTAAAGGATTTGTATTTAATAATCCAAATGCAAGCAGAACCTGCGGTTGCGGGGAAAGTTTTTCGCTTTAATTATTATGTTTCAGGTTTCAGGTTACACATTGAAGCCTGAAAAATGACAACGTAAACGAATTTAGAATATATAGGTATTTCAGTAATGTTTCGGTATACTATGTACCGGTAATTTTCCACCTGAAACGAAACAAACGATGAGTAAGTACACAGAAGAAGAATTAAAAATCGAACTCGAGAACAAGGAGTATGAGTACGGTTTTTATACGGATATAGAATCAGATACGTTCCCTAACGGGCTAAACGAGGACATTGTTCGTGCTATTTCCTTAAAAAAGGAAGAGCCTGAATGGATGACCGAATGGCGCCTTGAAGCTTTCAGGGCTTGGGAACAGATGGTTGAGCCTGAATGGGCTAACGTACACTATGAGAAACCTAAATTCCAGGATATATCATACTATTCGGCACCAATGAAAAAGCCGAAATATAACAGCCTTGATGAGGTAGATCCTGAACTTTTAGACACGTTCAAAAAACTGGGAATCTCATTAGATGAGCAAAAAAAGCTGGCAGGTGTTGCGGTCGATATCGTGATGGACTCGGTATCTGTTGCTACTACCTTTAAGCAAACACTTGCTGAAAAAGGTATTATTTTCTGTTCTATATCTGAGGCGATTAAGGAACACCCTGAGTTGGTTAAGAAATATCTTGGTACCGTAGTACCGCAAAAAGACAATTTCTATGCAGCACTTAATTCTGCCGTATTCTCAGACGGTTCTTTTTGTTACATACCAAAAGGCGTAAGATGCCCTATGGAACTTTCTACTTACTTCAGGATCAATCAGGCCGGTACAGGTCAGTTTGAGCGTACACTTGTTGTGGCAGACGAAGGAAGTTATGTAAGTTACCTTGAAGGATGTACAGCACCATCGCGCGATGAAAATCAGCTGCACGCTGCTGTTGTAGAACTGATTGCTCTTGATGATGCCGAGATTAAATATTCTACTGTTCAAAACTGGTTCCCTGGTGATAAAACAGGTAAAGGTGGGGTTTATAACTTTGTAACCAAACGCGGACTTTGTGAGAAGAATGCTAAAATTTCATGGACACAGGTTGAAACAGGATCTGCCGTTACATGGAAATACCCAAGCTGTGTACTTAAAGGTGATAACTCGGTAGGGGAGTTTTACTCTATTGCTGTTACAAATAACTATCAGCAAGCCGATACAGGTACTAAAATGATTCACTTAGGAAAAAATACTAAGAGTACTATTATCTCTAAAGGTATTTCGGCAGGTAAATCACAAAATAGTTACCGTGGTTTGGTACAAATAGCTTCGAGAGCGGAAAACGCAAGGAACTTCTCCCAGTGTGATTCATTACTTATGGGTAACAGTTGTGGTGCGCATACATTCCCATATATCGAATCTAAAAATACTACCGCAAAAATAGAGCACGAGGCAACAACAAGTAAAATTGGTGAAGACCAGGTGTTTTACTGTAACCAGAGGGGAATCCCTACAGAGAAAGCCATTGCACTTATTGTGAACGGGTTTAGTAAGGAAGTTTTAAATAAGCTGCCTATGGAGTTTGCCGTAGAAGCTCAAAAATTACTTGAAATAAGCCTTGAAGGCTCTGTAGGTTAATCAATTATTAAAAAATACACCATTATATATTTTTATGTTATCAATAAAGAATTTACACGCAAGTGTTGAAGATAAAGAGATTTTAAAAGGTATAAACCTTGAAGTAAAAGCAGGAGAGGTTCATGCTATAATGGGCCCTAACGGTTCTGGTAAAAGTACGCTTTCTTCTGTTATCGCAGGTAAAGAGGACTATGAGGTAACCGATGGGGAAATTGTTCTTGAAGGAGAAGATATAGGCGAACTGGCACCGGAAGAAAGAGCTCATAAAGGTGTTTTCCTTTCTTTCCAGTATCCGGTAGAAATTCCGGGTGTATCTGTAACTAACTTTATGAAAACGGCAATCAACGAGAGCCGTAAAGCTAAAGGATTAGAGGAAATGCCGGCTAACGAAATGCTGAAATTAATCCGTGAGAAATCAGAATTATTAGAAATAGACAGGAAGTTTTTATCACGTTCGTTAAACGAAGGTTTCTCGGGTGGTGAGAAAAAACGTAATGAGATATTCCAGATGGCTATGCTTGAACCAAAGTTGGCTATTCTTGACGAAACCGACTCAGGCCTTGATATCGATGCACTTCGTATCGTAGCAAACGGTGTGAACAAACTACGCAATAAAGACAACGCTGTAATTGTTATTACACACTACCAAAGGCTGCTTGACTATATTGTTCCTGATTATGTTCACGTACTTTACAATGGTAAGATTGTAAAATCAGGAGGTAAAGAGCTTGCTTACGAGCTTGAGGAAAAAGGTTACGACTGGATAAAATCAGAGAATTAATAATTTCAGGTTTCAAGTTTCAGGTTGTAAATGGCTACGATTAAGAGGTTTGAAGATTTAGAAATTTGGCAGGAAGCCAGAAGGCTTGCAAAAGAAATACACATTATTTCTGTAGAAACCGAATTAAAAAATGATTTCAGACTAAAAAGCCAAATAAAAAGTTCTTCAGGATCTGTTATGGATAATATTGCTGAAGGCTTTGAACGTGATGGTAATATGGAGTTTAGGCAATTCCTATCAATATCAAAAGGTTCTGCAGGAGAAACCAGATCACAGTTATATAGGCTGTTTGATTCCGGATATATTACGGCTGAAAAACTTGAAATATTAAAAGCAGATTATGAAAGTCTTAGTGGTAAACTAAAGGGGTTTATCAATTATTTGAACAAAAAAGATTATAAAGGCAATAAGTTTCAGTAATAACATATTGCCTAAAAATATCCAGGATGAGGGCTTAAATGTGAAACCTGAAACCTGAAATCTGAAACATAAAGTAATGGATTTAAAAGAGAAATTATTATCTTCTTTCATGGCTTTTGAAGAGCGTGTGGATGTAAATGCTGATTTACATAATATACGCACAGAGGCTATAAAGAATTTTGAAAATAAAGGGTTTCCAACCAAAAAGGAAGAAGCGTGGAAATATACTTCGCTTAATGCAGTACTTAAAAATGACTTTAGCGTATTCCCAAAGCAGGAAAACGCATTAAGTTATGCTGAGGTAAAAAAATATTTTCTGCATGAAATAGACACCTATAAAGTTGTTTTTATAGACGGTATATTCAGTTCTTTCCTTTCTTCCACTACACACGAAGGTCTTGATGTTTGCCTGATGTCATCGGCATTAACAAAGCCTAAGTATAAGGAAGTAATAGATACTTATTTTAATAAGAGAGCCAATAAGGATGAAAGCCTGACTTCATTAAACACTGCATTTGCTCATGAAGGTGCTTTTATTAATATCCCTAAAAATAAGATAGCCGATAAACCTATAGAGATTATCAGTTTCTCTACAGGTAACGAGGCGGCTCTTATGGTACAGCCTAGAAATCTCGTGATTGTTGGTAAAAACGCACAAGTACAGATTATTGAAAGACACCAGAGCCTTAACAGTAACCCAGTACTTACTAACTCTGTTACCGAAATTTTCGCTCATGAAAATGCCAATGTGGATTATTACAAAATCCAGAATGACGTTTTAACGGCAAACCTTATAGATAATACTTACATTTCACAAAAGCGTGACAGTAACGTGAGTGTTCATACCTTCTCATTTGGTGGTAACATAACACGTAACAACCTTAACTTTTACCATGAAGGTGAGAATATAGACAGTACACTTAAGGGGATCACAATTATTAGCGGTAAGCAGCACGTAGACCATTATACGCTTGTTAATCATGCTCAACCAAACTGTGAGAGTCACCAAAACTATAAAGGTATTTTTGACGGAAGCTCTACAGGAGTATTTAACGGTAAGATATATGTTGAGAAAATTGCTCAGAAAACCGATGCTTTCCAGCAAAACAACAACGTACTGTTAAGCGATAAGGCTACCATAAATGCTAAACCACAGCTTGAGATTTTTGCTGACGACGTAAAATGCTCTCACGGTTGTACTATTGGTCAGCTTGACGAAGATGCTATGTTCTATATGCAGTCAAGAGGTATTCCTCAAAAGGAAGCCAAAGCTTTATTGATGTACGCATTCTCTAACGAGGTTATTGATAGTATCAGGATTACTGAGCTTAAAAACAGAATCAATAAAATTATAGCAACAAAATTGGGGGTAAACATGGGCTTTGACCTGTAATTACCATTAATTCTAAATAAAAGAAAAAGCAGCGCTAACAGCGCTGCTTTTTCTTTTATTTAGAATTAATAAAAATAATTTGGATATGTGGCAGCGCCTGAGTAGATTTGCAATTTAGAATTAATCTAATTTAACTTAAATAATGCAGCGCATTACAAAATTATTTATACCAATAACCTTTACGTTAAGCATAAGTCTATTTGCTCAAGAGCGCGTAATTGATTCTATAAAGAATACACAGCTCGATGAAGTTATTGTAACAGGCCAAATTGAACCTCAATCCATAAAGAAATCAGTATTTAATGTCAGGGTTATCTCTAAAGAGGATATACAAAGACAGGCAGCCAATAACCTGGGAGATGTTTTAAACCAGTATCTCAATATTGTGGTAAGGCCTAACAGTAGCGATGGGAGATCTTCTGTTAGCATGTTTGGACTAGACGGTCAGTATTTCAAAATATTGGTAGACAATGTGCCTATGGTTAGTGATACAGGACTTGGTAATAATGTAGATCTTACTCAAATTAACCTTGATGATGTGGAGCAGCTGGAAATAATTGAAGGCTCAATGGGAGTAACTCATGGAGCTAATGCTGTTAGTGGAGTTATTAATATAATTACAAAAAAATCTACCAAAAACAAATGGGATATTACCGCAACGGTACAGGAAGAAACCATAGGCGATGAATATGAGCCTTTAGGTAAAGAAGGAAGACATATACAGGCTTTGCGTGCAGCACATGAGATTAATGATAACTGGTTTTTTTCTGTAGGAGCTAACAGAAACGATTTTCAGGGCTTTAAAGATAACAGGGGAGGAAAGGACTTTACCGAAAACACCAATGATATTGAGTATCAGAGAGGGTATAGCTGGCTTCCAAAGGAACAGTTTTTTACCAATGCCCTTGTTCGTTATCAAAAAAACGGCATGCGTTTGTTTTACAGGTTTGAATATCTAAATGAGGATATAGATTATTATAATTCCATTGTGTCAAACGAGTTTTCAGAACAAACAAATAGTGTAATGAGAATAAGTACAGACAGGAGATATTATACAGATAAGTTTTATCATCATTTAAACGGCGTAGGAAAGCTTTTTTTCGCTTTGGATTATAATGTGTCATTGTCATACCAAACGCAGCAGAGAGAGCTCGAACAGTTTAAATATTACATACAAACGGGTGAGGAAGCAAACAACGAAACAAAACCATATCAGGAAACCGATGTAATATATTCTACCGGTACTTTGTCAAACTTCTTTAAAGACAGGAAGTATGACCTACAGTTTGGGTATGAGTTTGTAAATACAAACGGTTACAGCTCTTCGGTTACAGGTTTATTTAATCCTACAGAAAATTCACAGAATACAGAAAGAAGACTTGAAAACTATGATTTTTTTAGTGTGGCAGAGATTAGTCTGTCAGACAGGTTCTCAATCAGGCCGGGCTACCGTTACTCTTTCCAGTCTAAGTTTGAAGATCAATGGGCAGGCTCATTTGGCATGAGGTATCTGTTTAATCATAATATTGAGGCAAGGGCATCATACGGAAGGTCATACAGAACTCCTAACTACGACGAACTGTACACCTATTTTGTAGATGCAAACCATAATGTACAGGGTAACGAGCAGCTTATACCTGAAACAAGTAACTCGGCTGAAGCCAGCATTAAAAAAATGAGTTTTTTCGATTCAGGGCTTAAACTGTCAAACAACATCAATTTTGCCTATATGGCGGTTGATGACAGGATAGAACTGGCGGTGGTTCAAACAACACCTATGTTAGAGTCAAAATACATTAACATAAGTAAGTATCAAATGTGGAATGTATCTACCGGTCATCAGGTAGGATATAAAAATTTATTGGCAAAAGTAGGCTTTACCATTGCAGGAATATCAAGAAAAATAGATAACGGATTAGCTGTTTCAGATGATAAATTCCTAACCAATTACCAATTTAACGCTAACCTGGCCTATACTGTTCCAAAATGGAAAACAACATTCTCTGCTTTCTATAAACTTAACGGAAAACAACAACAGTATATAGAAAGTACAGATGCTTCAAACGGTGATGTTATTTATGTATTACAGGAACTTGAAAGTTTTGGACTACTTGATGCATCTGTAAAGAAGACCTTTTTTGATAAGGCATTTGATGTAACATTAGGGGCCAGAAATTTACTCAATATTGTAAATGTAAGATCAAATATAGGTGCTTCAGATGCCCATACTACTGGCTCAACCAATAACCTTTTAGGTTATGGAAGATCCTTTTTCCTAAAGCTAACTTATAATATTAATCTATAATTATTTATACAATCATACATATGAAAAAGTTATTTCTCTTTCCGGTTGTAGCTCTGTTTTTAGCGAGTTGTAGCAGTGACGATAACAATAATGATCCGGTTATAACCGACCCGGTAAATAATGAACTTATAACATTTGGAGGTGAAACAAATCCGCTTGGAGTAGGAGGGGCTACAGAGCCTAATCAGGTATATGTTGACCTTAGTGGCACCAGTGCTTCACCTGTTATAAGAGATAGCTGGGACTTAGGTTTTTATTCAGGCAGCGAGTTTAGGGTAATTATTAATGGGGCAGTACGAATGGCTGCCAAACAACTTGAGACAACTGATATTACCGAAACAGTTGAAGAAGACAATAGTGTAGCAGTAGGTACTTTTGACTCTGCTAACATGGCTTATGTTGATGACCCCCAGGGCGAGACTTTTGGTACTGCTTTTGGAGAACTTGCAACCAGCGAGGCAGAAGCTAAAGTATTTTTAGTAAATCGAGGAAGTGAAGTACCTACTACAGAACCTGCTGCCGGTTCTTCAAATGTTGCAGGAGACCCGAGAGGGTGGAAAAAAGTTAAGATTTGGGTTGACGGAACTGATTATAAAATACAATTTGCCGATTTAGCTTCAGTAGATTTTGAAGAAGTAACCATAAGCAAAAATTCGTTGTTTAATCATGTTTATTTTAACTTAGGAAGCGGAGAAGTTGCTCAAATTCAGCCGCAAAAGGACAGTTGGGATATGAATTTCACTACGTTTACAAACGAAGTGTTTCAGGGTGAAGTTTCTGCAGGAGCCTATTTCTATTCTGATTTTATAGTTATTAATACGCTTGCAGGTGTTGCTGCTTATAAAGTTGAAGGAGGACAGGATGCTTTTGATGCCTTTACAGCTCTTGATGTTGTACCTTCAGAATTTAGCGATGATCAAAGGGCTATAGGTGCCGAATGGAGAAATGTAACACCGGTACAGCTTTATGATGATGTTTTCTTTGTACTTAAAGACAGTGAAGGAAACTTATTTAAAATCAAATTTATTTCAATGCTTAATACAGAAGGTCACAGAGGGTTTCCTTTGTTTCAATACCAGCTTCTGTAAGCAATTACAATAGAATCATTTCAATATTCATAGCTGAAAAAAGCAGTAGTTAAGTTAGTTTTTGTTTTTACTGCATCCCGACCGGATTTCATAGTTACCGGTCGGGATTTTTTTGTTTATAAGGTAAATATTGCTCAATAAAAAACCCCGCATAAGCGGGGTTCACAATTTAAAGATAACACGAATTATAACGAAGCGACAAGTTCTCGCCACTCTTCAAGTTCAGGTATGCCCGGTTTTCTTTTCCCAAAGAACTGAACGATAATTTCTCCCAGTTCGTTGTATACCTCAATGGCAGTTACCATACCGTCTTCGGTTGGTTTTCTAACAATCCAGGTTTGGGCAATTTTATCCATATCAAGATGCAGGTTAAAATCAGGATCCATTACATTAAACCAGTTGTTGTGCCACATGGTTTTTCTTACCAGTCCGGTATGTATCTGGATGTTCCCTCTGTTACCTACAAAGCACATAATAGGAGTTTTTGTTTCTGCAGCGCCTTCCAGCATTTTTACTACAGTTTCTTTTTCAATCTTTTTAGCAAAGTTCTCATTGGGAGCTAAACGCAATGCCTGCGTTCTGGTAACGCCAAACTTTTTAAGCATACCAAAGAACGCGTGGGTGTCTTTTAGGTTCTCCCAAGCGTCCTGAAAGCCTTTTACGTCTATTTCAGTATCCGGTTTCTCGTCAATGTTTAACGCAACTTCAACCGTAGGTTCATCTGTATCTTGATTGTCTGATGTATATTTTGTAACCAGTTCGTCAAAAGCAGCTTCGTTGCTGTCTTTTGTCAGGTATATTTTATGAATAGCTAAACCGTCTTTTCCAAAAAACTGAAGACTTTTACGATCTCCGTTCTCTGATTTTTCGCTTACGGCAAAAGCCTTGTCCCAATGCGCAAGGAAGATTCGCAAATCGATATCCTCACCTACAAAAAGACCTGCAAACGGGCTACTGAAGTCTGGGTTAAGGTAAACGCCTTTTCTTTCATGCACACACTCGTCATTGCGGGTTAGCGCCATTACCTTACCAAGTTTTTCAATTTCTGTAAGTATAGCAGCAAATTCAGGCTTAAGTCGGGTTACCGTTTCTCCGGTTTGCGTGGCTAAAAGCTCAGCCTCGCTTACACCAAGTTTCTCGGCAGCATTGCGTATTCTCAAATGTGGGTTTTCGGCCTTAAGGGCGTCCCACTGCGATTTAAGGTTATTGGTTATAGTATCCATAATTCGGGTATTTATTATTATGTTCCAAAAATTATTAACGGGTTATTATTAATAGGGTTAGGGCAAACCGTACACGGAAAATTGTACACTTTACTTATTATTTCGGGTGTAAATACATTCTCCGGAGTGTTATGTGCCACTACCTGTCCTTTTTTCAAAAGCATTATCCTGTCGGCAAACTGTGCGGCAAGATTAAGATCATGCAATACCATTACTGCGGTATTGCCTTTTTTAGTAAAGTTTTTAATGGTGTGCAGTATCCTGTGCTGGTGCAGTACATCAAGGTTATTAAGCGGCTCATCTAAAAAAACAAGTTTGTTTAATACCTCGTTATCAAGTTGGGTAAGTACTCTGGCTAGGTGCACACGCTGTTTTTCTCCGCCCGAAAGCGAATTGTAATCACGGCTTTCCAAATGCATCACATCGGTCTCTTCCATGGCTTTGATTGCAGCCTCATGATCTTTTTGATTTGGGTTGGCGTTAAAATAGGGATAACGTCCCATCATCACAACATCTTTACACGATAGCGGAATGTCATGGCTATTGTTTTGTGAGAACTTAGCTTTGTTGTGGGCCAGTTCCATTTGTTCCCATTCTTCAAAAGTTCTTTTCTTAAAGAAAATAGGCTTTTCATTTTTTCCGGTTTCGTTTGCTAATAAACTTAGTAATGTCGATTTTCCGGCTCCGTTAGGTCCTACTATAACTAACAGTTCACCATAGTTAACCGATATATCTATGTTGTGTAGTATAGCATGCTTTTTATGTGCATAAGATATTTTATAGGCTTCCAGCATATTACATCGATTTTCGGTTTCTTATTAGTATCACTATAAAGATAGGGGCACCCATAAAGGCAGTAAGTATACCAATAGGCACTTCTGAAGGTTGTGCTATAGTTCGGCTGATGGTATCTGCCGTAAGGAGGAGTATTCCGCCCATCACGGCAGACAGAGGCAATATTAAATTATAGTTGGATTTAAACAGCAGCCTTAGAATATACGGAACTATAAGGCCTACAAAGCCTATTGTTCCGGCAAAGGCTACTGAGGTACCTACCATCAGCGCTGTTAACAACACTATTTGCTTTTTTATTTTTTCTACCGGAATTCCCAAATGCTGTGCATCGCGCTCACCAAGCATCATAGCATTAAGCGCTTTACCTTTATTGATAAGAAAAACATAGGAAACCAGTACGATTACGGCTAAAATGAGGTTTTTGGTCCAGGTTGCTCCTGCAAGGCTGCCCAGGTTCCAAAAGGTAAGATCCCTTAGCTGCTCCTCTTTAGAGATATAGATAAGGAAACCGGTTATGGCAAAACCAAGGGCTGTAAAAGCCACTCCGCAAAGCAACATGACAACCACGTTAGTCTTACCGTTTGATGTAGAAATTCGGTAAACCAGTATCATGGTTAGCAACGCCCCGATAAAGGCCATTATACTAAGCAGGGAGAAATGGAAAACTTCGGGGATATATTGTTTAAATGAACTTCCTAAAACTATGGTAAGTGCAGCGAATAATGATGCGCCCGATGTTATCCCAATAAGATCGGGCGTGGCAAGAGGGTTTTTAAACATACCCTGCAGGCAGGTGCCCGATACTGCCAAAGCACTGCCTATAAGTACTGCCATGGTAATGCGTGGCAAACGAAGGTTTAAAAGTACAAAGCGGTCGCTTTGTGATATTGAACTGTCTCCCGACAGTATGCCAGAAAACAACTGTGCCACCGTTTGTTTTTCAAAGGCATATACTCCCATATAAAGGGAAACTACTGCCAGTGTAACCAGCAGTAGTATTCCGGAGGTAATATATAACGAGAGCTTATTTTGCATTTTCGGCCAGCTGACTGTTTAATTGTACTGCAGCTTCTCCAAGACGTGGTCCGAAACCACTTAAAAGAGCACCGTCCATGATGATTATCTTTTTGTTTTTACCGGCATTGGTTTTGTCTACACCCGGTATTTTAAATACCCCCTGTGGACCACCAAGGCTACCAACGCCCGAATTAAACATTAATATAACATCCGGATTCCCCTGTAAAAGGGCTTCAGGTGTTAGGGGTTTGTACTCTTCAAATCCGGTAACGGCATTAGTAGCACCTGCAAGTGTAATTACTTTATCTACAGGTGTATTAGTTCCGCTTACCATTAACATGTTGGCACCACGGGCATATATAAATAATACTTTTGGCCTGTTTTCTAAGTGCTGTACTTTGGCAAGGTCAGCATCTATTTTGTCCTGTAGGGATTTATAGTTATCGTTGTGAAGTGTGTTTGCTACTTCTTCAATTAGTTTTTTAGTCCCTTCCGGGCTTATTTCCTGAGTATAAATTTGTGTTTCTATACCGGCAGCTTCTAGCTTTTCTGCCAGTTCAGGGCTAATGTCTGTACTTGTACCCAGTATCAGGGTAGGTTGCAGTTCCATTATGGTTTCAACCGAAAGGCTTCTAACATGTCCTAAATCCTTAGCAGTAGTTTTAACCGACTCCGGATAGGCACTGGTAACATCTACACCAACCAGTTCACTTTCATGACCCAGGGCAGCTATTATTTCGGTTACCGCTCCGTTTAGCGATACAATACGTTGTCTTTCAGCAGGAGTCACGCTTTCCTGTTCTGTTGTTATTTCTGTTGACGTTTCTTTATTGTTATTGGTGTCCTTTTTACATGAAGTAATTGTGAATAAGGCGATTGTAAGCAAGGTTAGAAGGCTTATTTTTTTCATTTTGATAATGATATTGTTTTTAATGAATCTAAATTAACGCAAATGTATTGTTTTTATTTAGAATGAAAAAAAATAAGAATGTTAAAATAAAATAGCTTCACGGTAAGTTTACTTAAGGCGCAGTTTGATAGCTAAAATCTATTAAGTGATATTTTAAAACTGTGCCATTTATTCTGTTATTACAGAAACAAGACGTAAATTTGTACCCAATTTGTTGTAAAGCCATTAGTTGGCAAAAAATAGAGGAGAAAAAAATGTTTGATATAAAAGCTGTAAGGGCTGATTTCCCGATACTTAGCCAAACCGTAAACGGTAAACCACTGGTATATTTTGATAATGCGGCAACATCACAAAAACCAAAGGTGGTTATAGATGCAATTTCAAAATACTATGGAGAAATAAACTCCAATATACACAGGGGTGTGCATACCCTTAGCCAGATGGCAACCGATGCCTACGAGATTTCAAGGCAAAAAATTCAAAGACACATTAATGCCAAACACAGCTACGAAGTACTGTTTACAGCAGGCACTACACATGGTATTAACCTTGTGGCAAACGGGTTTGCGGCATTCGTAAAAGCTGGCGATGAGGTAATGGTTTCGGCAATGGAACATCATAGTAATATTGTGCCGTGGCAAATGCTTTGTGAAAGAGTAGGTGGTAAGCTTGTTGTTATTCCTATGAATGAAAACGGTGAACTTATCATTGAGGAGTTTGAAAAACGCCTTTCCGATAAAACCAAACTGGTTGCCGTTAACCACATTAGCAATTCACTGGGAACCATTAACCCGGTAAAACATATTATTGATAAGGCACATGCTGTAGGCGCAGCCGTACTTATTGACGGCGCTCAGGCAGCACCGCACTTAAAAATTGACGTACAGGAGCTTGATTGTGATTTTTATGCTTTATCAGGTCATAAAGCATGTGGTCCAACAGGTAGCGGTATACTGTATGGTAAAGAAGAATGGCTTAATAAACTGCCTCCTTACCAGGGTGGTGGTGAAATGATAAAAGAGGTAAGCTTTGAAAAAACTACCTATGCCGATTTGCCTCATAAATTTGAAGCAGGTACGCCAAATATTGAAGGAGGTATTGTACTTGGTACGGCTATAGATTACCTTAACGCAATAGGGCTTGATAACATAGCAGCTTATGAACATGAACTACTGGTTTACGGTACCGAAAAGCTACTGGAAATAGAAGGTCTTAAAATTATTGGCACGGCTAACGAAAAAACATCGGTAATATCGTTTAACGTGGGTAACATTCACCCGTATGATATTGGTGCTATTGTAGATAAAATGGGCATAGCCGTGAGAACAGGTCACCACTGTACACAACCGGTTATGGATTTCTTTAAAATACCGGGAACCGTAAGAGCTTCGTTTGCTTTTTACAACACCAAAGAAGAAATAGATGCTCTTGTTACCGCTGTTAAGAAAGCGCAAACAATGTTGGGTTAAATTTTAAAATACCTACTTTTACGATAAAATTATTGTATGAAAAAGTTTGCAGCAATTGTACTATTGGCAATTTTTGCCATAGGGTGTTCATCGGCACTTAAAAAGGAAAGCGATAAGATTTCGTTTGAGTATGAAGCCATAACCAGAGGCAGTTACAAAAAGGTAATTGTAAAGCAGGATACGGTTATTACCATTAAAGACAGAGACCTGAAAGATGTGGTTACAGCCGGACTTAAAAACGGTGAGTGGAACAGCCTTTTAAAATCGCTTGAGGGTGTAAACCTTGAAGGGCTTAACAAAATTAAGGTACCAAGTGTAAACCATCAGGTAGATGCAGCACCAATAGCAAACCTAAAAGTAATACGCGGAGATAAAACCTACCAAAGCAAAAGCTTTGACCACGGTAATCCGCCACAGGAAATAAAAGATGTTGTAGATAAAATTATGGCAGCATCTGATTTTAAAAAGAAATAAAACAAAATGGATATCAGAGAGATTCAGGAAGAGATAGTAGACGAATTTTCAATGTTTGATGATTGGGAAGAGCGTTACCAGTATGTAATTGATTTAGGTAACTCGCTTCCGCTGATTGATGAGCAATATAAAACCGAAGAGAATATCATTAAAGGATGCCAGAGCAAGGTTTGGCTTCACGGTGAGCAAAAGGACGATAATATTGTTTTTACTGCCGATAGTGATGCTATACTTACTAAAGGTATTATAGCCATACTTATTAGGGTATTCTCTAACCAGAAAGCTGCTGATATACTGGAGGCCGATATGTCTTTTATTGATGAGATAGGACTTAAGGAGCATTTATCGCCTACCAGGGCAAACGGACTGGTTTCTATGATTAAACAGATTAAAATTTATGCCCTGGCATTCCAGGCTAAAAACTAAAATACTATGGAACAGCAAATTGATACTGCACAGCTGGGGGAAGAAATTGTAAAGGTTTTAAAAACTATTTATGACCCTGAAATTCCGGTTGATATTTACGAACTGGGACTTATCTATGATGTAATGGTAAATACTGATTATGAAGTAAAAATCCTTATGACCCTAACATCGCCAAACTGTCCTGTGGCAGAAAGCCTTCCGCAGGAAGTAGAAGACAAGATTAAAAAGATTGAAGGTGTAAAAGCTGCTGAGGTTGAGATTACTTTCGATCCGCCATGGACACGTGACCTTATGAGTGAAGAGGCTAAGCTGGAGCTTGGTATGCTTTAAAAAAGTGTTCAGTCATCAGTTGCATTGAGCACAGTTTGTCATTCTGAATGAAGGGAAACGAAAGGAGAATCTCTAAATATGATGTGAGATTCTTCCTTTGTCAGGATGACAACCTCTAATGTAAATATAATGGAACAAGAAGAAATAGTAAACAGGGTGGCAAACAGCGCCCTACAGGTTTTTGATCTGGAAGATTATTACCCGAAAGAGGAACGAATAGCTATAGATATTACCCAGTGGCTTTGGCAGGGACTGGTGCTTAAGGAAAAAGATTTCCGTGAGGCGCTAAAAGACCATAACTGGGAACAGTATCAGGATAAATATGTAGCAATATATTGCAGTGAAGATGCCATTGTACCTGCATGGGTCTACATGCTTATTACTTCATACTTACAGCCTTTTGCTAAAAGTGTAATGCAGGGAGAACTACATCAGCTTGATGTGAAGATATATAACGACATCCTTAACGGATTAGACTACTCTCCTTATGAAGGAAATCCCGTAATCATTAAGGGATGTTCACACAAACCTGTACCCGAAGAGGCTTATATGTTAGCCATGCAAAAACTAATGCCCGTAGCCAGAAGCATTATGTTTGGAGAGGCCTGTTCGTCAGTACCTTTATACAAAAAGCCTAAGGTTTAACTTTTTGTTAACTGTACGGTTTTACTGCTATTTATATATATTTGCGTAAAACCCCAACACAGTTATTATGAAAAAAGTACTATTTGCAGTAGCGTTATTTGGTTTTATAACGGCTAAGGCACAGGATCAGAATGCCGCAGCGGCCGATAACGATACCATTGGCCCATGGACGAAAAAAGGGAACGCATCCTTATTGTTTAACCAGTCAACTTTTGACAACTGGATTGCCGGTGGTGAGAATAACATATCTGGTAGCGTAGGTGTAAACTACGATATAAACTACAAAAAAGGCCCGTGGACGTGGGATAATAAGTTTATTGGTGCTTACGGTCTTGTAAGGACTAAAAACAGCTCATTTACCAAGAAAACCGATGATAAAATAGAAATCAATTCGGTATTGGGTAAGAAGGCAACCGAAAGATGGTACTATTCGGCCTTTTTAAACTTTAAAACTCAGTTCACAAAAGGATACAAATACGGGACCGATGAGAACGGTGCAGAGATAAGGGACGAATATACCAACTTTATGTCTCCGGGTTATTTGCTTTTTGGTCCGGGTATGATGTACAAAAAAGACGATAACTTTAAAATAAACCTGTCTCCGGCCACTTCAAAAATCACTTTTGTAGATAAGAACTTTACCCTGCCCGACGCTGCCTATTTTGGGGTGGACGAAGGTAAATCAATGCGCTATGAGCTGGGTTTTAACGCATCGGCTTATTATAAGGTTGAGGTATGGGAAAATGTATCGTTTGAAAACATACTTAACCTGTATTCCAACTATCTTGAAGATCCTCAAAACGTCGATTTGGACTATCAGCTTAACATAGTAATGAAAATAAACCGTTACCTGACTACTAACCTGTCGTTCCAAACAATTTATGACGATAACGCCTATAAAGGTTTCCAGATACGCCAGGTTTTTGGTGTAGCCGTTAATTACGGATTTTAATTAGAGAAAACAAGAATATAAAAACAAAAATCCGGCGCTGTAAAGGCCGGATTTTCTTTATTCTTTTTCCTCAGAATGATTTTCCTTATAATCAGGATAAAGGAAATTGTTATAAGGAAAACGTGTTATGTGTATTTCTCTAACAGCTTCATAGACTTTTTCCCTAAATTCTTCGAAATTTTCTTTGTTGGTTGCCGAGATGAAAAGTGCATTTTTCTCTCCTACATTGCTCATCCAGGTGGCTTTCCACTCTTCAAGGCTATAGTGCTTAGATGTCCTTTCTGTCATCAAATCATCTTCATCAATTACAAGCGGCTTATAAGTATCAATTTTATTGAAAACCATTATAGTAGCCTTGTCAATACTGTCAATGTCCTGTAAAATTTGGTTAACCGATGCGATGTGGTCTTCAAAGTCGGGATGCGAAATATCTACAACATGTAAAAGCAGGTCGGCTTCACGAACTTCGTCTAGCGTACTTTTAAACGATTCTACCAGCTGAGTAGGCAGTTTTCTGATAAAACCTACAGTATCTGACAACAGGAACGGGAGGTTTTTAATAACAACCTTTCTTACTGTAGTATCCAGTGTTGCAAATAGTTTATTCTCTACAAATACCTCACTTTTGCTTATGGTATTCATAAGGGTAGACTTACCTACGTTGGTGTACCCTACAAGGGCAACCCTAACCAAAGCCCCGCGATTACTTCGTTGTACAGACATTTGCTTGTCTATAGTTTTGATCTTGTCCTTTAAAAGGGCAATCCTGTCTCTAACAATACGACGGTCGGTCTCAATTTCCGTTTCACCGGGACCACGCATACCAATACCACCCCTTTGCCTTTCAAGGTGGGTCCACATACCCGAAAGCCTCGGTAACAGGTATTGGCATTGTGCTAACTCTACCTGTGTACGGGCATATGAGGTTTGTGCTCTTTGGGCAAAAATATCGAGTATAAGGTTGGTTCTGTCCAGCACCTTACATTCGCCAAAAATTTTTGTTATATTTTTTTGTTGAGCAGGTGATAATTCATCATCAAAAATCACCGTCGAAATGTCATTTTCTTTAATGAAATGATGGATTTCATCCATTTTTCCGGTACCCAAAAAGGTTTTAGGGTTAGGTTTCTCCATTTTTTGTGAAAAACGCTTTATCACCTCTCCACCGGCTGTAAATGTTAAAAATTCTAACTCATCAAGGTACTCAGTTAGCTTCTCTTCGCTCTGATTTTGTGTTATAATTCCAACAATTACAGTTTTTTCAAACTTAATTTCTTCTTTCTCCAGCATAAATGTTATTTAAAGAGTGCAAAAATACAAAATATATGAAAGTTGATTTTGTAAAAAAATCGCATATAATTTAAGGAAAACGTTAAATGAAAACAAAAAGTTACTAAAATGTTATATTTTTTTAATTTTGATTCCTTAATTCTACCAAAACTAACATAATTCTATGAGAAAATTTACTTTCATGATTTTCATGTCATTATTTTCTATTGCCAGTTTTGGACAATTGGCAATGGAAGGTTTTGAGACATGGCCCCCAACAGATTGGGGAATTTATGACAACGGTGTAGGTACTGGTACGACTACTACCTGGGTGCAAAGCCCATTAGGAAGTCCAATTCAGCCTCCTTATGAGGGCGACTATGCCGCTTACTGTTCGTCACAAAGTGTGCCTTCGGGTACTCCGGAAGACTGGTTGGTTACACCACAGTTTACTGTACCGGCTAACCCTCAGTTGCGTTTTTATAACATGACGATACAGCCAGGAGGGCAGCAAACGGTTCTAAAAGTGATGATTTCCACTTCATCAGATCCGTCATCTTTGGCAGATTATACTTTGCTTGAAGAGTGGAATGATGACGAAATCAGTGCTAGTGCTTATCAACTTACAACGGTAAACCTGCCAGCTGATGCAGTAGGAGAGGATGTTTATGTTGCCTTTGTAAGATCTGGAGGAAACAGCGGTGGAGGTGATCACTGGCTGGTAGACAACGTAAGTGTTGTACAGCAATGTTTGGCTCCTACTAACCTAACATTTACTAACCCTGGGTTAGACAGTGTAGATCTTAACTGGGATGCTAATGGTGCTACTGCATGGGAAATAGAAATAGTTCCTATAGACGAAGCGCCTACAGGTGTTGGTGTGCCATATACAGGCACATTGCCATATCAGGCAACCGGGCTTGAGGCCAGTACTGTTTATAAAGCTTATGTACGTTCAGTTTGTGATACTGACGGTAATGTAAGTGACTGGACAAACCCGCTTAACTTTAGTACAGTAGCACTTGGTGCAACATGTGCAGCGCCTATAGAGATTACTTCTTTACCGTATTCTACTACAGATAACACAGCGGGTTATGGAGACGATTACAGTGGTTCTCCTGGTGCCTCAGGTTGTGGAACAACTAATTCTTACCTTGAAGGTGACGATGTAGTTTATGCTTATACCGCACCTGCTGATGGTGTAATTAGTATTGATGCTACTGATTTAGGGAACTTTGCAGGAGTTTTTGTTTATGAAAGCTGCGATGATATAGGTGTTAACTGTATTGCCGGAGGAACCGGTAACGGTACCAACCCTATTTCTATGCCAATAATAAATGTTACAGCGGGTACTACATACTATGTTGTAATATCTACATGGGCTGCACCACAATCAACACCATATACTTTAACAGTACAGGTCGTTAACTGTGCGCCGCCTACAAATTTAACGGCAACAAATATTGATGATGCATCTGCAGATCTTTCATGGGATGCAAATGGTGCTACATCATGGGAAATAGCAATTCAGGACAACGGGGCAGGTATTCCTGCCGGTGCTGGTACTACAGTAGCTACAAACGTTAACTTTGATGCTACTGCAAAAACAGATGGTACTCCGTTTACTCCTTCAACTAACTACGAATACTATGTAAGAGCAGACTGTAACGATGGTACTTTTAGTGCATGGGCAGGTCCATTTGCTTTTACAACTACACAAATACCGGGTAACCTGGATTATAGTGATGATTTTGAAGCAGTATCAGGCTGGACATTAAGCAATGGTACTTCAACTAATAAATGGATTATAGGTAACGCTGTAAACAATGGTGGTACTCAATCGCTTTACATTACTAATGATGATGGTGTTTCTAACGCCTATACAACATCAGCAACTACTGTTGTTCACGCCTACAGGGATATTCAAATGCCTGCAACTATAGATGCATTAACATTATCTTTTGATTGGAGAGCAGATGGTGAAAGTACTTATGATTACTTAAGAGTATGGTTAGTACCTGCTACATTCAATCCTACACAGGGAACATTAATTAATAACACTAACGGTGTACAAATAGGAGGTAACCATAATCAGAATGCTACCTTTACTACCGAAGAGTATTATATTAATGCTTCTGCTTACGCAGGTCAGGTAATGAGACTTGTATTTGAGTGGAGAAATGATGGTAGTGGCGGTACAAATCCACCAGCTGCTGTAGATAACGTTAACCTTGAGTTTGTTGATTGTCCAATTCCAACAAACCTAACTGCCGGTAACGAAACGTTAAATGGTGCTACTTTTGACTGGGACGGACCAACATCAGTAACTCCTACATTTGACTACTATGTAAGTGAAGATGATACAGCTCCAGACGATACTACAACTCCTACAGGTAACGTATCTGCTGATGATGTAACATTAAACAATTTAACTCCGTCTACAATGTACCACTTCTGGGTAAGAAGTAACTGTGGTAGCGGAAGTACAAGTTTATGGGTTGGTCCTGTAACAATTAACACGTTACAAATTCCGGCTCAGCTTGATTTTAGCGAAGACTTTGAAGGAACAATTAATTGGACTTTAAATAACGGTACACAAACTAACCAATGGGTAGTAGGTACTGCTACAAGTAATGGTTCGGGAAGCTCTCTTTATATTACGAATGATGGAGGTGTAACAAACGCCTACACTGATGATGCAGAATCAGTTGTTCATGCTTACAGGGATATTGAAATTCCTGCAGGTGCAGAAGACTTATATCTTACTTTTGACTGGAAAGCATTCGGAGAAAGTACTTTTGATTATTTAAGAGTATGGATTGTTCCGGTTATTTATAACCCTGTAACAGGTACTCAGATTAACGGTAGTAACGGAGACCAGATAGGCGGTAACTATAATCAGAATACTTCATGGACATCTGAGGCTTTTGTTGTGCCGGCTGCAAACTATGAAGGGACAACCATCAGACTTGTGTTTGAGTGGAGAAATGACAATTTTGTGGGTACAAACCCTCCTGCAGCGGTAGATAATGTTAACCTTTCTCTTATTACCTGTCCTGCTCCGGATAACGTAACTGTAGATAATTTAACGCAAACAACGGCAGATATCGCGTGGGAAGCACCAACAACAGTTACGTCTTCATATGATTACTATATTAGTACATCTGATATAGCTCCTGAGGATGATACTATACCAACAGAAAATGTTACGGATACAAATGTTACAGCAAATAACCTGACTCCTGGTGGGATACACTATGTATGGGTAAGGAGTAACTGTGGAGCAGGGGATACTAGTTTATGGATAGGACCTGCAATATTTGTATTACCACAGATACCAGCGCAAATGGATTTTCAAGATGACTTTGATGCAGATGATACTAACTGGACTCTTCTAAATATGCAACAGCCTAATGTTTGGACTGTTGGGACAGCAGTAAGCAATAGCCCTGATAAATCATTATATATTACAAATGACGGAGGTGTGACTAATGCTTATACTGCTAACCAAGGTTCTACAGTACATGCATTTAGAGATATTGAGGTTCCTGCAACTATAGCAGATGCTCAACTTTCATTTGACTGGAAATCTGCGGGAGATACTTCTGAAAATGATTATTTCAGAGTATGGTTAGTACCGGTTACATTTACTCCTCAACCGGGTACTCAGATAACAAATACTGACGGACAGCAAATAGGTGGTGAATACAGTCAGAACCCAGAGTGGACTACAGAAACACAAATCTTTAATGCTACTGCTTATGCAGGGCAAACAGTTAGATTAGTATTTGAATGGAGAAACAATACATTTACCGAAGTACAGCCACCGTCTGCTATTGATAATGTATTATTTAAAGTTGTAACCTGCCCTCAGCCTGTAGATTTATTAGCTGAAGCAGTACAGGGAGCTTCTTATATTAACCTTTCATGGACACCTACAGGTTCTGAAACACAATGGGAAGTTGTAATTCAGGATATGGGATCTGGTGCTCCTGGTGATGAGCCTACTACATCTGTAATTGTTACTGATGATCCTTCATATATAGCTAACGATATAGTTTCGGGAGAATACTATGAGTTCTATGTAAGAGCTATTTGTGACGAAGACAGTTCAAGCCTTTGGTCAGGTCCACAATTATTCTCAATATTCAATCCACCGGGATGTGCTAATGTTGAGGTATTTGATCCTGAAATGGATATTGTATTACCGGGATCAGAGTATATAGTTTGTCCTGATGAAGACAACTGTGTACCGTTAAGCGCTAACTACATGCTTACTGGTGAGACAACATCTTATGAAATAGAATCTATTGATTATGCTCCGCCGTTCCCATTTACGGGAGGTACTCCGGTATCGGTTGGTACAGATGACGTATGGTCTCCTGTAGTAGAACTTCCTTTTGAATTCTGTTTCTTTGGAGAAATCTATTCTGAAGTAATTGTTGGTTCTAACGGTGTTGTTTCTTTCGATACAACCGATGCTGAAGGATATTGTCCTTATTCATTTAACCAAACAATCCCAAATACAGGATTCCCTATCCTTAACGCTATTTATGGTGTGTATCAGGATATCGACCCTAACCAGAATAATGATGTGGCTAACCCTGATATTAACTATCAGGTATTAGGTACATATCCATGTCGTGCACTTGTAGTTAACTTCTCTGAAGTAGCTCAGTTTAGCAGCAGCTGTAATAATAACCCTGATGTTGGCGCACAAACAACT
This sequence comes from Flavobacterium sp. C4GT6, assembly GCF_036347315.1. Lineage (NCBI taxonomy): Bacteria > Pseudomonadati > Bacteroidota > Flavobacteriia > Flavobacteriales > Flavobacteriaceae > Flavobacterium > Flavobacterium sp. C4GT6. The sequence goes on from NZ_JAZGZU010000014.1 coordinate 109,481, forward strand.
CAAATTGTACTATACGAAATCTCTAACGTAATTGAGGTTTATGTTGGTAATAGAGTACCATGTACATCTTGGCAAAATGGTGCCGGAGTACTTGGACTTCAAAATGCAGATGGTACAGAAGCATTTGTGCCGGAAGATAGAAATACAGGAGCGTGGACAGCAACTGAAGAAGCTTGGAGATTTACACCAAACGGAAACACTAACGTTGTATTCGAATGGTTACAGGATGGAGTGACTTACAGTGATCAAACTGATATTACTGTTTGTGTTACAGAACCTACTACACTTACTGCACGTGCTACTTACACTAACTGTAATGGTGAGCTTCTTGTAAAAGAAAGTGATGTTACAATTCGTTTAGCTGAAGAGGTTGCTGTAGATAACCTTATAGATCTTGGTATTTGTACAACAGGAGAGATGGTAACTGTAGATCTTAATGATGCTATGATTGATTTTGTTGCAGGATTAACAAATCCAGAGAACTTTACTATAACTTTCTATGCAACAGAAGAGGCTGCTATTGCTGGTGGTGATGATAACCTTGCTGCAGAGCATGAAACAAACACAACCGAAACTATTTATGTAAGGGTACAGGAAACAGGAAGTGAATGTTACTATATTGGTTCATTTGAAATCCTTATTTCAGATAACCCACCACAATTTACTTTAGATGGTGAGCTAGATGTTTGCGAAGGACAGTCTACTACTTTAACTGTGGAGCCAATTAACTTTGATATTGCAGATGCAACTATTACATGGACATTAGACGGTGCTGATTTACCTGAAACAGGAACAAGCATTAGTGCTACTCAGGCTGGTATTTATGAGGTAAGTGTTGTTGTAGATTGTGAGGCTACTGAAGCAGTAACTGTTACTGTTCATGAATCTCCGGTTGCAGATGTAATGGAAGATGTTGCAGAGTGTGATACTTTTGTGCTTCCTGCACTAAACGAAAATAACAACTATTATACTGGTGCCGGCGGAACAGGTGATATGCTTGTTGTTGGTGATGAAATAACGACAAGTCAAACTATCTATATCTATGCTCAGATTGATGGATTAGAATGTACAGATGAAACAAGTTTCGTTGTAGATATTGTTCCTACTCCGGCTTTAACTATTGCAGCAGGTTGTGAGGATAACCTTTATATTTTAGAAGTTTCTTTAGGAGAAGACTATACTGAAGCTGATGTTGTTATTGAATGGACAGATTCAACAGGTGCTACTGTTGGAACTGATACTTCTCTTGTTGTAGAAGAACCGGGAGAATACACTGTGACTGTAACTCCTACAGGAGATGTAAGCTGTCCGGCAGTTCTTTCTGAAACTGTAGATACTGTTGCCTGTATGATTCCTAAAGGAATCTCTCCAAACGGGGATACTAAGAATGACAACTTCGATCTTACAGGGTTTAATGTAAGAAAGATAAGCATCTTTAACCGTTACGGTAAAGAGGTGTTTACCCAAGGAGCTTATACTAACGAATGGTATGGTCAGGACAAAAAAGGTAATGAACTTCCAACAGGTACTTACTATTACTCTATCGAATTAGGTAATGGAGATAGTAAAACCGGATGGGTTTACATTAACAGAGAAGAATAAGAAGAAAACCAAAGCTAAGGGAGGCGAGGCTTGCCTCCCTTGGTTTACTAATTATTAACACAGAAGACACATGAAGAAAATATACCTTGCGGCGCTAGTTGCGCTGTGCGGTCTGGCAGATGTTTCTGCCCAGCAGGATCCGC